>NZ_JAKUMP010000020.1:0-97355 GCF_026341415.1 Pseudomonas sp. MCal1
TCGCACGAACATCATCAATCAAATCGGCGTTCTTGTTTGTGTGTTTCCCGAGATTCCGTGAAGAACCTTTTTTTTGCCTGAAATAACTTCCGCCCGAACTTTTCCCACAACTCGTGCTGATATAAGCCACACCTCAAGTCCACTTCCTGTTGATATTTTTCAGCAACAGGCAACTAACCTTGGCGTATTAAAGTTGCACCAATAAAACGGGGCAACTTTGTTCATCACCAACTTCTATTCGAATGGATTCGAACATGCTGAAACCTACTGTCGGCCCGATCGTTGGCCACACAACAACTCATCAGGCGCGAATCTTTATTCGCGGCGGACTGCAACATAACACGGCCGTATTTGCCGGCATTCGTTACCGGCCATTGGATTCCAAACAATGGCAAACGGGCCGGTTTGTAAAGCTTGATTCAACTCGCGACATGACTGAGGTGCTGGTACTCGATCATTTGCAAGCCGACACCGAATATGAATACCAGACCGGCTGGTTCAGCCCGATGAGCCCCGTCCACACCGTCCACAGCGTGGCGGAGCTGCCGCTGCAATGGCCACGGGAAACGTATCGCCTGCGCACCCGCAGCCATCAGCCGTTACAGCCGCGTGCCTACATCCTTGGTTCCTGTCGCTACCTGCGCATGACCTCCGGCATCCCTGTCCTCCCGCATCTGGGCGACCGGATCTTCGCGTCCATCAGCCAATTGATCGAAGGAGCACGACCGGCAGTCAGCGCAATCATGATGTGTGGCGATCAGATCTACGCCGATGATTTGAACCTGCTCGCTCCTGACCGCGACTATGACGAGATCATTGCAAAGTATCGTGCGGCGTTTTCCCTGCCCAATATTCGACGACTGATGTCGGAGACTTCGACTTACATGATTCTTGATGATCATGAAATAGAAGATAACTGGCCCATGAACGCCAACACGTCCGACGAAACTCTCTATCGCAATGCAATGGCGGCTTACGATATTTATCAAGCCAGCCATAGCCCGATCTGTTCAACAACAACTAACGGCACTATCGATCGAACTTCTCTGACGCACTACTGGTATCAATTCAGTGACGGCGATATCGAATGGTTTGTAACGGACAGCCGAACTCGCCGCAACTTGTCGAACGACAACCGCCGCATCCTCGATGAAGAACAGGAACAGGCCTTGTGCAAGTGGCTGGTCGACAGCCCGGCGCGGGTCAAGTTCGTGGTCACCAGCGTCATGTTCTACCCCGACCGCAAACTGAACGGCAACGATGCCTGGGCGGGCTTCCCCGAACAGCGCCTGCGCCTGCTGGAGACCATCCGCAAGCATCGGCTCAAAAACGTTGTGTTCATTTCCGGCGATGTGCATGGTTCGCTGACCAGTCGCCTGAGCCACAGCGAAGACCCGGACTTTGAAGTACACACCGTCGTTTCCTCGCCGCTGAGCAACAGCAAACTGCTGCCCTACGCCACCGCCGCGACCTTCAGGCTCGACTCGCCACTGGCACAGACCGAGTCAGGCGAATACCGGCACGCGCTGACCAGTCAGGTCATCAGCCAGGACAACTTCGCGCACATGGTGGTCGAGGCCGGGCGGATCCAGGTCAACTACCACGACCGCGATGGCAAGCCTCTGCAATCGATCGATATTCCGTTGCGGTGAATCCAGCGGCAACGACCGTTCCGGATGCCAGAAGGCTCTGGAACGGGCATCACCACGCTTGAAAGCATTAGTTTCCGGCAAGCGCTGGAGAAATGTTCACTGCAGCCGACATATTCTTATAGCACTTGGCCTTCATGTCTCTTGTCAGTCAGTGCCGCAATGATGCAACCTTGCCGCAGGCAACAGTAAAGAGGGCGAGAGCCCGGCGCGTTCAGCAAATTTCCAAGCGAGTTCCCTTCATGAAGAGCCAACCCGATGCCGCCAGCCGTATGGTGGCCGAGGTAGTGACGCAGTTGCCTGTGCCCTCGCGGCTCGGCATGCTGCGTTTCGAGCGCTTGAATGAAGCCAGCTGGGCGATGCTGTTTCTCGATCCCAACTGCGAACGTCAGTTCGGCCAGCCCGCCGTCGAACTCTGCGCCCTGGTCGGCTCGCCCTACGCCAGCCTGATGGAGCCCGAAGCGCGCTATCAGCTGCATGACACGATCCAGCAGCAACTCGGCCAAAGTCCGCACTATCTGGTGCGCTACACCCTGCACACCGCCGCCGGCGCCCTGAGCATTCTTGAACTCGGTGAGGCCTACAAACAGCACAACCGTCACTTGCTGCGCGGTTACCTGCTGGCGGTCGACAACGTGTTCGACGAAGCACCAGCGCTGCCGTCCGTCGACCTGGAAACCCAGAACTCGCGCCTGCAAATCGCCCTTGAGCTCAACCAGCGTGCCCAGCAGGAGCAACTGCAGCATCTGGAGCGGGTGCGCGCCCAGCAGGATCTGATCCTGTTGCTGGCCCGCCAGCGCTACAGCAGCCAGAATTCCCTGCAAGAAGCCGCCGAACTGATCACGCGCTGCGCCTGCGACATCTATGAAATCGACTGCGCCAGCCTATGGAATCTGGAAGGCCAGAAACTGGTGCCGATCTCGGCCTACCACCGCGCCACTCAGGAATACATTCTGCCGGAGGCCATCGACGTCAGCGGCTTCCCCGATTACATGGAAGCGCTGCACAGCAGTCGCGCCATCGACGCGAACAACGCGATGCGCGACCCGCGCACCCGGGAGATGGCCGAGGCCCTGCGCCCCCGTGACGTCAACGCCATGCTCGACGCCAGCATCCGCGTCGACGGCCAGGTGGTCGGCGTGCTGTGCCTGGAGCAGACCGGCGTCACCCGCGCCTGGCAGTCCGACGAAATCGCCTTTGCCGGTGAACTGGCCGACCAGTTCGCCCAAGTCATCAACAATCACAACCGCCGCACCGCCACCAGCGCCCTGCACTTGTTCCAGCGCGCGGTCGAGCAAAGCGCCAACGCCTTTTTGCTGGTCAATTGCGACGGCGTGGTCGAGTACGTCAACCCGAGCTTCACCGCGATCACCCAGTACACCACCGAGGAAGTCCACGGCCAGCGCCTGGCGGAGCTGCCGGCCCTGGAAAACCTCAGCGAACTGTTGTTCGACGCGCCCTCGGCGCTGGCCAAGAGCAACAGCTGGCAGGGCGAATTCAAGAGCCGCCGGAAAAACCTCGAACCCTACTGGGGCCAGTTATCGATCTCCAAGGTGTACGGCGACAACCGTGAGCTGACGCATTACATCGGCATCTACGAAGACATCACCCAGTCCAAACTGGCGCAGCAGCGTATCGAACGTCTGGCGTATACCGACAACCTGACCAACCTCGGTAACCGGCCTGCATTTATCCGCAACCTGGATGAACGCTTCGCCCGGGACAGCGATACCCCGATCAGCCTGCTGCTGGTGGACATCGACAACTTCAAGCGGATCAACGATAGCCTCGGCCACCAGACCGGCGACAAACTGTTGATCAGCCTGGCCCGGCGCCTGCGCAACAGCCTGAGTTCCAGCGGCAGCCTGGCGCGGTTCGCCAGTAATGAATTCGCGGTGTTGCTCGACGACACTGACCTGGAGACCGGCCAACAGATCGCCAGCCAGCTGCTGATGACCCTCGACAAACCGATGTTCGTCGACAACCAGCTCATCAGCGTCACCGGCTCCGTGGGCCTGGCCTGCGCGCCGCTGCACGGCCGCGACCCGCAGACCCTGATGCGCAACGCCGGCCTCGCCCTGCACAAGGCCAAGGCCAACGGCAAACATCAGGTGCAGGTGTTCACCGAAGCGCTGAACGCCGAAGCCAGTTACAAACTGTTCGTCGAGAACAACCTGCGCCGCGCCCTGACCCAGAACGAGCTGGACGTGTTCTATCAACCCAAGCTGTGCCTGCGCAGCGGTCGGTTGCTGGGCATGGAAGCGCTGCTGCGCTGGAATCACCCGGAACGCGGCATGATCCGCCCGGACCAGTTCATCAGCGTCGCCGAGGAAACCGGCCTGATCATTCCGATCGGCAAATGGATCGCCCGCCAGGCCTGCCGCATGAGCAAAGCGCTGACCGCCGCCGGCATGGGCAAACTGCAAGTGGCGATCAACCTGTCGCCCAAGCAGTTCTCCGACCCGGATCTGGTGGCCTCGATCGCCAACATCCTCAAGGAAGAAGCCCTGCCGGCCAATCTGCTGGAGCTGGAACTGACCGAAGGCCTGCTGCTGGAGGCCACCGAAGACACTCACCTGCAGCTCGATCAGCTCAAGCGCCTGGGCCTGACCCTGGCCATGGATGACTTCGGCACCGGCTACTCGTCGCTCAGCTACCTGAAAAAATTCCCGATCGACATCATCAAGATCGATCGCAGCTTCATCCATGAAATCCCGGACAACCAGGACGACATGGAAATCACCTCCGCCGTGATCGCCATGGCCCACAACCTGAAGCTCAAGGTCGTGGCCGAAGGCATCGAGACCGCCGAGCAACTGGCGTTCCTGCGTCGCCACCGCTGCGACGTCGGCCAGGGCTATCTGTTCGACCGGCCGATTCCGGGCGGCGAGCTGATCCAGGCACTCAAGCGCTACCCGCGCGGCCCGCTCTGCCTCTAAATCCCATAATCCCCCCAACCCTGTGGGAGCGAGCTTGCTCGCGAAAGCGCTGGGTCAGTCACTGCAAATGTTGAATGGATCGCCGCCTTCGCGAGCAAGCTCGCTCCCACATTTGAATAGTGCGAAAACGGGCATCATTGGGCACACTGGTGGTCTGCTTATTTACATCCCATCCTGACTGAGAGGAACGATCATGGTTCTGCGCTCGGAAATTCTGGTGAACAAAAACGTGCTACCGACTAAAGAACAAGCTCTGCCTGGCCGCGAAACTCCGATGGCCCTGCCTGAAAAACACTTTGTGTTCGAAGACACGCCGCTGCTGGGCCCGTTTTTCGAAGACGTCGACTTCGCGATTTTCGGTCTGGGTTGCTTCTGGGGTGCCGAGCGTCGCTTCTGGCAGCGCGAAGGTGTGGTCAGCACCGTGGTCGGCTACGCCGGCGGCTACACGCCGAACCCGACCTACGAAGAAGTCTGCTCGGGCCTGACCGGTCACGCTGAAGTCGTTCTGGTGGTGTTTGACAAGGCCAAGGTCAGCTACGAAGAGCTGCTGGCGATGTTCTGGGAATTGCACAACCCGACGCAGGGCATGCGCCAGGGCAATGACATCGGCACTCAGTACCGCTCGGTGATCTATGCCACCACGCCGGAGCAACTGGAAACAGCGCTGAAGAGCAAGGCCGTGTATCAGGCCGAGCTGTCGAAGGCGGGTCTGGGTGAAATCAGCACCGAGATTGAACAGGCCCCGACCGTTTACTTCGCCGAGGCCTATCACCAGCAGTATCTGGCGAAAAATCCGGAAGGCTATTGCGGGATTGGCGGCACCGGCGTTTGCATGCCACCGAGCCTGGCGGGTAACTAAGCCCGCCCTGATCGCTCCCGCGCTACGCCTGATCGTTCCCACGCTCCGCGTGGGAATGCCTCAATGGACGCTCTGCGTCCGCTGTTGGGACGCGGAGCGTCCCGGGCTGCATTCCCACGCAGAGCGTGGGAACAATCGGTCAGCGATCAGCTCTCGGCGATCAACCAATCCATCTGCCACCCACCCTGGGTTTGTCCAAGTTTCTTGGACAGCCACGGCAGCAGCTCACGCAATTCTTCCTCCAGCCCCCACGGCGGATTGGCAATCGCCAGCCCGGAGCCGTTCAGGCTGTTCGGCGTATCCAGCGGATGCACCAGCAACTCGACCCGCAGCAACTTCGGCGCACCGGTGCCGGCCAGATCCTGATAGAAACGACGTAATGCGCGCTGGTCCTTCACCGGATACCAGATGGCCGCCACGGTCTGGCGCATCCGCGAGATCGCTTCTTTCAAGGAGGCCGCGCAACGCTGCATCTCGTCGAGTTTCTCGAACGGCGGATCGATCAGCATCACCGCGCGTTTCTCGGCCACCGGCAACAACGCCCGCGCCACATGCCAGCCCTCACCCAGATGCACGGCCACACGACGGTCGCCCTTCATGTTGTCCTTGAGCAGCACGCCGTCTTCCGGGTGCTTCTCGTTGAGCAACACCCGATCCTGAGAACGGGTCAGACGCCGCGCCAGTTCCGGCGAACCCGGGTAGTAGCGCAACTGGCCGTCCGGGTTCATCTCTTGCAGCACGTTCATGTAGTCGGCGGTCAGCGCCGGCAGATCCGGCTGATCCCACAACCGCGCGATGCCTTCCAGGTACTCGCCGGTACGGTTGGCCTGATCGCCCTGCAAGTCATACAGACCGATGCCGGCGTGGCTGTCGAGATAGGCAAACGGCTGCTCCTTGCGCGACATCAAGGCGATGAGACGGGTCAAGGTCAGGTGTTTGAACACATCGGCGTGATTGCCGGCATGGAAGGCGTGACGATAATTCATGGCTGCTCCTGCGAGGGCCGTGAAGTTTACCTTTTACCGGGCGGCAAGTCAGGGGCTCGCAGCTGAGTGGCGTCCCGCTGTGCTGATGATCGTTCCCACGCTCTGCGTGGTAATGCAGCCCGTGACGCTCCGCGTCGCATGGGGTATCAGCCCCAACTGCGGTGGACGCCTGGAACGCGGAGCGTCCCTGGAAGCATTCCCACGCGGACCGTTCGACGCCTCGACGTGGGAACGATCGAGTCAGAACGGCATGGCGCGTAGTCGCTTGCCAATCACATCCAAGACATCGCAGCCGTCACGCAGCGGAATCACACAGAGTTGGGCGAAGTCGCTGAGGATGACCGAGTCGCATTCGACCGAGCCGCGCATGCACATGTTTTCGAGGACCTGGATGACCGCGCGGATCCGGTAGTTGGCGGCGTCCATCAGGACATCGAGCGGGGCGTGGGTGTCGATGAACAGGGTGGGCATGTCGTTGCAGTTGCTGGTCAGCGCCATGAGGCGGTTGTTGGGGTGGGGGATGAAGGGCTCGTACGGTGGATCGGGTTTTAACGTCGACATTTATTGCACCTCGGCAGGTTAAGTGAAGCTGCCAACGACCTTCCTACAGGTTTGGGTGGCAGCTGTACGCGAGAGTAGGAAACTGAGGAACCCACCAAACTCAGCTACGCCGAAGCGTTCCCACGCACAGCCGCCGCGAACAATGTCATGGGCACGTTCAAGTGCCGCAATCAAAGAGCAGAGCGAATGCACGGCGAGTTTTCCAAGGGTTCCTACACCCTGTCACCACTCTCGCAGTGACAGCCAAAAGACTATCCCCGCACCACCGCGCCCACCAGTTCACGCAAACCGCCGCAACTCGCAGGAAACGTCCGAAGCCTTTGCCCGGAAATTTCACTCTGACTCGTCCCGCAAGTAGTCCAGCAATGCCGAAGCCGACGATTCGTCCGACGCCGTAACCGCAAAAAACCTGACAACCTTGCAGCGCAAGACATCGGCGGGAAACGCCTCGAACAACGCCGGCTGCTCCTCGCTCAACCACTGCAAGGCGTTGTTGATCCGGGCTTCATCGCCAAATTGCGCCAGCAGCTTTTCCGGCACCGTCCACCAAGGAAACTCCCGCCCCGAGACCCGCGCCCTGCCCCCGATCTCGACAGCCTGACCGTTGATCAAGCCTCGCGTGAGAACCGGCAGCAATTGGCCGGCCTCCACTTCGGACGACTCAAGGATCGGCAACAAAAACCGCCCATCCCAAAACCGGAAGAACACCGCTTTCCCGTCCGGCATCAGCACTTGGGTCAAACTGCGAAAGTGCTCGACCACCGCCTCAAGCCCCGCCGAAGAGACCGCCAGCCAGCCCCAGTCGCGAGACTCCGTGGTCGCCATCCAATCCAGAAACTCACTGCCCGCGTCGACGATTCCCACGTAGGGCATCACCGCATCCCACTCGGCATAGTTCGTTTCCGCCCAAACAGGGCTGGGTGCCGACGCAAACTTCGAGCGTTGCCAAACTTTGAACGGCTCGGCACTGCTCGCATTGCAGAAGATGGCGAAGAGTTGTTCAGCACTGTCAACGGGGTGGGCTTGAAGCCAATTTCTAACGGAATCGTCTCTCATAAACCTATAACTGCCTGCCATTCAATTTCATTCAAGCCACCCCATAAAGTTCGCAACCAATAAAAAAACAACCATCACTACGAAGCTTCCAATTGCTGATAAATACACATAGCGAATCAAACGCAACAAACCCTTCGGAAAACTCAGAAAGTCACTCTCATCCAACGCCCCCCCCTTGATTGCCCGAGATGGCATGAGCAGGTACGAGCCGATGCACGCCAACATGAAATAAGCACCTGTAACCCCACCACTCAAAGGCTTACGAACTAACACGCCTTGCGAATTACTGAGAAAACGAAAAATCGCCTCCATTCTGAATAGAACGAGATAGAACTGACCGACAACAGATATGAAAGCAAACCCAAAGAACATTCCGCCAAAAGTCAAAACGAACCAGATTTCATCAGCCCTCGTCATGTGCCGACTCCTTCATAAATGACCTCACCAACCTTTTCACCCAAAATCTCGCCGCCCACTCCCCCTCCAAAAGTTCCAGCCCCGACCAGAACCAATGAGCAAAGCACCCCACCTGTTCCTGCCGTACCCAAGCCAATGCCAACGCATACAAGAGAGCCCGCGATACCACCACCGAGACTTCCCCCAAATGCACCGGCAAATTTCGCCGTCTCGGTGAACTTCACTTTCCTGCAAGCTTCCTCCGTACCTAACCGGCAAGTCTCCCTGACCTTTAACCCCGAAGCCGTCGCCCCCAGACCAACTCCAACCCAACCACCTAACTTGATCACCTTGCTGGCCTTACTTACGCCTTGAATATGCGTTGCGTATCCAGGAATCTCACCCGCAATACCAGCCTTGCTCCAATGGTGAACGAGACTCCGGCTGGAAATACCCAACGTTTTTTTTAAGTTTGGATGATCGGGTAAACCAGCCGCTTTACGCACTAGCGGGCTAAGACTGCCATCGAGTTGCGCCATCAACTGTTTGCGCCTGGAAAAGAAATCAGCGCCCTGAAGTTTTCCGTGTTTTTCGAAGGTTTGCTTATGCAGTATCTCCAGCTCTTTCAGCGTCTTGCCAAGATTGTCCAGATGATTACTGAACATCGCCGAGCCGATCCCCACGGCCGTCGAACCCTGAGATAAAAACGACTGAATCTCACCGTGATGCCGCGCCATAAACTCAGCCTCCGCATCACTCATTGGCGCCAGCGCCGCATCAACCTTCTGCGCCGCCTCCATCAATAAGGCTTCTTCGCGCGTGCACTGCGTATTACGTGGATCACTCAGGACAATAAGTTGACCGGGTTTTGCGTATTGAGTGAGTTGTGGATTAAGACTGCGGAATTTATCCAGCACGGCAGAATCCGGCTGCGGGAACAACATTGATTCAAGCGCTGCCCGAGACATTCCCTGTTCAACAATATGAAAGCCCGGCTCAACGCTGGAAGGCGTTGGCCGGGCCGAAGGCTTTGGGGAGTGAGTCAAGCTGTTCGAGGGCAGAGTCGGAGTTGGGCACACACCCTCCTTACAGCGCTCGCATTCTTCACAGAACGGCGCGTCTCCCTTAAGGCTCATGATTTGCGCGGCAGTCAGAATCGCAGCCGGCGCTGCCACCAGTTTTTCCGGCAACCCCGGCACGGTCGGCGCCGCGCTCATCGCCGCCATCGGCGCACCACCCACCACAATCGGCACGCTACTGAAAATCCCGCCAGGGCCAATGTTGATCCACTGCCCGCCCGCCTGAATCGTCGCGCTCGCCCCACCGTCGATCACCACTTGCTGGCCGGCGCTGACGTGGAATTGAGCGCTGGCGTGGATCGCCTGATTACTCACGCGGATGTGCCGATCGCCGGTCACCGTGAGGTGGTCGTCCTGCTTCACTTCGGTCTGGCGCTGACCGTGGGTGATGCGCTGCTCATCGGCTTTATGTTCATGCTTGGCGAGACCGGTGACGACGACACTGCGCTGGTTATCCACCTGCACCTGCTGATCGTTCAGCACATGCTGGGTCCAGTTTCGCTGGGCGCGCAAGTAGATTTCCTCGGCGCCTTTGCGATCTTCGATGCGCAATTCGTTGTAACCGCCACCACCCGGACTGCTCTGACTGCGGAAAATGCTGCGGGTCTTGTCGGCCGGCAGGTCCAGCGGCACGGGTGTTTCGGCGTTCGGCAGGCAACCCATGACCAACGGTTTGTCGGCATCGGAATCAATAAACCCCACCAGTACTTCCATGCCGACCCGCGGAATCAGCACGCTGCCATAACGGTCATGCGCCCAACCGCTGGCGACCCGCAGCCAGCAACTGGAATGCTCGTTCAGTTCGCCGTCGCGATCCCAGGCCAGTTGCACCTTGACCCGACCGTACTCGTCGCAATGGACTTCACTGTCTTTCGGGCCGGTTACCACGGCCGGTTGATAGCCGAGCATCCGAGGCTTTTCCGGGCCCATCGGCGGGCGAAAGAACACGTCCCATGGCGTGGCGAGAAAGGTATTACGGTAACCCTGGAATTCGTCGCCATCGCTGGTGACCGATTCCTCCAGCACTTGCGGCTGTCGTCCATGGTGTTCGATAGCGGTCAGCAGCCAGAGGTCATTCAAATCCTGGCGCGGATGCTCGCTCAGTTGCAGGAAATGTCCGCTGACCAAGGAGGATTGATCGCTGCGACCCTCGGCCTGACGGTAGTCGGCGAGATGTCGCTCAAGCGTGCGCTGGGCCTGCTGCCTGCCGGTTTCGCGCTCGGTGAACCGGCCAGGAAAGTGGTAATCCTCGAGCACCGGGCGCTGTTCGCTCTCGGCGCGACTTTGCAGCGCCAGCCGGGGCTTGGTGAAGTCGTAATCACGCCGGGTGACCACGCTGGTGCGGGTTTCCACGCGCACGGTGAAGCGTTTGATCGCCGGTGCCGCCGCAGCCATGCCGCTGCCCGGCAGGTACAGGGTCGGCTCGGCCAGACGCGGAAACACCGTTTGATCGTCGCCGAACACCATCAGATGCCCGTCCGGGCTGTGCTGAAAATGGAAATGAATGCCCACTTCGGCACACAGGCGCTGAATGAAGGCGAGATCACTCTCGGCGTACTGCACGCAATATTCACGGGGCGGATAATCGCTGCCGAGGCGAAATTCGAAGGCATCGCGCAGGATCGCGTGATCCTTGAGGATCTGCGTCACGATCTGCGGCACGCTTTGGTGCTGGAAGATTCGCTGATTGATCCGGTGACCGAGATAGGCCAGGCGCGGAACAAGGCTGATGTGATAGCGGGTCAGACGCTTGCCGGAATCCCCCTGCCCGACCCGATAGATCTGACCGTGGATACCGGAACCGCCTTCATCAAAACTCAGAAACGCCTGACAGTGCAGCAGGCTTTCCAGATCCAGATCCGGCCGTTCACTGACCAGTTCCAGGTCAAAGCGAAAGGGTTGGCTGATGGCTTCCTTGCCCGTGAACTCAAGGACTTTGAGGTCAAATTGGGCGCCTTCGACGGTCAACGTGAAACGCGGTTGATTGGCAGGCGCGAACATCCGATGTCTCTCTGCAGATTGAGGGCGGGCGATTCTGCATGAGGGGCAAGGAGTGCAGGTTGGGTGACCGGAAAATCAGATTTTCCCTACTTGAAACTTCACTTTCCCCTTCAAAAATTGGCGCTTTCAACTACAGACATTTCCCTCAACAACATCACCAATCCCTGTGGGAGCGAGCTTGCTCGCGAATGCGGTGTGTCAGAAAAACAGATTTGAATGACAGGACGCCTTCGCGAGCAAGCTCGCTCCCACAGGGTTCTCGGTGTTTTCAAAGAACTTGCAGACAATAAAAAACGGCCCGTTTCCTGGCAGGAAACGGGCCGTTCTTTTGTGAGCTTCAGCTCATTCCCATCACTTGTTCAGATGGAAATCCTTCTCGGCCGCTTCAAAGCGCTGAACCATGCCAACGCTCGGCTGGCCCATCAGGCTGACCAGGTAGATTGCCAGGCTGGCGAAGATGAAGCCCGGGATGATTTCGTACAGACCCAACAGTTCGAAATGCTTCCACACGATTACGGTGATCGCGCCGACCAGAATGCCGGCCAGTGCGCCGTTTCGGGTCATTTTTTTCCAGATCACCGAGATCAGCACTACCGGGCCGAAGGCTGCACCGAAACCGGCCCAGGCGTAGGACACCAGACCCAGTACGCGGTTTTCCGGATTGGCGGCCAGAGCGATGGCGACCAGGGCGACCAGCAGCACCATTGCACGACCGACCCACACCAGTTCAACCTGGGAAGCGCTCTTGCGCAGGAAAGCCTTGTAGAAGTCTTCGGTCAAGGCGCTGGAACACACCAGCAACTGGCAGCTCAGGGTGCTCATCACTGCCGCGAGAATCGCCGACAACAGCACGCCCGCAACCCACGGGTTGAACAGGATTTTCGCCAGTTCGATGAATACGCGCTCGTGGTTTTCGGTCACTGGACCCGCCACTTCCGGGTGCGCCGAGAAGTAAGCGATACCGAAGAAGCCCACGGCCACGGTGCCGCCCAGGCACAGGATCATCCAGGTCATGGAGATGCGACGGGCGTTGGCGATGGATTTCACCGAATCAGCGGCCATGAAGCGCGCCAGGATGTGCGGCTGGCCGAAGTAGCCCAGACCCCAACCCATCAGCGAGATGATGCCGATGAAAGTGGTGCCCTTGAGCATGTCGAAGTTGCTCGGGTCCTGCGCCTCGATGGCCAGGAACGTGGTATCCACGCCACCGGTAGCCAGCAGCACGATGATCGGGGTCAGCAGCAGCGCGAAGATCATCAGGGTGGCTTGCACGGTGTCGGTCCAGCTGACCGCGAGGAAACCGCCGACGAAGGTGTAGGCAATTGTCGCCGCAGCACCGGCCCACAGCGCCGTCTCGTAGGACATGCCGAAGGTGCTTTCGAACAGGCGGGCGCCGGCCACGATGCCGGAAGCGCAGTAGATGGTGAAGAACACCAGAATCACGACTGCGGAAATGATCCGCAGCAGACCGCTCTTGTCTTCGAAACGGCTGGAGAAATAGTCCGGCAGGGTCAGCGCATCGCCGTTGTGTTCGGTTTGAACACGCAGACGACCGGCGACGAACAGCCAGTTCAGGTAGGCACCGACGATCAGGCCGATGGCGATCCAGCTTTCGGACAGGCCGGACATGTAGATGGCGCCCGGCAGGCCCATCAGCAACCAGCCGCTCATGTCGGAAGCGCCGGCGGACAATGCCGTCACCACGCTGCCCAGGCTGCGGCCGCCCAGAATGTAATCGGAAAGGTTGTTGGTGGAGCGATAGGCCATGAAGCCGATCAGCACCATTGCTGCGATGTAGATCACGAACGTGATCAGGGTTGGGTTGCTTGCGCTCATTACGTACGTGCCCTGGCTTTGTTTTTATTTAGCGGCGGCGGTTGCACCGTTTGCAGACTGACGTCTGACAGACGATTCGCACGGCCACGCATTTATGACCAATGTTTCCCCAGGAAAGCCATTGGCCGGTGCGCAGGGTTTCCCCGGTTGCACCTTGGGCGCGAATCCTATGCAACAAAGCAAAACAGGTGCAACCAGTTTCTGGAGAATAAGTTGCACCCAGTCGGATTTATCCTGCGGAAGTCGCTTTTTGCTCCCTTTTAACGCAGTCACAGCGCTTTTCTAGAAGCAAAAGCACCAAGCAGGAGCAGCACTTTCGTACCAGAAATTATTTCCTGACGAGTTGCAGAATATTCCGACAAAAAAGGGTTGCACCCGGTTGCACCTCTTTCGGCTCGCGGCTAATCTTGCCGCCAGCTGTTGTCGCGCAACTGCGGCACCTATGAGGATAAAAATATGGCTACCACCACCCTTGGGGTCAAACTTGACGACCCGACCCGCGAGCGCCTGAAGGCTGCCGCAACCTCGATTGATCGCACACCGCACTGGCTGATCAAGCAGGCAATTTTCAATTACCTGGAAAAACTCGAGGGTGGTGCAACCCTGACCGAGCTGAACGGTTTGACCGCCAAGGACGCCGACGACGCGGGCGAAGTCCACACCGATCACGCTCACCAATGCTTCCTCGAATTTGCCGAAAGCATCCTCCCGCAATCGGTGCTGCGCGCCTCGATCACCGCCGCTTACCGTCGCCCCGAGCCGGAAGTGGTGCCGATGCTGATCGAGCAGGCTCGCCTGCCGGCACCGATGGCCGAAGCCACCAACAAACTCGCTGCAACCATTGCGGAAAAACTGCGTAACCAGAAGAGTGCCGGTGGTCGTGCAGGCATTGTTCAGGGCCTGCTGCAGGAATTTTCCCTGTCGTCCCAGGAAGGCGTGGCGCTGATGTGCCTGGCCGAAGCGCTGCTGCGTATTCCGGACAAGGGCACTCGCGATGCGCTGATCCGCGACAAGATCAGCACCGGCAACTGGCAGCCGCACCTGGGCAACAGCCCGTCGCTGTTCGTCAACGCGGCGACCTGGGGCCTGCTGCTGACCGGCAAACTGGTCTCCACCCACAACGAAGCCGGCCTGACTTCGTCCCTGAGCCGCATCATCGGCAAGAGCGGCGAGCCGATGATCCGCAAGGGCGTCGACATGGCCATGCGCCTGATGGGCGAGCAGTTCGTCACTGGCGAAACCATCGCCGAAGCCCTGGCCAACGCGAGCAAGTTCGAAGCCAAGGGTTTCCGTTATTCCTACGACATGCTCGGTGAAGCGGCGCTGACCGAACACGACGCCCAGAAGTACCTGGCCTCGTACGAACAAGCCATTCACTCGATCGGCAAAGCGTCCCACGGCCGTGGGATTTATGAAGGTCCGGGCATCTCGATCAAACTGTCGGCCCTGCACCCGCGTTACAGCCGCGCCCAGTACGAGCGCGTGATGGACGAGCTGTACCCGCGCCTGCTGTCGCTGACCCTGCTGGCCAAGCAATACGACATCGGCCTGAACATCGACGCCGAAGAAGCCGACCGCCTGGAGCTGTCGCTGGATCTGCTTGAGCGCCTGTGCTTCGAGCCGCAACTGACTGGCTGGAACGGCATCGGTTTCGTGATCCAGGCCTATCAGAAACGCTGCCCGTATGTGATCGACTACGTGATCGACCTGGCTCGCCGCAGCCGTCATCGTCTGATGATCCGTCTGGTGAAAGGCGCGTACTGGGACAGCGAAATCAAGCGCGCCCAGGTCGAAGGCCTGGAAGGCTATCCGGTCTACACCCGCAAGGTGTACACCGACGTTTCCTACATCGCCTGCGCCCGCAAACTGCTGTCGGTACCGGAAGTCATCTACCCGCAGTTCGCCACGCACAACGCCCACACGCTGTCGGCGATTTATCACATTGCCGGTCAGAACTATTACCCGGGCCAGTACGAATTCCAGTGCCTGCACGGCATGGGCGAACCTTTGTACGAGCAGGTTGTAGGCAAAGTTGCCGAAGGCAAGCTGAACCGTCCGTGCCGTGTGTACGCTCCGGTCGGCACCCACGAAACCCTGCTGGCGTACCTCGTACGTCGTCTGCTGGAAAACGGCGCCAACACCTCGTTCGTCAACCGCATCGCCGACCAGTCGATTTCGATTCAGGAACTGGTGGCCGACCCGGTTGCGCAGATCGAGCAGATGGCAACCGTGGAAGGTGGTTTCGGCCTGCCGCATCCGCGCATTCCGCTGCCGCGTGACCTGTATGGTTCCGAGCGCGCCAATTCCAGCGGCATCGACATGGCCAACGAACATCGTCTGGCATCGCTGTCCTGTGCCCTGCTGGCCACCGCGCACAACAACTGGAAAGCTGCGCCGATGCTCGGTTGCGCCTCCAGCAACGAAGCGCCCGCACCGGTCCTGAACCCGTCCGATCTGCGTGACGTGGTCGGCCATGTGCAGGAAGCCACGGTCGAAGACGTCGACAACGCAATCCAATGCGCCCTGAACGCCGCCCCGATCTGGCAGGCCACCCCGCCGGCCGAGCGCGCCGCGATTCTGGAACGTGCCGCTGACCTGATGGAAGGCGAGATCCAGCCGCTGATGGGCCTGCTGGCCCGCGAAGCCGGCAAGACCTTCGCCAACGCCATCGCCGAAGTCCGCGAAGCCGTCGACTTCCTGCGTTATTACGCGGTGCAGGCACGCAACGATTTCAGCAACGACGCCCACCGCCCACTGGGCCCGGTGGTCTGCATCAGCCCGTGGAACTTCCCGCTGGCGATCTTCAGCGGTCAGGTTGCTGCCGCACTGGCTGCCGGTAACCCGGTGCTGGCCAAACCGGCCGAACAGACTCCACTGGTCGCCGCACAAGCCGTGCGCCTGCTGCTCGAAGCCGGGATTCCGGAAGGCGTGCTGCAACTGCTGCCGGGTCGCGGTGAAACCGTCGGCGCCGGTCTGGTGGGTGACGAGCGCGTCAAGGGCGTGATGTTCACCGGTTCCACCGAAGTCGCGCGCCTGCTGCAACGCAACATTGCCGGCCGCCTCGACAACCAGGGCCGTCCGATCCCGCTGATCGCCGAAACCGGTGGCCAGAACGCGATGATCGTCGACTCTTCGGCTCTTACCGAACAAGTAGTGATCGATGTGGTGTCGTCGGCCTTCGACAGCGCCGGTCAGCGTTGCTCGGCCCTGCGTGTCCTGTGCTTGCAGGAAGATTCCGCTGATCGCGTCTTCGAAATGCTTAAAGGTGCGATGGCTGAAAGCCGTCTCGGCAACCCGGAGCGTCTGTCCGTGGACATCGGCCCGGTGATCGACGCCGAAGCCAAGGCTGGCATCGAGAAGCACATCCAGAGCATGCGCGACAAAGGTCGCAACGTGTACCAGGTGGCCATCGCCGATGCCGAGGAAGTCAAACGCGGCACCTTCGTCATGCCGACCCTGATCGAGCTGGAAAGCTTCGACGAGCTGCAGCGCGAGATCTTCGGCCCGGTGCTGCACGTGGTGCGCTACAAGCGTAAAGAGATCGACCAGTTGATCGCCCAGATCAACGCCTCCGGCTACGGCCTGACCCTCGGCGTGCATACCCGCATCGACGAGACCATCGCCAAGGTGATCGACAACGTCAACGCCGGTAACGTCTACGTCAACCGCAACATTGTGGGCGCCGTGGTCGGCGTCCAGCCGTTCGGTGGCGAAGGCTTGTCGGGTACCGGCCCGAAAGCCGGTGGCCCGCTGTACCTGTACCGTCTGCTGTCGACGCGTCCTACCGACGCCATCGAACAATCTTTCGCTCGCGGTGATGCTGCCGTGGCGCCGGACGTTCGTCTGCGTGACGCCATGAGCAAACCGCTGACTGCCCTGAAAGCCTGGGCCGACAGCAACAAGTTCGCCGACCTGAGCACCCTGTGCGTGCAGTACGCAGCGCAGTCGCAAAGCGGTATCACCCGCGTACTGGCCGGCCCGACCGGCGAAAAGAACAGCTACGCGATCCTGCCGCGCGAGCACGTGCTGTGCCTGGCGGACATCGAAGGTGATCTGCTGACTCAACTCGCGGCGGTACTGGCGGTGGGTGGTTCGGCTGTCTGGCCGGAATCCGACACCAGCAAGGCATTGTTCGCACGCCTGCCGAAGGAGATTCAGGCGCGGATCAAACTGGTTTCCGACTGGAACAAGGACGATGTGGTGTTCGATGCGGTTCTGCATCACGGCCACTCCGACCAGTTGCGGGCGGTCTGCCAGCAGATCGCCAAGCGTGCCGGCGCCATCGTCGGGGTTCAGGGCCTGTCCCAGGGCGAGACCAACATTGCGCTGGAGCGTCTGGTGATCGAGCGTGCGCTGAGCGTCAATACCGCGGCAGCGGGTGGTAACGCCAGCCTGATGACCATCGGCTAATCCTCGCGCGATCGTTCCCACGCTCCGCGTGGGAATGCCTCAAGGGACGCTCCGCGTTCCAGCCGCGCTGCCAATTTCAAGTCTGGCACCGATGGGACGCGGAGCGTCCCGGGCTGCATTCCCACGCGGAGCGTGGGAACGATCGCACACCAATATAGAAATGGGCGCCCTCACCGGCGCCCATTTTTTTGGCCTCTCCATCACCGTCATCAATCTTCCTGTTCAGTCTTTATTCGCACGCCTAGACTCGGCCCATTCCAAAAAAAGGTAGGCCGCCATGTCCGAGACGCTGCTCAGTTCCCGCAATCTGGCTTTCGAGCTGTACGAAGTCCTCGATGCCGAGGGCCTGACCCGGCGTGAGCGGTTTGCCGAGCACAACCGCGAAACCTTCGATGCCGCCATCGGCACGGCGCGCAACATCGCCGAGAAGTACTTCGCACCGCACAACCGCAAGGGCGATGAGAACGAGCCGCGCTACGAGAACGGTCAGGCGATTCTGATTCCCGAGGTGAAACCGGCGGTGGATGCCTTCCTCGAAGCCGGATTCCTCAACGCCGCGCGCAGTTTCGACGCCGGCGGCATGCAACTGCCTACATTGTTGTCCCAGGCCTGCTTCGCTCACTTTCAGTCGGCCAACGCCGCTTCGACCTCCTATCCGTTCCTGACCATGGGCGCGGCCAACCTGATCGAAAGTTTCGGCACCGAAGAGCAGAAGCAGCGCTTCCTGCAACCGATGATCGACGGCCGCTTCTTCGGCACCATGGCCCTGACCGAACCCCATGCAGGCTCGTCGCTGTCGGATATTCGTACCCGTGCCGAGCCGGCGTCCGACGGCACTTATCGACTCAAGGGCAACAAGATCTTCATTTCCGGCGGCGATCACCCGCTCTCGGAAAACATCGTACACATGGTGCTGGCCAAGCTGCCGGATGCGCCGGCCGGGGTGAAGGGGATTTCGCTGTTTATCGTGCCCAAATTCCTGGTCAACGATGACGGCAGCCTCGGCAAGCGCAACGACGTGCTGCTGGCCGGGCTGTTTCACAAGATGGGTTGGCGCGGAACGACCTCGACTGCGCTGAACTTCGGCGATAACGGCGAATGCGTCGGCTATCTGGTTGGCAAGCCGCATCACGGTTTGAGCTACATGTTCCAGATGATGAACGAGGCGCGGATCGGCGTCGGCATGGGCGCGGTGATGCTCGGTTATGCCGGTTATCTGTACTCGCTGGAATACGCTCGCGAACGTCCGCAAGGCCGGGTACCGGACAGCAAGGACCCGACGACGGCGCCGGTGGCGATCATTCAGCACGCGGACGTCAGACGCATGCTGCTGACGCAAAAATCCTACGTCGAAGGTGCGTTCGATCTCGGCCTGTATGCGGCGCGACTGTTCGATGACACCACCACGCTGGAAACCGAAGCCGAGCGCAAGCAGGCTCACGAGCTGTTGGATTTGCTGACGCCGATCGTCAAATCCTGGCCGTCGGAGTTCTGCCTGAAAGCCAACGAACTGGCGATCCAGATTCTCGGCGGCCACGGTTACACCCGCGAATACCCGGTGGAGCAGTACTACCGCGACAACCGCCTGAACCCGATCCACGAAGGCACCCACGGCATTCAGTCGCTCGACTTGCTGGGACGCAAACTGGCGCAGAACGGTGGCGCCGGACTCAAGCACCTGATGCGCCTGATCGCCGACACCGCCGAACGCGCGACGGCGTATGAATCGTTGACCGCACTGCGTGAGCCTTTGGAGAAACTGGTGGCGCGCCTACAGAGCGTGACCATTGGTCTGCTTACCGACCTGGCCCAGGGCAAGGTCAACAGCAGCCTGGCGAATTCGGCGCTGTACCTGAAAGTGTTCGGGCATGCAGTGATCGGCTGGCGCTGGCTGGAACAGGCGATTCGCGCCGAGGAAGGGTTGGCCAAGGGCAATGCGGCGGATGTCGACTTCTATAAGGGCAAGTTGCAGGCGGCGCGGTATTTCCTGACGTGGGAAGTGCCGGGGTGCCAGCATGAGCTGGCGTTGCTGGAGGCGCGGGATGATACGTGTCTGGCAATGCAGGATGCGTGGTTCTAACCCCTAACCATGATCGTTCCCACGTCGAGGCGTCGAACCGTCTGCGTGGGAATGCCTACTCTGACGCTCTGCGTCACGATCTTGAGGGAACGCGGAGCGTCCCGGGCTGCATTCCCACGCGGAGCGTGGGAACGATCAGTGCCTCGACAGGGAACGATCAGTCAGCTCAGTTTGAACCCACCCATCTGCCGCGCCAGATCATCCGCCAGCCGCTGCAACATCTGACAATCCTCACGACAAGCGCGAACCTCGCCCGCCGTGGCCCGCGCCAGATCGGAAATCCCCTGCACATTGCGGTTGATCTCTTCGGTCACCGCCGACTGCTCCTCTGTCGCCGTCGCGACTTGATGGTTCATGTCGCTGATGCGCTCGACCTGCCCGGTAATCGCGGTCAGTGACGCCCCGGTACGCTGACTCGATTCAACGCCGGTGCCCGTCGCGGCCTGGCCGGTGCGCATCGATGACACCGCATTCTCCGCCCCCTGCTTGAGGCTGCCGATCATCTGCTGAATCTCGTCGGTAGACGCCTGAGTGCGGCGCGCCAGCGTCCGCACTTCATCAGCCACCACCGCAAAACCACGCCCCATGTCCCCGGCCCGCGCCGCCTCGATCGCCGCGTTCAACGCCAACAGATTGGTCTGCTCGGACACCCCGCGAATCACCGCCAGCACCTGATCGATCGACGCCACCTGATGCGCCAGTTCACCTACCGCGCCGGCAGCAACGCCGATTTCATCGGACATGCTTTCTATATGGCGAATCGACCCGCCGACCACTTCCCGCGCCTGCATCGCTTCATCGCGGGCGGTTTGCGAGGCGAGCGCCGCGTTACCGGCATTCTGGGCGATCTCCTGCACGGTCAGGCCCATTTCGTGGACGGCGGTGGCGACCATATCGGTCATTTCCTGCTGGCGACCCGAGCGTTCGGCGGTGTTATCCACAACCCTGGCCACCTGGCCGACGGCAACGCGCAGACGCTCGCTGGTGGTCAGCACTTCGCCGATCATCCCGCGCTGGCTGTCGAGGAAACGGTTGAAGCCCCGAGCGAGGTCGCCCAGTTCATCGGCGCGGCTGGAATCTAACCGGTGAGTCAAATCTCCACCACCGCTACCGATTGCTACCAGTGCCGCTGTTACCTGACGAATCGGTCGCACCAATCCCTGGGCCAGCCAGATCACCAGCGCCAGACAAACAACCGCCACGGCCAGACCGATACCGCTGCTCATCCACATCGCCCGGCGGGCTTCGGCGTAGATCTGCGACTGTGGCACTTCGGCCACCAGGGTCCAGCCGAGGTCGCGCAAAGGCAGGCTGAAGGCGAGGAAGTCTTCGCCATCGCGCTGGAAGCTGCTGTTGGTCGCTACTTTGTGGCCCATGACCGCTTGCGCCGCATTGGCGCCGATCTGCTCCGTGAGGGTGCGTTTGCCGCTGAACTGTGCCTCGGGATGAACCTGAATCAAACCGTCGGAACGCACGAGATAGACCTTGCCGCGTTCGCCGAAACTGAAGTTGTGGATCAGCTCGGACAGCTCTTTCATGCTCAGCCCGAGCCCCGCAACGCCGACCACTTTGCCGGCCTGCTCCACCTTCAAGTCGATGAACAGCGCCAGCTCTCCGGTAGCCCCGTCGTTGTCGATGTTGAGAGTTCGAGGCTGGTTGCTGTCGAGAAACGAGTAGAACCACGCATCGGCCGGTTTGTCGCGACTGAGGGTGCGATCCAGGCCTTTTTCGGTGATGTAGTGATTGGATTCGGTGCCGATGATCAGCGCCGTGAAAGCCTTGTGTTCGGCGCGGATACCTTCCAGATACTGTGCGAAGCCGGCCGTTTTGCCGGAGTCTTCACCATTGGCCAGCCAGTCGCGGACCATGGTGTTGCTGGCGATGTCTTTGGCGGCGGTGAGGGGTTGAACGAGGATACGTTCGATGTCGTTGCGCGTCGCTTCGATGCTCGACGGCAACGCCTGTTCGACCAGATAGCTCTGGGCGAGGCGGTTGACCACCAGGGTATAAATGCCAACCACGATCAAGATGCTGACCAGCAGAGCGGTGCCCATGCCGAGGATCAGCTGCCATTGAATACTGCGACGCCAGAACTGCATGGAGCACCCCCAAAGAATAAGAGGCTGAAACACTGCAACAGCCGTGCCGATTGTATACAGCTCAATCGACAATCTTATTCTTTGGTTGTGCGCAACCCCATCAACCCTGATTGATGGTCTTGGCGATGGTCTCGACCGTGGCGCTGACTTGCTCTTGGTAACGCTCGAGTTCTTCCTGATGCTGCTTCTTAATTTCAATCTGCTGCGAGCACAGATTCATCGCCGCCAGCACCAGCAGGCGGTCGCCGATCAGAGTCGGGTATTTGCGCTTGGTGTCGGCCAGTGCGGCCTTGAGCATCAAGGCGGCGTCCAGCAGGGTCTGTTCTTCCCCGGCCGGTGCCTTGATCGAATAGTCCTCCCCCATGATGGAGATGACTTTTACCCCTGCTGTGCCGTGGTTCATGCGCTGACAGGACCGGCGTTGACGCGATCAACCAGGGCCTGGATGCGTGCGGCGGTGGCGCCGTGCTTTTCTTCCTGTTCCATCAGGCTCAGTTGCAGGCTCTCGTTTTCATCCTTGGCCCGGGCCAGTTCCGTGGACAGGGTCTGGTTGGTTTCCGACAGGGTCTGGTTCTGTTGCACCAGATCGCTGACGAGCTGTTCCAATTGGCTGAGGGATGCTTCCAACATTTTGATATTCCAAGCGTTTTTCAAAGGGCGCGTACGATAAAGAAAAGTCGTCGTGGATGCCAGGATTAAACCGGCGCAAGGCCTTGATTTTCCTGGCGGCTCGACCGTTCTCGCGAGTCTTAGAGACTGTGATCTGCCGATCTGGTTCCTGCACTTCGTCGCTTGCGTGCGGATGCGACAAATACGCACACCGACTCAAGACTTTAGTCGTATGACCGATAAGTCACCCAACAGCAGTCTCAGCCCGCACGGATGCGGCCCTTCTTTGGTATCCGCCTCCATGTCCCTTCGCAATATGAACATCGCCCCCCGGGCGTTCACCGGTTTTGCCCTGATCGGCGGCCTGATGCTGATTCTCGGCATATTCGCCCTGAACCAGATGAGCAAGATCCGCGCAGCAGGCGAAGACATCGCCACCGCCAGCGTGCCTTCGATCAAGGCCCTGGACGAATTCACCCAGTTGACCCTGCGCCTGCGCGTGCTGTCGTATCGGTTGCTGATCAACCGTGAGCCAGACGTCCAGCAAAAAACCATCGAGCTGTTCGATTTGCGCAACCGGCAGATCGCCGACGCGCAACGCGCCTACGAGCCGCTGATCGAAGGCCCGCAAGAACGCGCGGCTTACGATCAGTACGTGCAGTTGCTGGCGCAGTACCGTCAACTCGAAGACCGCATGAAGACTCTGTCGCGCAACAATCAGGTCGACGAATTGCGGCAGATGCTCAACAGCGATTTGCTCGCCAATTCCGAAGCGGTGAATACCGCCCTCGCGCGTTTGCTGGAGATCAACACCCAACAGATCGCCGAGACCAATCAGGGCGCCACTGATCAGTATTCGATGTCGTTCAATCTGGTGGTGACGCTGCTGGTGATTGCCACCGGCCTGACCTTGCTGTTCGCCTGGCTGCTGACCGTCAGCATCACCAAGCCGATCGCCAAGGCACTGGATGCCGCGGAAACCATCGCCGAAGGCAACCTGACCCAGCCGATCCATGTGGATGGCAGCGACGAAGCCGGACGCCTGCTGGCGGCCATGGCCAAGATGCAGTCGAAACTGCGCGATACCCTGCAGCGGATTTCCGGCTCGGCTACGCAACTGGCGTCCGCCGCCGAAGAGCTGAACAGCGTCACCGACGAAAGCGCCCGTGGCCTGACCCAGCAGAACAACGAAATCGAGCAGGCCGCCACTGCGGTCAACGAAATGACCAGCGCTGTTGAAGAAGTCGCGCGCAACGCCGTCAGCACGTCCGAAGCTTCGAAGAATGCCACCACCTCCGCCGGCGACGGCCGCGATCTGGTGCAGGAAACCGTCAGCGCCATCGAACGCATGAGCGCCGACGTGCAAAGCACTGCGACCCTGATCGGCGATCTGGCCAACGAATCCCGCGATATCGGCAAGGTGCTGGACGTGATTCGCGGCCTGGCCGACCAGACCAACCTGCTGGCACTCAACGCTGCGATTGAAGCGGCCCGTGCCGGTGAGGCCGGTCGTGGTTTTGCCGTGGTGGCTGACGAAGTGCGGGCCCTGGCGCATCGCACCCAGCAGTCGACCAGTGAAATCGAGCGCATGATCGGCAGCATCCAGAGCGGCACCGAACACGCGGTGGATTCGATGCGCAACAGCACCGAGCGCGCCGAGTCGACCCTGAACATCGCCCGTGGCGCCGGCCTGTCGCTGGACACCATCAACACCGCCATCGTGGAAATCAACGAGCGCAATCTGGTGATCGCCAGCGCCGCCGAAGAACAGGCGCAAGTGGCGCGGGAAGTGGATCGCAACCTGGTGAACATCCGCGATCTGTCGGTGCAATCGGCGACCGGCGCGAATCAGACCAGTGCGGCGAGTAACGAACTGTCGCGTCTGGCGCTGGATCTGAACAATATGGTTGGGCGGTTTAGCCTCTAATCCTCCGCGTTGATCGTTCCCACGTCGAACCGTCTGCGTGGGAATACAGTCGCCCTCTGCGTTGATCGTTCCCACGCTCTGCGTGGGAATGCAGCCCGGGACGCTCTGCGTCCCAGAAGCGGACGCAGAGCGTCCATTGAAGCATTCCCACGCGGACGGTTCGACGCCTCGACGTGGGAACGATCGCCTCCTCTGGTACAAAACCTTTTTGACAGCATCACATTTCAACAGGTTAGAATCGCTGGCACGCAGACTGCATGGTCAGTTTGTGCCCGTCTTTCCGCTTCTGGAGTACTGCCTTTGAATGCGACGACCATCAACAGCCTGTTCTTGATCGGCGCGTTGCTGGTAGGCGCAAGCATTCTTGTCAGCTCCCTTTCCTCCCGTCTCGGCATCCCGATTCTGGTGATCATCCTTGCAGTCGGCATGACTGCCGGGGTCGATGGCGGCGGCATCATTTTCGATAACTACCCGACGGCCTATCTGGTCGGCAACCTCGCACTGGCAGTGATCCTGCTCGACGGCGGATTGCGCACCCGGGTGTCGAGTTTCCGCGTGGCCCTGTGGCCGGCCTTGTCGCTGGCCACGGTCGGCGTCCTTATCACCACCGGCCTCACCGGCATGGCCGCCGCGTGGCTGTTCGACCTTAATCTGATCCAAGGCCTGCTGATCGGCGCCATCGTCGGTTCCACAGATGCCGCGGCGGTGTTCTCACTGCTCGGTGGCAAGGGCCTGAACGAGCGGGTGACCGCCAGTCTGGAAATCGAGTCCGGCAGCAACGACCCGATGGCAGTGTTCCTCACCGTGACCCTGATCGACATGCTCGCCAGCGGCCAGACCGGCCTGCACTGGAGCCTGCTGACCCACCTGATCCGCGAGTTCGGCATCGGTGGCGTGATCGGCCTCGGCGGCGGCTGGCTGATGCTGCAACTGGTCAACCGGATCAATCTGGCTGCCGGCCTGTATCCGATTCTGGTGATCGCCGGCGGTCTGGTGGTGTTCGCCCTGACCAACGCCCTGCACGGCAGCGGCTTCCTCGCCGTGTACCTGTGCGGCCTGGTGATCGGCAACCGCCCGGTGCGCAGCCGTCACGGCATTCTGCACATGCTCGACGGCATGGCGTGGCTGGCGCAGATCGGCATGTTCCTGGTGCTGGGCCTGCTGGTCACCCCGCATGACTTGCTGCCGATCGCCTTGCCTGCCCTAGGCCTGGCGCTGTGGATGATCCTGTTCGCACGGCCGCTGTCGGTGGTAGTCGGGCTGCTGCCGTTCAAGGCCTTCCATGGCCGCGAAAAAGCCTTCATTTCCTGGGTCGGCCTGCGTGGCGCGGTGCCGATCATTCTGGCGGTGTTCCCGCTGATGGCCGGGCTGCCGAATGCGCAGCTGTACTTCAACCTCGCCTTCTTTATCGTGCTGGTGTCGCTGCTGGTGCAGGGCACGAGCCTGCCGTGGGTGGCCAAGCTGCTCAAGGTGACAGTACCGCCGGAGCCGGCACCAATCTCCCGCGCCGCCCTCGAAGTACACGTCACCAGCGAGTGGGAACTGTTCGTCTACAAGCTCGGCGCGGAAAAATGGTGCATCGGTTCGCCCCTGCGCGAACTGAAAATGCCCGAAGGCACCCGTATCGCAGCCCTGTTTCGCGGTCAGCAACTGCTCCATCCGTCGGGTAGTACGGTGCTGGAAGTCGATGATTTGCTGTGTGTTATCGGCCATGAACACAACCTTCCGGCCCTCGGAAAACTGTTCAGCCAGGCGCCGCAACGCGGCCTCGACCTGCGCTTCTTCGGCGACTTCGTACTTGAAGGAGACGCCCAGCTCAAAGCCGTTGCCGCCCTGTACGGCCTGCCCGCCGAAGGCATCGACCCGGACATGACCCTGGGCCACTTCATTGCTCAGAAAGTCGGCGGTGCACCGATCGTTGGCGACCAGGTGGAATGGAACAACACCCACTGGACGGTTGCGGTCATGGACGGGAACAAGATCGGCAAAGTGGGCGTCAGATTTCCCGAAGGAAGTCGCCCAGGCCCCGGGCTCTTCCTCTAAACTGCGTCCACTCCAACTTGCTTGACCGGTCTCTATGCCTACCCTGCGCTCCTTTTTCGTCGCGGCCCTGCTGGGCCTGAGTCTTACTGTCGGCCCGCTCCAAGCCGCCGAACCGCCGTCCAGCGAAGCCGTGCAGGCCAGTCTGGACAAGATCGCCGACAGCAAACTGCCCGACGCCGATAAAAAGACCCTGCAAACGGTCCTGCAAAACACGCTGAACCAGCTCAATAACCGGCGTGACTACGAGCAGAAGCTGATCGATCTCAAGCAGCAACTGGCCTCGGCACCGAAGCAAACCATCGAGAACACCCGCGAACTGACCCGCCTCAAGGCCAGCGCCGTGGTGCCGGTGGCGCAGCGCTTCCCCAAGGAAAACATCCAGCAGCTGGAGCAGATGCTCACCGAGCGCTCGACCCAGCAAAGCGATCTGCAAAAGGCCCTGGCCGAAGCCAACAGCCTGATCATCACCGCCCAGACCCGCCCCGAGCGCGCCCAGGCCGAGATCTCCAGCAGCCAGACGCGCATCCAGCAGATCAACAACATCCTCAAGACCGGCAAGGACGGCGGCAAGCCCCTGAGCGCCGAGCAACGCGACCAGCTCAACGCCGAGCTGGCCGCCCTGAACGCGCTGATCCCGCTGCGTCGGCAGGAACTGGCCGGCAACAACCAGTTGCAGGATCTGGGCAACAGTCAGCATGACCTGCTCTCGGAGAAATCCGACCGCCTGGACCGCGAGATCCAGGAACTGCAAACCCTGATCAACCAGAAGCGTCTGGCCCTGTCTCAAGAGACCGTGACCCAGCAATCGATCGAGGCGCAGAAGTCCGGCAGCAGTACCCTGCTCGCCACCGAAAGCGCGGCCAACCTCAAGCTCTCCGACTATCTGCTCAAGAGCACCGACCGCCTCAACGAAGTCACCCAGCAGAACCTGCAGACCAAACAGCAACTGGACAGCGTGACCCAGAGCGATTCGGCCCTCGACGAGCAGATCAACGTGCTCAAGGGCAGCCTGCTGCTGTCGAAGATTCTCTATAAACAGAAACAGGCCCTGCCACGCCTCAAGGTCGATCGCGACCTGGCGGACCAGATCGCCGATATTCGTCTGTATCAGTTCGAAGTCAGCCAGCAGCGAGAACTGCTGAGCAACCCGACGGCTTACGTCGA
This sequence comes from Pseudomonas sp. MCal1, assembly GCF_026341415.1. Classification (NCBI taxonomy): domain Bacteria; kingdom Pseudomonadati; phylum Pseudomonadota; class Gammaproteobacteria; order Pseudomonadales; family Pseudomonadaceae; genus Pseudomonas; species Pseudomonas sp. MCal1. The sequence goes on from NZ_JAKUMP010000020.1 coordinate 27,695, forward strand.
CAACCTCCTGTCCACCCAGCCGCCGGAGCAAGTCACGCCGCAACTGCGCAAAAGCCTGCTGGAACTGGCCAACACCCGCGCCGACCTGCTGGAGCGTCTGAACCGCGAACTGAGCGCGATGCTCAACGAGTCGATCACCCTGCAACTGAACCAGAAACAACTGCTGAGCACCGCGCAGAGCCTGCGTGCGACGCTCGACGAGCAGATGTTCTGGATTCCGAGCAACAAGCCACTGGACGCCGAATGGATGCGCGGCGTGCCGGAACGCCTCAAGCGTCAGATCGACACCTTGCCACTGGCCTCAAGCTTCAGTGAACTGACCGACGGCCTGACCCAGCGACCGCTGTTGTTCCTGCCGCTGGCGCTGTTGATCGGCGCGTTGCTGTGGCGCCGCAAGCAGTTGTATTCGCGCCTGAACAAGGTTCACCAGGACATCGGTCACTTCAAACGTGACAGCCAGTGGCACACGCCGCAGGCGATTCTGATCAATATTTTGCTGGCGATGCCGGTGGCGCTGGGCCTGGCCCTGTGCGGGCTGGCGTTGCAGATCGACGCCCGCGGGCAGAACGCCAACATGGGCGCGGCGCTGCTGCAAATGGCCCAGGCATGGCTGGTGTTCTACACCGCTTACCGGATCCTCGCGCCGGGCGGCGTGGCCGAATTGCACTTCCGCTGGGAAAAGCCGCAGGTCGAATTCCTGCAAGGCTGGGTCCGTCGCCTCGGACTGGTGGTCATGGCACTGGTGGCGGTGGTGGCGGTTGCCGAGTTGCAACCGGCGGCGCTGGCCGACGACGTCATCGGCATGCCGGTGGTGCTGACCTGCTACGCCCTGATGGCATGGCTGCTCAGCCGCCTGCTGATCAGCAGCCCGACCCATGAAAACGCCTCGCTGTTCCGCAAGGCCGTAGGCGTGATGTTCACCCTGCTGCCTATCGCGCTGTTCGTCGCTGTGTGCTTCGGCTACTACTACACCGCGCTGAAGCTCAGCGACCGTTTGATCAACACGCTGTATCTGCTGATGTTCTGGCTGGTGATCGAGGCCACTTTCGTCCGTGGTCTGGCGGTCGCGGCCCGCCGCCTGGCTTACCAGCGCGCCCTGGCCAAACGTCAGGCTGCGAAGGAAGCCGGCGATGGCGAAGCGGTGATCGAAGAGCCAACCCTGGACATCGAGAAGGTCAACGAACAGTCCCTGCGCCTGATCCGCCTGGCCCTGCTCGGCGGTTTCATCGCCGCGCTGTACTGGGTCTGGGCCGACCTGATCACCGTGTTCTCGTACCTCGACAACATCACCCTCTACGAATACACCAGCGGCACCGGCGCCAACATGAGCATGGTGCCGATCAGCATCGGCGACATGCTCGGCGCGCTGATCATCATCGGCATTACCTTTGCGCTCGCCCGCAACTTGCCGGGCCTGCTGGAAGTGTTCGTACTGTCGAAACTCAATCTGGCCCAGGGCAGTGCCTACGCGACCACGACGCTGCTGTCGTACGTGATCGCCGGGGTCGGTTTCGTCTCGACCCTGTCGACCCTCGGCGTGAGCTGGGACAAGTTGCAGTGGCTGGTGGCGGCGCTCTCTGTGGGCCTCGGTTTCGGCATGCAGGAGATCTTCGCGAACTTCATCTCCGGCATCATGATCCTGTTCGAGCGCCCGGTGCGGATCGGCGACACCATCACTATCGGCAACCTGTCGGGCACGGTGAGCAAGATCCGCATCCGCGCCACGACCATCACCGACTTCGACCGCAAGGACATCATTGTCCCGAACAAGACGTTCATCACCGGGCAACTGATCAACTGGTCGCTGACCGACACCATCACCCGGGTGACCCTGAAACTCGGCGTGGATTACGGTTCGGATCTGGATCTGGTCAAGGAACTGCTGCTCAAGGCCGCCCGGGAAAACCCGCGCGTGCTCAAGGAACCCGAGCCGCACGTGTACTTCCTCAACTTCGGCGAAAGCACTCTCGATCATGAACTGCGCATGCATGTGCGCGACCTCGGTGACCGCAACCCGGTGCTCGACGAGGTCAACCGCTTCATCAACCGTGAGTTCAAGAAGCAGCACATCAACATCTCGTTCCGGCAGATGGAGGTGTACCTGAAGAACCTGCACGGCCAGGAATACAAGATGGTGCCGATCGAGCCGGAAACCAAAACCATCGTCCCGGTCAGCGACGAGCAAAAACCGCTGCAAGAGCCGCCGCCCGCCAAACTCGACTAACCGGACTAATCCCAGCAGAATGCTCGGACATTCTGCTGGAGCCGGCCCTTGAAAGCCCTCGACGAACTGACCTTCGACAACCGCTTCGCCCGCCTGGGCGACGCGTTCTCGGCCCATGTGCTGCCCGAACCGATCGACAATCCTCGACTGGTGGTCGCCAGCCCGGCGGCCCTCGCGCTGCTGGATCTGCAACCGGCGGCGGCTGACACCCGGGAATTCGCTGAATTGTTCGGCGGCCACAAGTTGTGGGCCGATGCCGAGCCACGGGCGATGGTTTATTCCGGGCATCAATTCGGCGGGTATACGCCGCAACTGGGCGATGGTCGTGGGCTATTGCTGGGCGAGGTCTATAACGAAGCCGGCGAGCACTGGGACTTGCATTTGAAGGGCGCCGGGCAGACACCGTTTTCGCGCATGGGCGACGGTCGCGCGGTGCTGCGTTCGTCGATCCGCGAGTTTCTCGCTTCCGAAGCGCTGCATGCGCTGAATATCCCCTCGTCACGCGCCGCCTGCGTGATCGGCTCCGACACTCCGGTCTGGCGTGAGAAACAGGAGCGCGCCGCGATGGTGCTGCGCCTGGCGCCGAGCCACATTCGCTTCGGCCATTTCGAATATTTCTATTACACCAAGCGTCCCGAACAGCAGAAGCAGCTCGGCGAGCACGTGCTGGCGATGCACTACCCCGAATGCCTGGAACAGCCGGAACCGTATCTGGCGATGTTCCGCGAGATCGTCGAACGCAACGCCGAATTGATCGCCAAATGGCAGGCCTACGGTTTTTGCCACGGGGTGATGAACACCGACAACATGTCGATCCTCGGCATTACCTTCGACTTCGGCCCGTTCGCCTTCCTCGACGATTTCGACGCGAACTTCATCTGCAACCACTCCGATGATCAGGGCCGCTACTCCTTCAGCAATCAGGTACCGGTCGGCCAGTGGAACCTCAGCGCCCTGGCCCAGGCCCTGACGCCGTTCATCAGCGTCGAAGCCCTGCGCGAAACGCTCGGCCTGTACCTGCCACTGTTCCAGGCGCACTACCTCGACCTGATGCGCCGCCGTTTCGGCTTCATCACCGCCGAGGACGACGACCAGCAGTTGCTGGAGCAACTGCTGCAACTGATGCAGAACAGCGGCGTCGACTACACGCTGTTCTTCCGCCGCCTGGGCGAAGAGTCAGCCGAGCGGGCCGTCGCTCGCCTGCGCGATGACTTCGTCGATATCAAAGGTTTCGATGCCTGGGGCGAGCGTTATGTCGCCCGTGTCGCACGCGACGGCGCGACCGATCAGGAACAGCGCCGTGCGCGGATGCATGCGGTGAACCCGCTGTACATCCTGCGCAATTATCTGGCGCAGAAGGCGATTGATGCGGCCGAGCAGGGTGACTACTCCGAGGTACGGCGGCTGCATGCGGTGTTGAGCAATCCATTCGAGGAACAGCCTGGAATGGAAAGCTATGCGGAACGGCCGCCGGAGTGGGGCAAGCATCTGGAGATCAGTTGTTCGTCGTAAGCGGGAACGACTGCACCTTGATAATCGATCCGTACGGCTCCAGATCAGTCGTACGATCCCGTTTTATTCATTGAGCTGATCATGACCGACCCACTCCTCATCCCCTGCCCCTCCTGCAACGGCCTCAACCGCATCCCCGCCGAGCGCCTCAACGATCATCCGAAGTGCGGCCGCTGCAAGTCCGAAGTGCTGTTGAACAAGCCGTTTGAACTCAAGCAAGGCGATTACGCCAGTCAGATCAAGGGCGATCTGCCGTTGCTGGTGGACGTGTGGGCGGACTGGTGCGGGCCGTGCAAGTCGTTTGCGCCGGTGTTCGAGCAGGCGGCTGCGCAGCTGGCAGGCAAGTGCCGGCTGGCCAAGCTGGACAGCGAGGCCAATCAGCAGTTGTCGGCGCAGTTGGGGATTCGTTCGATTCCGAGCCTGATTCTGTTGCGCAACGGCCGGGAAGTGGCCCGTCAGAGCGGGGCCTTCCCGTTGCCGCAGTTGATGGCCTGGCTGCGCAGCCAGGGCATCTGACAAGGCTTCAGGCGTCTTCGAGCAGGTTGTGCAGTTCCACGAACTGCTGCGTCAGCTTGTGCCGCGGGTCGAGATGGATCAGCGGCATACTGGCCTGATGCGATTCGCGCATGCGCACTGAGCTGGCGAGGTAGACCGGCAATACCGGCAGGCCCTCGGCGATCAGTTCGTCGAGGATCTGCTGCGGCAGGCTGGCCCGGGCCTGGAACTGGTTGACCACAATGCCTTCGACTTCCAGGCCTTCGTTGTGGTCTTCCTTCAACTCGTCGATCTCGGCGATCAGACCGTAGAGGGCCTGACGCGAGAAGCTGTCGCAGTCAAAGGGAATCAGTACCCGATCGGCGGCAATCAGTGCCGAGACCGCATAGAAATTCAGCGCCGGCGGCGTATCCAGATAGATCCGGTCGTAATCTTCCGACAATTCGTCGAGCAGCTTTCGCAGCTTGTTGATCTTGTGTTTGGCCTCGAGCTTGGGTTGCAAGTCGGCCAGTTCGGCGGTGGCGGTGATGATGTGCAGGTTGTCGAACGGCGTTTCGTAGATATCCGCCTGATTCTTTTTCGAGAACGGCCCGGAAGACAGGGTCTGCTTGAAGAAGTCGGCAATGCCCATCGGAATGTCATCACCCGTGAGCCCGGTCAGATACTGAGTGGAGTTGGCTTGGGCATCGAGGTCCACCAACAGCGTGCGATAACCCTCGCTGGCGCTCACCGCCGCCAGATTGCAGGCAATGCTGGATTTGCCCACGCCACCTTTCTGATTGAACACCACGCGCCGCATGACAAAACCTCCGTGTATCAAAGAATGACCGAGTGTAGTGGTGCCCGGTGCCGGTTCGCTACCTCGATGGATACGGACTACAGAGTCAGGCGCCAATATCCCAATGAATACGGGGCAAAGACACCCGTTGATCGCCGATTCGCCCGACAGACAGACACCCGACAATCTGGATAATGGCCAAGTGACAGTTTTCTGCTGCGTACCATTCGGTCCATTTCACTGCGCAAAATGTAACCAGCATTTGCTACACACTCGTCGCACCGGGATAATGCGCGCCACCCGGCGCCACGCGCCATGCCATTTCAGGCTAAATCAGCTCAGCGGCGACGTTGGCGAAACCGCGTCAAATCGGCCCGCAGGGGCGGGATAAATGTCCGTGATCAACTTCAACATCGCCCAATGGCGCGCCTGGGCTCCCGGGCTCGACAGCGTGGAAGCCTGGCAGGCCTGGAGCCGACAACCGGTCGTGCTCGAAAGCAGCGATGCCGCACCCGATGTGTCGTTTCTGCCGGCCATGCAGCGCCGTCGTCTCAGCCGTCTGGCGCGGATGGCGTTCAGCGTCGGCTGGCCGCTGGCCGACGGTCGGGAAAATCTGCCGCTGGTCTTTGTCTCCCGGCATGGCGAAACCCCGCGCACCTTTGAAATCCTCAGCGATCTGGCTAACGAACAGCCGCTGTCGCCGACCCAGTTCAGCCTGTCGGTGCACAACGCGATCATCGGCCTGTGGTCGATCATGCGCGGCGAAACCAGCGAAATGACCGCCCTCGCCGCGGCCGGCGACGGCCTCGAACACGGCATGCTCGAAGCCGCCACATTGCTCAACGAAGGCGCCCCGGCAGTTTTGCTGGTGATCACCGAGGAACAACCGCCCGAAGCCTATTCGACGTGGGTCGACGACGTTCCGTTTCCCTATGCGGTCGGGCTGTTGCTCACCCCCGGTACCGACTGGCGGCTGACCCTGAACAGCGCCCCGCAAGCAGTGTCAAAACCGCAGTGGCCCCATGCACTGAATCTGCTGCGAACCCTGCTCGGTCAGCAACCCCATTGCCAACATGCCTGGAAGACTCGTCTATGGACCTGGCAACGCAACCTGTAATCGGAAAAAACCGCGATGCCTATTACTGGCGTCTGCTGGCCACCGCCACCAGCTTCGCCCTGTTCGGGCTCGGTGGCCTGTGCCTGCGCCTGCTGGTATTCCCATTGCTCGGTTGCCTGCCGGGCGACGCCATTGCGCATCGCGAGCGGGCGCGCCAGACCGTCAGCCGGCTGTTCTGGTTTTTCGTTCGGTTCATGGCCCGTACCGGCGTGCTGACCTACGACATCCAGGGCGCCGAACGTCTGGGCCGTCCGGGGCAGATGATCATCGCCAATCACCCGTCGCTGATCGATGTGGTGTTCCTGATCGGCCTGGTGCGCCGGGCCAACTGCGTGGTGAAGAAAAGCCTGTGGGAAAACCCCTTCACCCGTGGCCCGCTGCGCAGCACCGAATACATCAGCAACGACGGCAGCATGGACATGCTCGATGCCGCCGCCAACGCGCTGCAAAGCGGCCAGACCCTGATCATTTTTCCCGAAGGCACCCGCACCCAACCGGGTCAGGCGCCAGCCTTTCATCGGGGCGCAGCGGCCATTGCACTGCGCGGTGCGAAAATCGTCACCCCGGTGGTCATCCAGGTCAGTCCGACCACCCTGACCAAGGCCGAACCCTGGTATCGCATCCCCAGTCGCCGCGTGCACTTCAGTTTTCGCGTCGGGGCCGATATAGACCCACAGACTTTTGCCGCGCAGGGACCTGCCCCGCAGGCTTCGCGCAAGCTCAACGACTATTTGCACCAATTCTTTATCAAGGAGCTCGCCGAAGATGAGCGATCTAAACCGTGACATCAAAGAGCTGATCATCGACGCCCTGGGCCTCGAAGACATCAGCGCAGAGGACATCGGCGACGACCAGACGCTGTTCGGCGAAGGCCTGGGCCTGGACTCCGTCGACGCTCTGGAGCTCGGCCTGGCGATTCAGAAAAAGTACGGCATCAAGATCGACGCCGACGCCAAGGACACCCGCAACCATTTCACCAACGTGGCGAGCCTTGCGGCGTTCGTCACTGCAAAACAGGCAGCTTGAGACCGGACCATGCAAACTCGTGACGACATTTTCAACACCCTGCGCGATGCCCTGGTCGAGCTGTTCGAACTGGACCCGGCTCGCGTGAGCCTGGAATCCAACCTGTATCAGGATCTGGAAATCGACAGCATCGACGCCGTCGACCTGATCGATCACATCAAACGCCAGACCGGCAAGAAAATCGCCGCCGAGGAATTCAAGTCGGTGCGTACCGTCAGCGACGTGGTCGAGGCGGTCTACCGTCTGGTTCAACCGGCCGCATGAGCCGACTGATCGGCCTCGGCCTGCTGCTGGCGGGCCTGCTGTATCCCTTTGCGGTGTATTTCGGCATGGAGCATTTCGCGCCATGGCAGTTCGGCCTGCTGCTGGGCGGCCTGTGGCTGGCCCGGGCGCTGACCGGCGAACGCAAGCCCGGCAGTTTGTGGATGGCCTGCGTGGCGATCGTGTTCTGCCTGCTGCTGGCGGTGTTCGACAGCCCTTTGCTGTTGCGCTGGTACCCGGTGCTGATCAGCGGCTTCATGCTGGTGCTGTTCAGCCTGAGCCTGAAATACGGGCCGCCGATGGTCGAGCGTCTGGCGCGCCTGCGTGAGCCACAACTGCCGCCCAAGGCGATTCGTTACACCCGCCAGGTCACCGTGGCCTGGAGCGTGTTTTTCTTTTGCAACGGTTTGTGCGCCGCCCTGCTGACACTCTGGGCGCCGCTGAACTGGTGGATGTTGTACACCGGCCTGATCTCCTACGGATTGATCGGCCTGATGTTTGCCATTGAATGGCTGATACGACAAAGGGTAAGAGGTCGCCCATGAACTGGATAAAACTTGAGCAGCTGTTGCTCAAGGATCTGCCGCAGCGCGCAATCACCGTCGCGCCGGCACTCGATCACGCACACCTGCGCGAGCAAGCCCTGAGTCTGGCCGCCGGTCTGCAGGCCCGCGGCGTGAAGCGTCTGGCAGTGCATCTGGAAGATGCCGCCGAGCTTGCCATCGCCCTGCTCGGTGCCTGGCGCGCCGGCATCAGCGTGTTGCTGCCTTCGGATCTGCAAGCGCAGACCCGCCAGCGCTGGTCGAACGAAGTCGATCTGTGGCTCACCGATCAGGCCGATGACGCTCGCCTGAGCGATCTGCTGCAACCTCCTCTGCCCGCTGCCGAACTGGATCTCGACCAGTGCCGTCTGAGCCTGTGCACCTCCGGCTCCAGCGGCGAGCCCAAGCGCATCGACAAATCCCTGCGGCAACTGGCCAACGAAGTCGAAGCCCTTGAGCAACTGTGGGGCGCCGATCTGGGTGAGGCCTGCATCCTCGGCAGCGTCGCCACCCAACACATCTACGGCTTGCTGTTCCGCGTGCTGTGGCCGTTGTGCGCCGGGCGTCCGTTCCTGCGCAAGCAACTGGCCTTCCCGGAAGACCTGCAACGCGCCAGCCGCGAGCACCCGGCCTTTGCCTGGGTCGCCAGCCCGGCGCTCCTCAAGCGCATGGGCGACAACCTCGACTGGCCGGCCCTGAGCGTCGTGCGCCGGGTGTTTTCATCCGGTGGCGCACTGCCGGCAGACGCCGCGCAAAGCCTGCATCAACGTCTGGGACAATGGCCGACGGAAATCCTCGGCAGCTCGGAAACCGGCGGCATCGCCTGGCGTCAGGGCGAATCGTTGTGGCAGCCGTTTGCCGGCGTCGAGTTGAGTCAGGACAGCGACGGCGCCTTGCTGATCGCTTCGCCGTATCTGCCCGCCGGGCATGTCGAACACACCGCCGACGCGGCGCGCATTCAGGGCGATGGCCGCTTTGAATTGCTCGGACGGCTCGACCGGATCGTCAAACTCGAAGAAAAACGTATTTCCCTGCCAATGCTTGAACAGGCGCTGGTGGCTCACGACTGGGTCGCCGAAGCACGTCTGGGCGTGGTGCAGGAAAACCGTGCGTCCCTCGGCGCGCTGCTGGTGCTCAGCGAATCCGGCCTGTTTGCCCTGCGCGAACACGGTCGGCGCAGCCTGACCGAAACCCTGCGCCGTTATCTCGGCGACCATTGCGAAGCCCTGGCCCTGCCCCGCCGCTGGCGCCTGCTGCGACAACTGCCGCTGAACACTCAGGGCAAGTTGCCTCAGGCCGACGTCGAAGCCTTGCTGCTGGCGCCACGACCAAAGGCGCCGGAGATTCTGGAACAGGCCGAAACCGAGGGCGAATGGAACCTGCAATTAAGCGTTCCGCCGGACCTGGCCTACTTCAGCGGCCACTTCCCCAAGGCCCCGGTGCTGCCCGGCGTGGTGCAGGTCGAATGGGCGCTGAACCTGGGTCGGCAACTGCTGAACCTGCCCGGCACGTTCGCCGGCATGGAAGTGCTGAAATTCCAGCAACTGGTGCGCCCCGGCGATGAAATCCAGCTGCACCTGCGTTTCGACCCGGAGCGCGGCAAGTTGTATTTCGCCTACCGCAACGACACCGCCACCTGTTCCAGCGGGCGGATTCTGCTGGGGACTGGCGATGCATAACCCTTGCGCAGTGATCCCGGTCTACAACCACGAAACCGCCATCGGCACGGTGGTCGACGCCCTGCTCGCCGAAGGTCTGCCATGCATTCTGGTGGACGATGCCAGCAGCAAATCCTGCGCGGCGGTGCTGGACGCGCTGGCCGAGCGCGAGCGGGTTTATCTGGTGCGCCTCACCGCCAACCAGGGCAAGGGCGGCGCGGTCATGACCGGCCTGCGTGAAGCCGCGCGTCTGGGCTTCAGCCATGCCTTGCAGGTCGACGCCGATGGTCAGCACGACTTGCAGGATGTCGCGCGTTTCATCGAAGAGTCCCGCGCTCACCCCGAGTCGCTGGTCTGCGGCTATCCGCTGTATGACGCCAGCGTGCCCAAGGGCCGTTTGTATGCGCGTTACCTGACCCATGTGATGGTGTGGATCAACACCTTGTCGCTGCAGATTCGCGATTCGATGTGCGGCTTCCGGGTGTATCCGCTGGAACCGACGCTGGGCGTGATCGATTCGGCGCGGATCGGCAAGCGCATGGATTTCGACTCGGACATTCTGGTGCGCCTGGCGTGGCGCAATCAGCCGATGCGCTGGTTGCAGACCAGCGTGCATTACCCGCTGGACGGCGTGTCGCACTTTCGCCTGTTCCATGACAACGTGCTGATCTCGAGCATGCACACGCGCCTGTTCTTCGGCATGTTGCTGCGCCTGCCCGTGATCCTCTGGCGACGGTGGCGCCCATGACCGTCGAGACCGACAAGAAGCATTGGGCCGACCGCGAAGAGCGCGGCAGTTTCCTGCTGATGAAACTCACCGCGTTCGCCGCCAAAGTCCTTGGCCGACGCCTGCTGAGCCCGTTGCTGTACGGCATCGTTCTGTACTTTTTCCTGTTCGGCCGCACGGCGCGGCGCAGTGCCTGGCAGTATCAACAGCGCCTCGCTGACTGGAGCGGTCGCCGCGAACTGCGTCCGACCCGTTGGCGGGTGTTCCGCCAGTTCATGGCATTCGCCGATTCGCTGCTCGACAAGCTCGACGTGTGGAACGGCAAGCTGAAGATCGAGCAGATCGAAATCATCGACCCGGCGCTGCTGCGCAATCAGTTGCGCGGCAGTCGCGGGCAAATGCTGGTGGGCGCGCATCTGGGCAACCTCGAAGTGTGCCGGGCGCTGGCGGAGCTGGGCGAAAAGGTCACGATGAACGTGCTGGTGCACACCAAGCACGCCGAGCAATTCAATCGCCTGCTGGGCGAAGCCGGAGCGACCAATTTGCGGCTGATCCAGGTCAGCGAGCTGGACCCGGTGATCATGCTGCAACTGCACGAACGCCTGGAACGTGGCGAATGGCTGGCGATTGCCGGCGACCGCGTGCCGCTGCATGGCGGGCGCAGTGTGACCGTGGACTTTCTCGGCCATCGCGCGCCATTCCCGCAAGGGCCGTGGCTGCTGGCCGGCCTGCTGAAATGCCCGGTCAACCTGCTGATGTGCCTGAAACAGCCCGACGGCCACTATCGCCTGACCCTGGAGCCGTTCGCCGATGCCGTGGTGTGGTCACGCCGCGAGCGCGAACAGGTCATTCATCAGTGGGCCACCCGCTACGCCGAACGCCTGAGTCACTATTGCCTCGAAGCACCGTGCCAATGGTTCAACTTTTACCCATTCTGGAAAACCGATGACAACGCCAACTCCTGAGCCGGTCACCTTCGGCGAACGCCCTTTGCGCATCGAAGACGTGCTGGCCCTGGCCAACCGTCAGGCGCCCGTGCAGTTGCAGAGCGACGCGCCTTATCGCGAACGCATCGCCAAGGGCGCGCGGTTCCTCGATTCGCTGCTGGACAAGGAAGGCGTGATCTACGGCGTGACCACCGGTTACGGTGATTCCTGCGTGGTCGCGGTGCCGCTGCATCACGTCGAGGCGCTGCCGCGTCATCTCTACACGTTCCACGGTTGCGGGCTGGGTAAACTGCTCGACGCCCCGGCCACGCGCGCGGTACTGGCGGCGCGTTTGCAGTCGCTGTGCCACGGCGTGTCCGGGGTGCGCATCGAGTTGCTGGAACGCCTGCATGCGTTTCTTGAACACGACATTCTGCCGCTGATCCCCGAAGAAGGTTCGGTGGGCGCCAGCGGCGATCTGACGCCGCTGTCCTACGTTGCCGCGACCCTGTCCGGCGAGCGTGAAGTGATGTTTCGTGGCGAGCGCCGCCAGGCTGCCGACGTACACCGTGAACTGGGCTGGACGCCGCTGGTGCTGCGTCCGAAAGAAGCGCTGGCACTGATGAACGGCACCGCCGTGATGACCGGTCTCGCCTGCCTGGCTTACGCCCGCGCCGACTACCTGCTGCAACTGGCCACCCGAATCACCGCGCTGAACGTGGTGGCGCTGCAAGGCAATCCGGAACACTTCGACGAGCGCCTGTTCGCCGCCAAGCCGCATCCGGGCCAGATGCAGGTGGCCGCGTGGCTGCGCAAGGATCTGGCGATCGACGCGCCGACCGCGCCGCTGCACCGCTTGCAGGATCGCTACTCGCTGCGCTGCGCACCGCATGTACTAGGCGTATTGGCCGACAGCCTGAACTGGCTGCGCTCGTTCATCGAAACCGAACTCAACAGCGCCAACGACAACCCGATCATCGACGCCGAAGCCGAGCGCGTGCTGCACGGCGGGCACTTCTACGGCGGGCATATCGCGTTCGCCATGGACAGCCTGAAAAACCTCGTGGCCAACGTCGCCGACCTGCTCGACCGACAACTCGCGCTGCTGGTGGACGAGCGTTACAACCACGGTTTGCCGAGCAATCTGTCCGGCGCCAGCGCCGACCGCGCGATGCTCAACCACGGCTTCAAGGCTGTGCAGATCGGCGCCAGCGCCTGGACTGCCGAAGCGTTGAAAAACACCCTGCCGGCCAGCGTGTTCTCGCGCTCCACCGAATGCCACAACCAGGACAAGGTGAGCATGGGCACCATCGCCGCCCGCGACGCCATTCGTGTGCTGGAGCTGACCGAACAGGTCGCCGCCGCCACGCTGCTCGCCGCCAATCAAGGCGTGTGGCTGCGCGGTCGCGATGCAGACGCGCGTCCGCTGCCTCCGTCCCTGGCCGCGATGCACGAAGCGCTGGCCCAGGACTTCCCGCCAGTCATCGAAGACCGTGCCCTGGAAGGCGAACTGCGCCTGTGTCTGCAACGCATCGCCGAGCAACACTGGAGGCTGCATGCGTAGTGCCGGAGTGCTTCACGCCGATACAGAAATCCTCGTGCCGTTCTTTGACGTCGACACCATGCACGTCGTCTGGCACGGCCATTACGTGAAATACCTGGAAGTGGCGCGGTGCGCATTGCTCGACAAGATCGGCCACAACTACAACCAGATGGTCGACTCGGGCTACGCCTGGCCGGTGATCGACCTGCAATTGCGCTACGTGCGCGGCGCGGTGTTCGGTCAACGGCTGAACGTGCGCGCCAGCCTGGTGGAATGGGAAAACCGCCTGAAGATTCACTACCTGATCACCGACGCCGAGACCGGCGAACGCCTGACTCGCGCCAGCTCGGTGCAGGTTGCCGTCGAAGTCAGCAGCCGCGAGATGCAACTGGCGTCGCCGAAAGTCTTCACCGATGCCGTGGAAAGGATGCTGCGATGAATGTGTTGGTGAAATCCCTCGGAGCCCTGGCGCTGCTGACGCTGTCGTCGCTGGCCAACGCCTTCGACCTGCAACAGTTGAGCGAGCAGCTGGCGAAACCGGACGTGATCCACGGCCAGTTCACCCAGGAAAAGCACCTGCGCGCCCTGCCACAGCCGCTGATCAGCAAGGGCAGTTTCGTCCTCGCGAAAAACCATGGCCTGCTGTGGCTGTTGAAAACGCCGCTGCAGCAGGACTACCGCATCAGTGCCAAGGGCATCGCCCGACGTGATGCCAGCGGCTGGCAACAGCTGCCGAACAAGAGCGCCGGCGCCGAGCAGAACCGTTTGTTCCTCGCCGTGCTGCAAGGCGACAGCAGCGGCCTGCAACGGGATTTCGAACTGGCCCTGAGCGGCGACGCGCAGCAATGGCAACTGACCCTGAGCCCGCGTTCGGTGCTGCTCAAGCAGGTCTTCAATCAGATCAACATCAGCGGCGGCGCGTTGGTAAACACCATCGAACTGCTGGAAACCCAGGGCGACAGCACCGTGCTGCGCATGCAGGACAGCACCGCCGGCCAACCTCTGAGCGACGCGGAGCAACATGACTTTGCCGAGTGAACGCAGGCTGCCCTGGCTGTTCCTGATCCTGCTGCTGGCCGTCGTCGCACTGGGCGCCTGGCAATGGCGCGACGGCGCGCCGCTGTCGGCGAACCTGATGGAACTGGTGCCCGGCACCCACCCGGACGCCCTCGAAGTGCGCGCCGAACAACGCATGCAGGAGCCGCTCAACCGCGACATGCTGGTGCTGGTCGGTCACGCCGATCGTCAGCAAGCCGTCGCGATGGCCCAGACCCTGGGCGAGCAATGGCAGGCCAGCGGCCTGTTCGAAAAGGTCCAGTGGAACCTGCAAGCCGACCTGCCGGCCCTGCGCACGCAACTGCTGCAAGGGCGGCTGGCGATGCTTTCGGCGGATGACCGGCAACTTTTGACCAAACATCCCGACGCCTTCATCCAGCAACGGGTGCAGGCGCTGTTCGACCCGTTCACCGGATTCAGTCTGGTGCCGAGCCAGGACGACTGGCTGGGCCTGACCGGGCGCATCCAGAACAGCCAGCCGCAACATGGCGCGGTGCAACTGGACATCGGCAGCGGCGCGTTGATCGCCGATGCCGACGGCAAGAGCTGGGTGCTGCTGCGCGCACGCACCACCGGCAGCGCCTTCGACATGAATCAGCCGCTGCAAGTCGCCGCTCTGCTGCAACACAGCCGTGAGCTGGCAGCGAGCGCCAACGTGCAATTGCTGGCCGCCAGCGGCCTGCTTTACGCCGCCAACGGTCAGCAACAGGCGACCCGGGAAATGACCTGGGTCGGCGGTGGCGCCACCGTCGGCATCCTGTTGCTGTTGCTGCTCGCCTTCCGCCGCTGGCGGGTGCTGCTGGCGTTCATTCCGGTGCTGGTCGGCATGCTGTTCGGGGCTGTGGCCTGTGTTGCGCTGTTCGGGCACATGCATGTGATGACCCTGGTGCTTGGTTCCAGCCTGATCGGAGTGGCGGTGGATTACCCGCTGCACTATCTGTCCAAGAGCTGGAGCCTCAAGCCGTGGCGCAGTTGGCCGGCGCTGCGCCTGACCCTGTCCGGGCTGACGTTGAGCCTGATCACCAGCGCCATCGGTTATCTGGCGCTGGCCTGGACGCCTTTCCCGGCACTGACCCAGATCGCGGTGTTCTCCGCCGCCGGTTTGCTCGGCGCCTACCTGTCGGCGGTGTGCCTGTTGCCGGCGCTGCTGAAAAACGTCGAACTGCGCCCGGCGCAATGGCCGCTGCGGCTTGCCGAACGTCTGGTGCGACTGCGGGAAAATCTGCTCGAACACGTCAGGACTCCGGTGTTGCTGGCCCTGCTGATCGCCTTCTGCGTCGGTGGTCTGCTGCAACTGGAGAGCAAGAACGACATTCGCCAGTGGGTCGGTGCCCCGCAACGCCTGACCGATGAGGCGCAGACCATTGCGCGGATTACCGGTTATCAGCCGACCAGCCAGTTCTTCCTGGTGCGCGCCGCCGACCAGCAGCAATTGCTGGAGCGGCAAGCGGCTTTGAGCGAGCGGCTGGATCAACTGGTCAACCTCGACAAGTTGCAAGGTTATCTGGCGCTCAATCAACTGGTCAGCCCGCCGGCTCAGCAACAACAAGTTCGTGAAGCGCTGAACAAGTTGCCGCCGTTCTGGCAGCCGTTGCTGGAGGTCGGGGTGCCGCTGGCGGCGCTGCAGAACGAACTGCAACAGTTGCAGGCCCTGCCCGCCGAAGACATCGATGCCGCGCTGGCCGGCCCGCTCGGCGAGCCCTACCGCACGTTGTGGCTGGGACGGACCGAGGACGGCGTGGCGGCAATGGTCAGCCTGCAAGGCCTGAACAATCCGTCGCTGCTGCGGGTGCAGGCGCTGGACCTGCCGGGTGTGATGCTGGTGGACCGGCTCGGTGATCTGAACAAGGTATTCGCCCAGACCCAGATCAGCGCCGCTGAACTGAAACTCGCCTCCTGCGTGTTGATCGTGCTGGTGCTGATGCTGCCGTTCGGTCTCGGTGGCGCCCTGCGGATCGTCGCCCTGCCGCTGCTTGCTGCGCTGTGCAGCCTCGCCAGCCTGGGCTGGCTCGGCCAGCCGCTGACCCTGTTCAGCCTGTTCGGCCTGCTGCTGGTGACGGCGATCAGCGTCGACTACGCAATCCTCATGCGCGAGCAGGTCGGCGGCGCGGCCGTCAGCCTGCTCGGCACCTTGCTTGCGGCCGCCACCACCTGGCTGTCGTTCGGCCTGCTGGCGGTGTCGAGTACGCCAGCGGTGAGCAACTTCGGTCTGTCGGTGAGCCTCGGTCTGGCCTTCAGCTTCATGCTCGCGCCGTGGGCCGGGCGTCAGGCCCATGCGGTTGCCGTCACGGAGCGTTCAGCGTGATGGTGTGGATTTTCTGGCTGATGGCCCTGGCGCTGTTCTTCGTCGCCACCCGGGTCGGCCGGCATTTCGGGCTGATCCCGATCGTCAGTCAATTGCTGCTGGCCAGCTTCGGCCTGCCGCTGCTGATGTACTTCTGGATCGAACCGGGCTGGCAACTCAACGGCGCCGAACTGATTGCGCCGGGCTGGCTGAAAAACCTCTACAGCCTGAGCTTCGCCCTGTTGCTGGGGCACATCCTCAGCGACGTGATCGACCTGCGCCTGGACCGTCAGAGCGTGAAGATCGCCCTGCCGAGTTTCGCCGTGCCGTTCACCTGCGGCCTGGCGACGGCGTACTGGCTGTTGCCGACGCAGCCGTGGATCAACTCGCTGGCCATCGGCCTGGTGTTCGCCATCACCGCGATCCCGGTGCTTTACCTGTACCTGCGCCATATCGACTATCCGCCTGCCGCCACCCGGCGCCTGGTGCAGACCGCGATCCTGATCGACCTGACCTGCTGGACTCTGTTCGGCCTCGCTCAGGGCAGCCTGCACCTGAGCAGTCTGTTGTTGCCGCTGGGGCTGGCCTGCGTGCCGGTGCTGCTGCGGGTGTGCGGCATACGCCGGCCATTGACCTACAGCCTCGGTTTCTTTGCGCTGCTGGTGCTGGCCGAACACTACAAACTCAACGCGCTGATTTTCGGCATCGGCTATCTGTTGTGCATGGCCGCGCTCAAGGTGCCGCTGGTGTTGCCGCTGCCGGCGCACTGGATGAACCGCTTGCAGACGTGGGTCGCGATTCCGCTGATCCTCACTTTCGGCATCGTGCAGATCGATGTGCACAGCGCCCTCGCCAGCCTTGGCGCTGTGCAATGGGCAGCGCTCCTGCTGCTGCCGGTCGTTAGCAAAATCGTGGGCAACTGGCTCGGCCTCGGCTGGGCCGGCGCGTCGTTCGCGGGCGCCAGCCGCTGGCGCGAAAGCGTGCTGCTGAACATTCGCGGCTTGAGCGAAATCGTCTTTCTCAATCTGCTGTTGCAACAACAGCTCATCAGCCCGGCGCTGTACTTTGCGCTGATGCTGATGGGTCTGATCGCGACGCTGTTGCCGGCTTTCATCGGCCTGCACCGGGCGTCACTGAATCCTATTGCCGTACCCAGGAGCTCGCGTGCCAATCGTTGAAATGGAATCCCGTCAGGTCGTGATCATCGGCGCCGGCCCCTCCGGCGCCATCGCCGCCGCATTGCTCAAGCGCAAGGGGCACGACGTGCTGGTGATCGAGCGTCAGCATTTCCCGAGGTTCTCCATCGGTGAAAGCCTGCTCTGCCATTGCCTGGATTTCGTCGAAGAGGCCGGCATGCTCGAGGCGGTGAATGCCGCCGGGTTCCAGCGCAAGAACGGTGCGGCGTTTGCCTGGGGCGAGCGCTACAGCGCGTTTGATTTTGCTGACACCTTCACCGCCGGCAAGCCGACGACCCTGCAGGTGCAACGCGCCGACTTCGACAAGTTGCTGGCCGATCAGGCGGCGTTGCAGGGTGCGGAAATCCGCTACGGCGACGCGATTGTCAGCGTCGATTTCGAACGCCCGCGCCCGCAGCTGAATGTGCGTCGCGAGGACGGCAGCGAATACCGCGTCGAAGCCGATTTTGTCCTCGATGCCAGCGGCTACGGCCGCGTGCTGTCACGCCTGCTCGACCTGGAAGCGCCGTCGAATTTCCCGATTCGCCAGGCCGTATTCACCCACGTTGAAGACCATATCGATCATCCCGGTTTCGACCGGGAGAAAATCCTCATCACCATCCACCCGCAGCACCGCGATATCTGGTTCTGGTCGATCCCGTTCAGCAACGGTCGCTGCTCCGTCGGCGTGGTGGCGGCTGCCGAACATTTCGCAGGTCGCGATGCCGATCTCGACGGCTGCCTGCGCGGGTTCATCGCCGAAACCCCGAGCCTGGCCAAGGTGCTGAACAACGCCGTGTGGGATACACCGGCACGCACCCTCGGCGGCTATGCAGCCAACGTCAAAACCCTGCACGGCCCGGGCTTCGCGCTGCTGGGCAACGCGGCGGAATTTCTCGACCCGGTGTTCTCCTCCGGCGTGACCATTGCCATGCGTTCGGCAAGCATGGCCGCCGCTGTGCTGCACCGGCAGTTGCAGGGCGAAGCGGTGGACTGGCAACGGGAGTTCGCCGAGCCGCTGAAGCGCGGGGTCGACACCTTCCGCTGTTACGTCGAAGGCTGGTACGCCAGCACTTTCCAGGACGTGATTTTCCACGAGCAAGGCTCGCCGGAAATCCGCCGCATGATCTGCTCGATCCTCGCCGGTTACGCCTGGGACGAACGCAACCCGTTCGTCAGTGAAGCGCGCCGTCGGTTGAAGACGATCTCCGAACTCTGTGCAAGGGACGACACATGAATTACTTGAGCGACAACTACGTCGAGGAAACCCGTTTCGGCTTCTGGTTCCTGCGCAGCCACACCTGGCAACACCATGTGCTGCGCGTGGCGATCAACGATCTGCGCGGGCTGTTCAGCGAATCGTTGCCAGCCAACCCGGTGCTGCTGGATGCCGGTTGCGGCCAGGGCAAGTCGTTCGGCCACCTGCGCCAGACCTTCGCGCCACAGCGCCTGATCGGCGTCGATGCCGATCCGCACAGCCTTGAACTGAGCGCTGCCGAGGCCGCACGTCAGGGCTTCGACGTCGAGCTGATCGGCAGCGACTGCGCGACGCTCAATGTGCCGGACGCCAGCGTCGACCTGCTGTTCTGTCACCAGACCTTCCATCATCTGGTCGAGCAGGAAAAAGCCCTCGCCGAGTTCTATCGAGTGCTCAAGCCGGGCGGTTATCTGCTGTTCGCCGAGTCCACCGAGGCTTACATTGATACGTGGGTGATTCGCTGGCTGTTCCGCCATCCGATGCACGTACAAAAGAGTGCGGCGCAGTACCTGGAGATGATTCGCCAGCAGGGTTTCGAGTTCGGCGAACAGAACGTTTCGTACCCGTATCTGTGGTGGAGCCGGTCGAAGGATTTCGGTTTGCTCGAACGTTTTGGCCTGCGCCAGCCCAAGCCCTTTGGCCAACGGGAAGAAACCCTGGTCAACGTGGTGGCCCGCAAACCGCTGCAAGGTGATAACTGATGCCACACATCGCATGTGGGAGCGAGCTTGCTCGCGAAAACGGTATTTCAGACACCAGAAAGGTTGAATGTGAGATCGCATTCGCGAGCAAGCTCGCTCCCACAGTGTCCGATGTATGCCGTTTTTTTGTGCTCGTCGTTGTACTGTTCTTGAGTGCCTGCGCCAGTCGGGCGCCGCTGCCGGTTGGCAACCCGAACCTGGCGCTGCCGATGCAATTGCATATCGAGCGGCATCTGGCCGGGCAACAGCAAGACTGGTTGCTGGTGATCCAGCGCGAAGGCCCCGGCATCCGCTGGTCGATGATGGATCCACTGGGCATTCCCCAGGCGCGTCAGCAGTTGATCGACGGGCACTGGCAGGCTGACGGCCTGCTGCCGCCCAACCCGGAAGCCCGGGAACTGTTCGCCGCGCTGCTGTTCGCCCTGACCCCATCGGGCGAACTGTCGCGCAACTACCCCGACGCGCAGCAACAGGGCGGCCAACGTTCCCTGCCGGCGCGCTGGGACATCCGTTACACCCAACCCTTGAGCTTCGAATTGAATCTGCCCCAAGGCCCGCACTATCGCGTAACGCCACTCGGTGAACCGACGTCATGACCGCCTACCTCAATGCCCTCGGCGTGATCTGCGCCCTGGGGCGCGACAAGCAAGCCGTGGCACGCAACCTGTTTGCCGGCGACTGCTCGGGCATGCGCCGCGAGTCCGGCTGGGTGCCGGAGCGCGAGCTGCCGGTGGCCGCTGTGCACGGCGATCTGGCGCCGATTCCAGATGCCTTGGCCGACCAGCGCAGCCGCAACAACCAACTGTTGCTGGAAGCCGCGTTGCAGATTCGCGATGACATCGAGCAGGCGATCCAGACTTACGGTCGTGATCGCATCGGCGTGGTGCTTGGCACCAGCACTTCGGGTATCGACGAGGCCAGTCGCGGCTTGGCGCACTACATTCGGGACCACCAGTTCCCGGCCGATTACGACTACCGGCAACAGGAACTCGGCGCTCCGGCGAATTTCCTCGCCGACTGGCTGCAACTGAGCGGCCCGACCTATGTGATTTCAACTGCCTGCACCTCCAGCGCACGCGCACTGATGAGCGCCCGGCGCCTGCTTGATCTGGGCCTGTGCGACGCAGTGCTGTGCGGCGGTGTCGACAGCCTGTGCAAGCTGACCCTCAATGGTTTCAGTGCGCTGGAAGCCGTGTCGGACGAGCGCTGCAATCCGTTTTCCGCCAACCGAAACGGCATCAACATCGGCGAAGCGGCGGTGCTGTTCGTGATGAGCAAAGAACGCGGCGCAGGGCCGGGCATCGCCCTGCTCGGCGCTGGCGCCAGCTCCGACGCGCACCACATTTCCGCGCCGGAGCCGACCGGCCGTGGCGCGCGGCAATCGATGCAGAAAGCCCTCGATCAGGCCCAACTGCAAGCCGGCGATATCAGCTACCTGAACCTGCACGGCACCGCGACTCAACACAACGACGCCATGGAAAGCCTGGCCGTCGCCGCGCTGTTTGTCGACGGCGTGCCGTGTTCCTCGACCAAACCGATGACCGGCCACACTCTCGGTGCCGCCGGCGCACTGGAAGCGGCGTTCTGCTGGTTGAGCCTGAGTGCCGACAATCCCGACCACGCCTTGCCGCCGCACATCTGGGACGGCCAGGCCGACCCGGCACTGCCAGCGTTGAAGTGGGTGACCGCAAGCGAACGCCTGGCGTCCACTGCACCCCGCCACCTGATGAGCAATTCGTTTGCCTTCGGTGGCAATAACGTCAGCCTGATTATCGGAGACGCCCCATGACCCACTGGCCGCTCGCCGAACTGCTGCCCCACGCTGGCGACATGATCCTGATCGACCGGATCCTGAGCTTTGACGACGAACAGATCCACACCACCCTCACCGTCCGGCCCGGCGGCCTGTTCAGCCTGCCCGACGGCAGCCTGCCGGCCTGGGTCGGCGTCGAGCTGATGGCGCAAAGCGTCGCCGCGTTCGCCGGCTGCCATGCACGACAGAAAGGCAATCCGGTGGAGCTGGGTTTTCTGCTCGGCACACGCAAGTTCGAATGCAATGTCGCGGCCTTTCCGGTCGGCAGCGAACTGACCATCCATGGCCTGCGCTCGCTGGAAGACGACAACGGCATGGGGGTATTCGAATGCCATATCAACGCGCCCGGCATCGAGGCCAGCGCCCGGCTGAACGTGTTCCGCCCGCCGCAGGCGGCGGACTATCTGGAACAAACCCGCAACGAAACCAACAAGGAGTCGAACGATGACTGAATCAATACTGGTCACCGGCTCCAGCCGTGGCATCGGCCGCGCCATCGCCCTGCGTCTGGCCAGCGCCGGCCACGATATCGTCCTGCATTGCCGCAGCGGCGTGAGCGAAGCGCAAGCGGTGAAAGCCGAAGTCGAAGCGCTCGGCCGCAACGCGCGCATCCTGCAATTCGACGTGGCTGACCGCGAAAGCTGCAAAACCATCCTCGAAGCCGATGTTGAAGCCCACGGCGCCTATTACGGCGTGGTGCTCAACGCCGGCCTGACCCGCGACGGCGCCTTTCCGGCCCTGAGCGACGACGACTGGGACGTGGTGCTGCGTACCAACCTCGACGGCTTCTACAACGTCCTGCACCCGGTGATGATGCCGATGATCCGCCGCCGCGCCGCTGGTCGCATCGTTTGCATCACCTCGGTTTCGGGACTGATCGGCAATCGCGGCCAGGTCAATTACAGCGCCTCGAAGGCCGGCGTGATCGGCGCCGCGAAAGCCTTGGCGATCGAACTGGCCAAGCGCAAGATCACGGTCAACTGCGTTGCGCCGGGCCTGATCGATACGGCGATGCTCGATGAAAACGTGCCGGTGGAAGAGCTGATGAAAATGATCCCCGCACAACGCATGGGCACGCCTGAAGAGGTGGCCGGTGCGGTGAATTTCCTGATGTCGGCGGAAGCGTCGTACATCACCCGCCAGGTGCTGGCGGTCAACGGAGGCTTGTGCTGATGAAGCGCGTTGTCGTCACCGGCATGGCCGGCATTACCTCGCTGGGCAGCGACTGGGACACCATCGCCGGCAATTTCGCCGCCAACCGCAGCGGCATCCGCCGGATGGACGAGTGGGATCGTTTCAGCGAGCTCAACACGCGCCTGGCCGGGCCCATCGATGATTTCCAGGTCCCGGCGCACTGGACCCGCAAGCAACTGCGCAGCATGGGCCGGGTTTCACGCCTGGCCGTCTGCGCCGCGGAAAAAGCGCTGGCCGATGCCGGCCTGCTTGGCGACGAGTCGATCAAGGACGGGCGCATGGGCGTGGCCTGTGGTTCGTCCACCGGCAGCACCGACGAAATCAAGGCGTTCGGCAACATGCTGCTCAACTCGGTGGCCGAAGGCCTTAATGCCAACTCCTATGTGCGGATGATGCCGCACACCACGGCGGCGAACATCAGCATCTTCTTCGGCCTCACCGGCCGTTTGATCCCGACCTCCAGCGCCTGCACCAGTGGCAGCCAGGGTATCGGCTACGCCTACGAGGCGATCAAGTTCGGACGTCTGCCGCTGATGCTCGCCGGTGGCGCCGAAGAACTGTGCCCGACCGAAGCCATGGTGTTCGACGCGCTGTACGCCACCAGCCTGAAAAACGATGCACCGCACACCTCGCCACGCCCGTACGACAAGGGCCGCGACGGTCTGGTGATCGGTGAAGGCGGCGGCATGCTGGTGCTTGAAGAGCTGGAGCACGCCCTTGCACGCGGAGCACGCATTCACGCCGAAATCGTCGGCTTCGGCAGCAACGCCGACGGCCAGCACACCACCCGCCCCGAACAAGTCACCATGCGCCGGGCGATGGAACTGGCGCTGGAAGACGCAGGCCTTGCGCCGGACGTCATCGGCTACGTCAATGGCCACGGAACTGCCACCGAACAGGGCGATGTCGCTGAGACCCTGGCCACCAGTGCCCTGTTCGGCGAACGCATGCCGATCAGTTCGCAAAAGAGCTTCCTGGGCCATACCCTCGGCGCCTGCGGGGCACTGGAGTCGTGGTTCAGCATCGAGATGCTCAACCGTGACCTGTACGTGCACACGCTCAACCTCGATGAGGTCGATCCGCACTGCGGCAAGCTTGATTACCTGCGCGGCGAGTTCCGCCAGATGAGCCACGAATACGTGATGAACAACAATTTCGCTTTTGGTGGCGTCAACACTTCGTTGATTTTCCGCCGCTGGCACTGACCGCAACATTTCTGGAGTGAAGGGAATGACTCAGTTTCACCGCATCGCCGCCATCCTGGCCCTGGCTTTCGTACTCGGTGGTTGCACCAGCAAACCGGTGTACAACGCCAAGGAAGAGTTTTCCAGCAACCTGGGCTTCACCGACGCGCAGATGAGCCGTGCCATTGTCACGGCGCTGAATGACCGCCAGTGGGTCGTGCAATCGGTACGTCCGGGCATGATCAAAGCCGCCATCACTGTGCGCGGCCGCCATCACGCCGAAGTCGACATTCCGTTCAGCGCGACTTCGTTCGAGATCGACTACCGCAGCAGCTACGGCCTGGACGCCAAGGACGGCAAGATCCACGGTAACTACAATCGCTGGGTCAATCGTCTGCGTGACAACGTACTCAAAGAGCTGTCGATCAACCCGGACATCGAAGCCGTCAATAACCTGGGCATCATCAAGCAAGGCGCCGATGAGCCGACTTACCTGAGCTTCCGTGAAGGCGTCAAACGCGCTACCGACGCCGGCCTGCTCGACGGCAGCGTGAAGTTCTACCTGGCCGGCGAAGTGCTGCCCAACCAGGTGCGCAAACTCGACACCGTCAGCAGTAGCCGCAAGACCAACGGTTCGAACAAATCCGACGCCGACGCCTGCTTCTGGGCGCTGCAATCGGCCCTCGCGACCTTGCAGGCAGCGGCGAAGAAAGCCGATGCGAATGCGGTAATCAACATCGCCAGCGTCGACCAGCGCGACCTGTACAAAGACACCGAAAAATTCCAGTGCCGCGCCGGGCTGGTGGTGTCGAGTGTGGCGTTGCGCGGGGATCTGGCGCACGTGGATTGATTGAGCCGTCGGAAACGACAAAGGGCGCCATTCGGCGCCCTTTTTTCCATCTATTGCACAAAAAACTGCACACAAGGAAAGCTCAGCGTTTCTATTCGGAAAAGTCCCACATTCAGCGCATTTTCTACTCTGTAAGGTCAGTGGTGCCGCGATCAAGCGGCACACCTCAAGGACGAAAAAATGCGTAAAAAAGCGGTAATCGTTTTCAGCGGCGGGCAGGATTCCACGACTTGTTTGATCCATGCCTTGTCAAAGTACGACGAGATTCACTGCGTCACGTTTGATTACGGACAACGCCATCGCGAAGAAATCGAAGTCGCGCGGCAGCTCGCAAAGGAGCTGGGGGTTACCGAACATAACGTGCTCGATTTAAAACTATTGAACGATCTGAGCGTCAGCAGTCTGACGCGTGAAAACATCCCCGTACCAACCGCAAGTGCATCCGACAGTAAACTTCCGAACACATTTGTTGCGGGAAGAAATATTGTGTTTTTAACCTTGGCCTCGATTTATGCATATCAAGTACAGGCTCAGACTTTGATATCGGGTATCGGTGAAACGGAATACGCCGGATATCCGGATTGCCGCGATGAGTTTGTCAAACATTTAAATAAAGCGATAAACCTTGGCATGGAGTATGAAATACAACTAGAAACCCCACTGATGTGGCTAACTAAACCCGAAACCTGGGCGCTAGCTGATTATCACGGCAAATTGGAAATGGTCCGTCAACATACGCTTTCCTGCTATAACGGAATCAGAGGGAGTGGTTGTGGTGACTGCAACGCTTGTAATCTTCGATCGAAGGGGCTAAGCGATTACCTTCAGAACAAGAAAAAATTCACAAATAGCTTGAAATATAGATTGCAGATAGAGTGAGCCAACACATAGGGGCGCAAAACAGCATTAGACCGTGCCGCCCCTATCCTTATGTCAACGACCTTCAATAACAAACTTCCGAAAAAAAGACCTTGCACCATACGCAGGTAAAATATTGAAGAATGCGAAAAACATCTTTATAGATATCTGCACACAAACAATAGAAAAAATCTCGCTATTTTTCATCACACCGTAAAATGCAATATAACAAAACAGAATACTATCGATCACCACGGCAAAAACAGTACTCAACAATACACGCAGAAACAAATATCTTGAACTTGTCAGCTCCTTAATTTTGCACAACAAATAGGAATTTACATACTCAGAAAAAAGAAATGCAACAGACGACGCTACCAGTGCAGATGCGACATGACCTATAACACCATTGTAATGCTCGTCTAACCCCCAACCAGAAACTCCCGGAAGACGAGTAGAGACACTCAGCAAAACGACTATGAGCGCATTGCTTGAAAGGACAAACAGTATCGCCTTCCTCGCCAACCTCAAACCGTAGAATTCATTCAACAAATCAACTATCAGAAACGTCAAAGGATAGAGAAAGACGCCTGGAGTTACAACCACATCAAACCATTCCAAATATATTAATTTTGTCGCAGACACGTTGGTAAACACATATAGCGCGAACAACATTAAATTTAGGGAAACATAAAACATCCAAGAGCGTTCGTGTCGATCACTGACCTCGTAAACGCTCAATGCAACGCCTTGAGAATAGAATTTCTTGTAAATCTCCTTCGTCTCTGCCTTGCTTAAGTCTTCAACTATCTCACTAGCCAACAAATCGCTTAGCTTAATTTTGAAAACTTTCCCCGTTGAAATCACCATAACAATGGCAAGGCTTTTCGCATTTTCAAAACCCAATAATTTATACTTAGTATTTTCGATACATCCGCTACTTAGCATTATACCTCTCCTCCACTATGTCTCCCACGACGTAAATTCCATCCATCAACAAAAAAGACTTATTAACTATGCATAGTTTTTTTGTTGCTTCGTCATACACCAGTCTCTCCATTCCACTAGTCGAGGCACCTCTTTTGACTATCAATATATCCCCAACCTTATTTAAACCCTCAATTTCCCTCTCCAACTGAACACCAATTAAGTTACAAGCAACGCCAAAATAGTAAGTCAACGGACAAGTCGCAGAGAGTTCACCTATCCTTTTATCAAGACTCTGCATCAAAACACTTTCTTTAATGATTGGAACCGCAGCCGGATTCATATTCCCTTGCGGAGATACACTATTTTCAATCATCTCCCTCTCTTCAAAAGACACAGTTTCAATTTCCAAATACGAAACACCAAAAAAATTAGAAATCTTCCGTATTGTAGATTGTTGTACATTAACCACCCTCCCTTCGAGAATGTTATATATCGTGGTTCTGGTCAAACCGCTGGCGCTGCATAAAGACTGCTGGGTTTCCCCACGGCTTTTTATTAGATATCTAAGATTGCTCTTTAAGTTTTCCACTTTTTCTTTTCTGTGCACTAAACATCCCCCACAGGTAACTTACAAAACCCGCCACCACGCTCAGCAAAGCTCAGCAAAGCTCAGCAAAGCTCAGCAAAGCTCAGCAAAGCTCAGCAAAGCTCAGCAAAGCTCAGGATCGTATACGCCGATGTTTTACGCAAAAAACAAAAAATTAAACAGGCTGGGAAAATGTTAATTTATATTTCGCGCCAGGACACCAGACTAAAGCCAGAAAGCTCCCACCCTCATGGCTGATTTTTCTTACAGTTTGAGTCTACAACTTACCCCAACATAAAATTCAACCGCGCCAACTTTATACACTTAGACAACTCCTCCAACTCCCACTTATAGCAACAATTAATCATTTAATTAACCAAGCGTTCACTCACCTGGTTAACATATTAAATTTTTTTACTATTGTCTTTACCATTGTAGAAATTCGGGTTACTCATAATCCACGCCCCCAAAGTGGGATTAATTATTTATAACTCCTCAACTTGCAGGGAGCACCACGGTGAAAATAAAAAACACTGACAGTCCGCACGCTCAAGATTCGACATCTCGGGAGACTCTTGACTCGTTAAAACCACCCACAACTACTTTTACCCCCATCCGCGATCACTCTCGGAATCGAGAGCCAGTCAGCCACATTTTCACAATCCTTCCGGAGGTCGACACTGAGTCATTGCTTTGCCATGCGTCCGAAAACCTCGCTTCGCTCAATATCATGGCTACGAATCTCGCGGGCGAGGTGGAAGGGCCGCAGCGGAACGTAACGTTGGCTATTCAGCAGCTCACCGTCCTGAGCGAGTTGCTGGTGAATCGGGCGCTGGACAACCTGGATCCTCCTTGAAAAAGAGCCTGCAAACTCACTGAACACTGACTACCGAGTATCCGCACCTATTACCTAATGGAGTTCTTCTGTCATGGATCGATACAGGCCTATCACCGGAATTGACTGCGAAATACCTTCACTCCTGATCGACACTCAAGCACCACTGGACGTACTTCACGAAATAGCCGCCTATCGCATACGCACTGCGACACAGTTTCTTGAAAATCTGGCGTTCAGCGAGGGCATTTACAGTGAGTTGGCGAAGGTATTGGTCACATCGTTGCGCGATGGTTGTGACTTGTTGGATGTGATCGGGCGCAGATTGCAGGATGAGACTTCGACTCAGGAGGTAATGCAATCAAACCTTTGAAAATGACAAAGGGCGCCTTTCGGCGCCCTTTCACAAACAGGTTGGCTTGTCATCGCCTGTCACCTGTCTGGCTCTGCGATGGCTGGTTGCCCAGGATCCTCAGAGTCTCACAAGCCCCTTTCGGGAACGCCGGCAGTATTGCCTGAAACCTCATGTCGAGCAACGGCTGGCATTTGGCTTCGATGCGCCACTTCCGTTGCCATCACAGTCCCAACGCCCGTCTGACCGCAGTTTTAATGGCGTGAAACTCGTCTGTTGCAAGATGTGAGATCAGGTAAATGCGCTTGCCTTGCCGATCCCGGCTTTTGATCCGATCAAGCCGCGAAAGGCTGACCGTGGCAATCATGTCGCACTTTGCCCAACAAGTCGGACTGGCCCCCTGAAGGTGACTTGCAAGTTCAAGATGGTGCCCAAGCAAACAATCAGGGGCGGTGGTACTCAACGGCACTACTGTTACCAACAGGCTGTTGGTTCGATGTTTACGTATCACAACAACGGGTCTGACTTTGACCATCTCGGGGATTTCATAACCCCTGAAATCGCAAATCAAAACGCTGCCCTCCTTAGGCTGATATCGAAGTGGCATCCGTGACACTCGTTTGAAAAAGAACTGATTTTGCGCAACAACGGCCATATTCCCTAAGACAGTTCCGTTTCTCGAAATGTACGGAGTCGAGCCAACCAAACCAGTTCACCACAACTACACTCGCTCAAACAGGCCGATACACAACGCCTGCCGGAACGGCGAGCCCTGCCGGTCAAGTACTCGCGGTTCTCTTTCACCGTCAAGGAGACAACCATGCAAGCGAAAGCCCTGATCGCCGCCGCCCTCTTCAGCCTGCTTCCCAGCGCCAGCCACGCCACCAATCTGATGTACATGCCGTTCGAAACAGTCGTGTCGGATGCGATGCGTGCCGGGCGGCTGGATGGCAGTGTGAAGTTTTATCTGGTCGGCAACGGGCCTCAGGGCACTCAGCGGTTGTTGCAGCGCGGAGTGGTCAGTGACTTGAAGACCAACGGCTTCAACAAGAGCGATCACGACTCGTGCGAGTGGGTGCTGCAGTCGAATCTGATTGCGTTGCAGGCCGAAGCCAAGCGTGTCGGGGCGAATGCGGTGACCAATATCGTCAGCTACTACGACCAGCACGTACGCAAGGATCTGAATACTTACGAATGTCGCGCCGGGGTGTTTGTGACGCGCGTGGCATTGAAGGGGGATCTGGTGCGGCTGCCCTGATCAACCGGCTTCAACCTTGCGCGTGAGCAACTCGACGAATGCCTTGGCCATCGGTGATTTCTGGTCCTTGCGCTGCACCAGCCACACGGCCGAAATCGCTTCAGGATCGAGCAAGGGTCGATAAACCACGCCATCGATGCGCATCCGCTGATAGGACGCCGGCAGCACCGACACGCCCAAACCCGCCGCTACCAGACCGATGATGGTCATGGCTTCGCCCGCCTCCTGTGCAAAATGCGGACTGAATCCGGCATCTCGGGCCAGGTTGATGAGTTGCGAGTACAAACCACTGCCGTAGCTGCGCGGAAAAAACACAAACGGTTCGAGGGCCAGTGCCGAGAGGAACAGCCCCTCTTCAGAGCCCTGCGCCAGCGGATGTTTGGAGCTGAGCACGGCCACCAGCGGCTCGCGCATCAGTTCGACCACGCTGAGCGAATCCGGCAAACCCAGCGGCCGCATGATGCCGACCTCGATCGACTCGTCCACCAGCGCATCTGCCACCTGAGTGCTGCTCATCTCCCGCAGGTTCAGATGCACGGCCGGGAAGCGTTGGCGAAACGAGAAGATCGCCTGGGGAATGGTCGAGTTGAATGGCGCCGACGAGGTGAAGCCGATCTTCAGTTCACCCAGCTCGCCAAGTTGCGCGCGGCGGGCCACGTCGGCTGCTTTATCGACTTGCGCGAGCACCAGCCGCGCTTCCTCCAGAAACAGTCGCCCGGCCTCGCTGAGCTCGACCCGACGATTGGTACGCTCGAAAAGCCGCGCGCCGACTTCCTGTTCCAGTGCCTGAATCTGCTGGCTCAGCGGTGGCTGGGAGATACCCAGCACCTGTGCGGCGCGGCCAAAGTGCAGTTCTTCGGCCACGGCGATGAAGTAGCGCAGATGACGCAATTCCATGAACACTCCATTAGGTCGTTAAAACTATCAAACAGGTCGAACAATATATTGGATAGAAACATTAGCCAGCTATATGATTTTTTCACTGCCTGCCCGCACCCTCCGAGGTCCGATGTGAAAACCGCCGTCGCTCCACTGGCCCATGAAGTTCCGCCCGCTGCGGCGGACGATGTGCTGACCGAACTGCAAGAGATCTACATCGAGAAAGGCACGCCCGCGTTCATGCGCACGGTACTTGCGCTGTTCAGCGGCGGCTTCGCGACGTTCGCCCTGCTGTACTGCGTGCAGCCGATGATGCCGTTGCTGTCCCACGAATATTCGATCAACGCGGCGCAGAGCAGCCTGATCCTGTCGGTGGCCACCGGCATGCTGGCGTTCGGTCTGCTGATCACTGGCCCGATTTCCGATCGGATCGGGCGCAAACCGGTGATGGTTGCCGCACTGTTTGCCGCTGCGTTGTGCACCGTCGCCAGTTCGATGATGCCGAGCTGGCACGGCGTGCTGATCATGCGTGCGCTGATCGGGTTGTCGTTGAGTGGTCTGGCGGCGGTGGCAATGACGTACCTGAGCGAGGAAATTCACCCGCAGCACATCGGTCTGGCAATGGGTTTGTACATCGGCGGCAACGCGATCGGCGGGATGAGCGGGCGTCTGATCACCGGCGTGCTGATCGACTTCGTCAGCTGGCACACGGCGATGATGGTGATCGGTGGTCTGGCGCTGATCGCGGCGGCGGTATTCTGGAAAATCCTGCCGGAGTCGCGCAACTTCCGTTCCCGCTCGCTGCACCCACGCAGCCTGCTCGACGGCTTCACCATGCACTTTCGCGATGCCGGCCTGCCGCTGCTGTTCCTCGAAGCGTTCGTGCTGATGGGCGCGTTCGTCACCCTGTTCAACTACATCGGTTATCGCCTGCTGGCCGAGCCGTATCACCTGGATCAAGTGTTCGTGGGGCTGTTGTCGGTGGTGTACCTGTCGGGCATCTACAGCTCGGCGAAAATCGGTTCGCTGGCCGACAAACTGGGCCGCCGCAAAGTGCTGTGGGCCATCATTGCCCTGATGTTCGCCGGCCTCGCCCTGACGATGTTCACGCCGCTGCCACTGGTGATCGTCGGCATGCTGGTTTTCACCTTCGGCTTCTTCGGCGCCCACTCGGTGGCCAGCAGCTGGATCGGCCGCCGGGCGCTCAAGGCCAAGGGCCAGGCGTCGTCGCTGTACCTGTTCAGCTATTACGCCGGGTCGAGTATCGCCGGGACGGCAGGCGGGGTGTTCTGGCACCTTGGCGGCTGGAACGGTATTGGTTTGTTCAACGGCGCGCTATTGCTGGTGGCGCTGTTGGTGGCGTTGAAGCTGGCGAAGTTGCCGCCTTTGGGTGGTGGCGAAAAGGTTTAGCCACAACTGCGCCCTAGCAGTAACGGCGGGCCAAGGTACACTGACGGCATTCGTCTGCTTTGGTAAAGGAAGCCAGAATGCGCCTGGACCGTCTCCACATTAAGAATTTTCGTTGCTACGAAGATGCCACGTTCGACTTTCAGCCGGGATTCAATCTGGTGGTGGGGGTTAATGGGAGCGGGAAGACGTCGCTGCTGAATGCTGTAGCACAAAGCTTTAACGATATCTTCGGTTCAGTCGGCCATCCTATGACGCTTTCCGACGATGAAGATGTGCGCACGGTCATCAACCATCACGAAAATGGAAACCGATTCGAAAGGGTTTTTCCGCTGGTTTTAGAGGGCCACGGCAAAGCGTTTCAATCTTCATCCTGGGCTCGGGCAAAACATCAACCTTCACACGGTTCGATTCCTCCTATACCTGTGGTGGACATCAACGCTCTCAACTCATCCTCTGCGCTCGCAGGCAAGATTGACCTTCCGCTGATCGCCTTTTATCGAGCAGACCGCCGCTGGACTATCGCCAACACGTCTACCGAACAGGCTGCATCACTGAAACTGTCGCGACTTGATGGTTATAAGAATTGGTCGAACACAGCCACCAATCTGCAAGACTTTGAAAGTTGGTTCGTTAAAAAGACATTGGAGCAACTGCAAAAAGCTTTCCGGTCTGCAAAGCCAGTAACTGAGTTTTACGATGAGCTTTCACTGGTAAATTCTGCCTTGCAAGTGATGTTACCGGGCTCAAGTGGACTTTATTACGACGTCGAACTTGCGAGCTTGATTGTTGAAATGGGCGGCAACGCCACTTCGAAGTTCAGCAATCTAAGTGATGGTCAACGCGGGATGATTGCATTGTTCGCCGATATCGCCCGCCGCATGTGCATCCTCAACCCCCACATGGGCAAAGATGTCCTGAAAAACACCTCAGGCGTGGTCATCATCGACGAACTGGATATCCACCTTCACCCGGCCTGGCAACGCAGCATCGTGCCTGCATTGAGACAGGCTTTTCCCAAAGTCCAATTCATCGCCGCAAGCCACTCCCCACAAATCATCGGCAGCCTGAAACCTGAAGAAGTAATCCTGTTGCACAACGGGGATCCGACTCATCCGCGGGTCACCTACGGTCTGGATTCCAGCAGCGTGCTTGAAGAGGTAATGGGCGTTACGCAGCGCGAACCAGAAATCGAAGATCTGCTGTCCGAGCTTTTTTCCACGTTGGAAGACAACGACCTCGAAAAGGCAAAATCACAACTTGAGGCGCTGAAAAAGAAAGCTCCCGACCTACCGGAATTCGCCGGCGCCGAAGCACTGATCAGGCGCAAGGAGATTCTCGGCAAATGAAGCGAGTGCTCAAAGGAACTGAACCCGCTTCATTTACAGATTGGAAAAACTCGGCGAACGACGAGTGGAGCCCAACTTACCCAACGCTACAAAACCCGCAAAAACGGGATTTGCATAATGCCCTGCTTAAGGAGCAAGGCTTCTTCTGCTGTTATTGCGGCCAGGAAATAGATGCCTCGACCAGCCATATCGAGCACTTCAGACCTCAAGAGCATTTCGAAGAGTTGGCGTTGGAGTTTCACAACCTTCATGCCTCCTGCCTGCGAGAAACCAAGCCCGGCAATCCGTTGCACTGCGGCCATAAGAAGGGCAACTGGTTCGACGAAAACCAACATATTTCTCCCACCGACGAGAACTGTGAACAGCGCTTCCGATATCTGCGAACCGGCGAAATCCAGCCAAAAGATTCTGACGACCTTCCCGCCACAAAGATGATCGAGGTATTGGCGCTAGACATCGCCTACCTCAAAAATCGACGGCAGGACACAATCCGCCGCCTCTTCGATGATGAGTTTGTCATGCAAGTCAGCGAGGAAGAACTTGAGCGGTTGGTGACGGCGATCCGAAATACCGCGATTCCCGATCAAAAAACCTTCGACCACATCATCGCCCGCTACGCCGAACAGCTCCTTGGACGCTAAACCCATCGCAAACAAAAACGCCCGGCATAAGCCGGGCGTTTTTGTTTTCTACCATTAGAGCTGAGCGCCGATCACTGGTGATACTGCGCCGACAACTCATGTACGGCACGCAAGAACGCACCCGCATGCTCAGGATCAACTTCCGGCGTGATGCCGTGGCCGAGGTTGAACACGTGGCCGCTGCCCTTGCCGTAGCTGGCGAGGATGCGCCCGACTTCAGTGCGGATCGCTTCAGGTTTGGCATAGAGCACGGTCGGGTCCATGTTGCCTTGCAGCGCAACCTTGTCACCAACAAGGGCGCGGGCGTTGCCGATGTCGCAGGTCCAGTCCAGACCCAGCGCATCGGCGCCAGCGTCGGCGATGCTTTCCAGCCACAGGCCGCCGTTCTTGGTGAAGAGGATCACCGGCACTTTGCGACCGTCGTGCTCGCGGATCAGGCCGCTGACGATTTTCTTCATGTAGGCCAGGGAGAATTCCTGATACGCCGCCGCCGACAGGTTGCCGCCCCAGGTGTCGAAAATCTGCACCGCTTGCGCACCGGCCTGGATCTGGCCGTTGAGGTACCCAGTCACCGACTGCGCCAGCTTGT
Organism: Pseudomonas sp. MCal1; assembly: GCF_026341415.1. Classification (NCBI taxonomy): domain Bacteria; kingdom Pseudomonadati; phylum Pseudomonadota; class Gammaproteobacteria; order Pseudomonadales; family Pseudomonadaceae; genus Pseudomonas; species Pseudomonas sp. MCal1. The sequence goes on from NZ_JAKUMP010000020.1 coordinate 61,703, forward strand.
CCAGCAGCAGGTGCATGGCTTGCGGGTTGTCGTAGAGCATCGCCTTGGTCTTGCGGAAGTCTTTCGACGAGCCGCCTTCGACCATGTAGGTGGCGAGGGTCCACGGGCTGCCGGAGAAACCGATCAGCGGCACGCGACCGTTCAGTTCGCGGCGGATGGTGCTGACCGCGTCCATCACGTAGCCGAGGTCTTTGTGTGGATCCGGGATCGGCAGGGCTTCGATGTCGGCCAGGGTGCTGACGACTTTCTTGAAGCGCGGACCTTCACCGGTCTCGAAGTACAGGCCCTGGCCCATGGCATCGGGAATGGTGAGGATGTCGGAGAACAGGATCGCCGCGTCCAGTTGCGGATAGCGGTCGAGGGGTTGCAGCGTGACTTCGCAGGCGAATTCCGGATTCATGCACAGGCTCATGAAATCACCGGCCTGGGCGCGGCTGGCGCGGTATTCCGGCAGGTAGCGGCCGGCCTGGCGCATCATCCACACAGGGGTGATGTCTACGGGTTGCTTGAGCAGGGCGCGGAGGAAACGGTCGTTCTTCAGGGCAGTCATGTCGGCATCCGGAAAAAAAGTGCGGGCATTTTCTCAGAGCGCGACGCAAAAGGCACGGATGCAGGTCAGCCTTTTGTCTATCGGGTCAATTTGTCGCAACAAATACGGGGCATCAGCAACAGCGAGAAACAACTGTGGGAGCGAGCTTGCTCGCGAATAGGCCTGTACATCCAACATTGAAGTTGACTGACAGGCCGCTTTCGCGAGCAAGCTCGCTCCCACAGAGTTATTGCTTTTGTTTCAGGATCCGGGTTTAGACGCCCAGGTAATCCAGGATCCCTTCCGCCGCATTGCGGCCTTCGAAGATAGCCGTCACCACCAGGTCGGACCCGCGCACCATGTCGCCACCGGCGAAGATTTTCGGGTTGCTGGTCTGGTGCTTGTACTGACCTTGCTCGGGCGCAACGACGCGACCCTGGCTGTCGGTCTGGATCTCGAACTGCTCGAACCATGGCGCCGGGCTCGGGCGGAAACCGAAAGCGATGACCACGGCGTCGGCCGGAATGATCTCTTCGGAGCCCGGAATCGGCTCGGGGCTGCGACGGCCACGGGCGTCCGGTTCGCCGAGACGGGTCTCGACCACTTTCACGCCTTCGACCTTGTCCTCGCCAACGATGGCGATCGGCTGGCGGTTGTAGAGGAATTTCACGCCTTCTTCCTTGGCGTTCTTCACCTCTTTTCGCGAGCCGGGCATGTTCGCTTCGTCACGACGATAGGCGCAGGTCACCGACTTGGCGCCCTGGCGGATCGACGTGCGGTTGCAGTCCATCGCCGTGTCGCCGCCGCCCAGCACCACGACCTTCTTGCCTTTCATGTCGACGAAATCTTCCGGCGACTTTTCAAAGCCCAGGTTGCGGTTGACGTTGGCGATCAGGAAGTCCAGCGCGTCATACACGCCTGGCAGATCTTCACCGGCAAAACCGCCCTTCATGTAGGTGTAGGTACCCATGCCCATGAACACGGCATCGTATTCGGCGAGCAGCTGCTCCATGGTCACGTCCTTGCCGACCTCGGTGTTGAGGCGGAATTCGATGCCCATGCCGGTGAAGACTTCGCGGCGATTGCTCAGCACGGTCTTCTCGAGCTTGAACTCGGGGATGCCGAAGGTCAGCAGACCGCCGATTTCCGGGTTCTTGTCGAACACCACCGGAGTCACGCCGCCGCGCACCAGCACGTCGGCACAACCGAGGCCCGCCGGGCCCGCGCCGATGATCGCGACACGCTTGCCGGTCGGTTTGACCTTGGACATGTCCGGGCGCCAGCCCATGGCGAACGCGGTGTCGGTGATGTACTTCTCGACCGAACCGATGGTCACCGCACCGAAGCCGTCGTTAAGGGTGCACGCACCCTCGCACAGACGATCCTGCGGGCACACCCGGCCGCAGACTTCCGGCAGGGTGTTGGTCTGGTGCGACAGCTCGGCGGCCTGGAGGATGTTGCCCTCGGCTACCAGTTTCAACCAGTTCGGAATGAAGTTGTGCACCGGGCACTTCCATTCGCAATACGGGTTGCCGCAACCCAGGCAGCGGTGGGCCTGATCGGCCGACTGCTGGGGTTTGAACGGTTCGTAGATTTCCACGAATTCTTTCTTGCGTTGACGCAACAGTTTCTTCTTCGGATCCTTGCGCCCGACATCGATGAACTGGAAGTCGTTATTCAGACGTTCAGCCATTGTTAAAACCTCATCAAACTCTTCAGGCGCATATCACTGCGGGTTGGCACGGGTGCTGGAAAGCAACGACTTCAGGTTGGCAGCCTTCGGCTTGACCAGCCAGAAACGACGCAAGTAGTCATCGAGGTTCTCGGCGAGTTCACGACCCCACTCGCTGTCGGTTTCCGCGACGTACTCGTTCAGCACGTTCTGCAGGTGGCTGCGATAGGCTTCCATCGCCTCGCCGCTGATCCGCTGGATTTCCACCAGTTCGTGGTTGACCCGGTCAACGAAGGTGTTGTCCTGGTCGAGCACGTAGGCGAAACCACCGGTCATGCCAGAGCCGAAGTTGTAACCGGTCTTGCCCAGAACGCAGACAAAACCACCGGTCATGTACTCGCAGCAGTGATCGCCGGTGCCTTCCACAACCGTGTGGGCACCGGAGTTGCGCACGGCGAAACGCTCGCCTGCGGTGCCGGCGGCGAATAGCTTGCCGCCGGTGGCGCCGTACAGGCAGGTGTTGCCGATGATGGCGCTTTCCTGAGTCTTATAGACGCTGCCTTTCGGCGGCACGATGGTCAGCTTGCCACCGGTCATGCCTTTGCCGACGTAGTCGTTGGCGTCGCCTTCCAGGTACATGTTCAGACCGCCGGCGTTCCACACGCCGAAGCTCTGACCCGCAGTGCCCTTGAAGCGGAAGGTGATCGGCGCTTTCGCCATGCCCTGATTGCCGTGCTTGCGCGCGATTTCGCCGGAGATCCGTGCGCCGATCGAACGGTCGCAGTTGCAGATGTCCAGATCGAACTCGGCGCCGCTGAGGTCGTTGATCGCCGATGTCGCCATCTCGACCATTTTCTCGGCCAGCAGGCCCTGGTCGAATGGCGGGTTGCGCTCGACGCCGCAGAACTGAGGCTTGTCCGCCGGGATGTGATCGCTGCCCAGCAGCGGGGTCAGATCCAGGTGATGCTGCTTGGCGGTCTGGCCTTCGAGGACTTCCAGCAGATCGGTACGGCCGATCAGCTCCTCGAGGGAACGCACGCCCAGCTTGGCCAGCCACTCACGGGTTTCTTCGGCGACGTAGGTGAAGAAGTTCACCACCATGTCGACGGTGCCGATGTAGTGATCCTTGCGCAACTTCTCGTTCTGGGTGGCGACACCGGTGGCGCAGTTGTTCAGGTGGCAGATACGCAGGTATTTGCAGCCCAGAGCGATCATCGGCGCGGTGCCGAAGCCAAAGCTCTCGGCGCCGAGAATCGCTGCCTTGATCACGTCGAGACCGGTTTTCAGGCCGCCGTCGGTCTGCACCCGGACCTTGCCGCGCAGGTCGTTCCCGCGCAGGGTCTGGTGGGTTTCGGCAAGGCCGAGTTCCCACGGCGCACCGGCGTATTTGATCGAAGTCAGCGGCGAGGCACCGGTGCCGCCGTCGTAGCCGGAGATGGTGATCAAGTCCGCATAGGCCTTGGCCACACCGGCGGCGATGGTGCCGACGCCCGCTTCAGCCACCAGTTTCACCGAGACCAGTGCATTCGGGTTGACCTGTTTCAGGTCAAAGATCAGCTGCGACAAGTCTTCGATCGAATAGATGTCGTGGTGCGGCGGTGGCGAAATCAGGGTCACGCCCGGCACTGCGTAACGCAGCTTGGCGATCAGCCCGTTCACTTTACCGCCCGGCAGTTGACCGCCTTCACCCGGCTTGGCGCCCTGGGCAACCTTGATCTGCAGCACTTCGGCGTTGACCAGGTATTCCGGGGTCACCCCGAAACGGCCGGTCGCGACCTGTTTGATTTTCGAGCTCTTGATGGTGCCGTAGCGCGCCGGGTCTTCGCCGCCTTCGCCGGAGTTGGAACGCGCACCGAGGCGGTTCATGGCTTCGGCCAGGGCTTCGTGAGCTTCCGGCGACAGGGCGCCCAGCGAGATGCCGGCGGAGTCGAAGCGCTTGAGCACCGATTCCAGCGGCTCGACTTCGCTGATGTCCAGTGGTTTGTCGAGGGTCTTGACCTTGAACAGGTCGCGGATCATCGACACCGGGCGGTTGTCCACCAGCGAGGTGTATTCCTTGAATTTGGCGTAGTCGCCCTGTTGCACGGCGGCTTGCAGGGTGTTGACCACGTCCGGGTTGTAGGCGTGGTATTCGCCACCGTGGACGAACTTCAGCAGACCGCCCTGCTGGATCGGCTTGCGTGGACTCCAGGCTTCGGTGGCCAGAGCTTTCTGCTCGGCTTCGATGTCGACGAAACGCGCACCCTTGATACGGCTCGGCACGCCACGGAAGCTCAGCTCGCAGACTTCCTCGGACAGGCCGATGGCTTCGAACAGCTGAGCACCGCGATACGACGCGATGGTCGAGATGCCCATCTTCGACAGGATCTTCAACAGACCCTTGGTGATGCCCTTACGGTAGTTCTTGAACACCTCGTAGAGGTCGCCCAGCACTTCACCGGTCCGGATCAGGTCGCCCAGCACTTCGTACGCCAGGAACGGATAGACCGCCGAGGCGCCGAAACCGATCAGTACGGCGAAGTGGTGCGGATCGCGTGCAGTGGCGGTTTCAACCAGGATATTGGAGTCGCAGCGCAGGCCTTTTTCGGTCAGGCGATGGTGCACCGCGCCGGTGGCCAGCGAGGCGTGGATCGGCAGTTTACCCGGCGCGATATGGCGGTCGCTCAGGACGATCTGGGTACGACCGGCACGCACGGCTTCTTCAGCCTGATCGGCGACGTTGCGGATCGCCGCTTCGAGACCGACGCTTTCATCGTAGTTGAGATCGATGATCTGCCGCTCGAAACCCGGGCGGTCGAGGTTCATCAGCGAGCGCCACTTGGCCGGGGAAATGACCGGCGAGCTGAGGATCACGCGCGAGGCGTGTTCCGGCGATTCCTGGAAGATGTTGCGCTCGGCACCGAGGCAGATTTCCAGCGACATCACGATCGCTTCACGCAGCGGGTCGATCGGCGGGTTGGTCACCTGCGCAAACTGCTGGCGGAAATAGTCGTACGGCGTGCGCACGCGCTGGGACAGCACGGCCATCGGCGTGTCGTCGCCCATCGAACCAACGGCTTCATAGCCTTGTTCGCCAAGCGGACGCAGTACCTGATCGCGTTCTTCGAACGTGACCTGATACATCTTCATGTATTGCTTGAGTTGATCGACGTCGTAGAAAGCCGAACCGTGATCGTTGTCTTCCATGGTCGCCTGAATGCGCAGGGCATTCTTGCGCAGCCATTGCTTGTATGGATGACGGGATTTCAGACGGTTGTCGATCGCGTCGGTGTCGAGGATCTGCCCGGTTTCGATGTCCACGGCGAAGATCTGGCCCGGGCCGACACGGCCTTTGGCAATCACGTCTTCAGGCTTGTAGTCCCACACGCCGATTTCCGACGCGAGAGTGATGAAACCGTTGGTGGTGGTGACCCAGCGCGCCGGGCGCAGACCGTTACGGTCGAGCAGGCACACCGCGTAGCGACCGTCGGTCATTACCACGCCGGCCGGGCCGTCCCACGGCTCCATGTGCATCGAGTTGTACTCGTAGAACGCACGCAGGTCCGGGTCCATGGTTTCGACGTTCTGCCACGCTGGCGGAATGATCATCCGCACGCCACGGAACAGGTCGATGCCGCCGGTGACCATCAGTTCGAGCATGTTGTCCATGCTCGAGGAGTCGGAACCGACACGGTTGACCAGCGGGCCGAGTTCTTCCAGATCCATCAGATCGTTGGTGAACTTGGTGCGGCGGGCCTGGGCCCAGTTGCGGTTGCCGGTGATGGTGTTGATCTCGCCGTTGTGGGCGAGGAAGCGGAATGGCTGGGCCAGCGGCCATTTCGGCAGGGTGTTGGTGGAGAAGCGCTGGTGGAACACGCAGATTGCGGTTTGCAGGCGCTGGTCACCCAGGTCCGGATAGAACGCGGCCAGGTCGGCCGGCATCATCAGGCCTTTATAAATGATGGTCTTGTGGGAAAAGCTGCAGATGTAGTGGTCGGTATCGGCAGCGTTGGCCACGGAAGAACGACGACGGGCACTGAACAGCTTGACCGCCATGTCCTGATCGCTCAGGCCTTCGCCACCGATGTACACCTGCTCGATCTGCGGCAGGCGCTCAAGGGCCAGGCGGCCGAGGACGCTGGTGTCGATCGGCACTTTGCGCCAGCCGATCAGTTGCAGGCCTTCGGCCAGGATCTCGCGGTTCATGTTCTCGCGAGCGGCTTCGGCCTTGGCCGGATCCTGATTGAAGAAAACCATGCCCACGGCATATTGCTTGGGCAGCTCGACGCTGAAGGTTTCCTGGGCAATGGCACGCAGGAATACGTCGGGCTTTTGAATCAGCAGACCGCAACCGTCACCGGTCTTGCCGTCGGCATTAATCCCACCGCGGTGGGTCATGCAGGTCAGGGCCTCGATGGCCGTTTGCAAAAGGGTATGACTGGGTTCGCCCTGCATATGGGCTATCAGGCCGAAACCGCAGTTATCCTTGAATTCATCTGGTTGGTACAGACCTGCTTTCATAGACACTTTCTCACCAGGCTGCCTCTTGTCGAGGCAAATTTCTTTTCAATTCAACCACTTGCTTGCCGCGCCGAACGTACGCCGGCTTTGCGGGGGCAAAAGGGTGGTCATTGTACACAGCGACACAGAGGCTCACAAATTTGACGACGAAATGTCGCAAATTCATGTCGCATTTGTGAAAGGTTTAAAGCGATCTGCTGTGCTAGTCAAAACTTTTTTAATTTTGACCGCAACGACTCAAAGACTACTGTGACGCAGACACCACAAGGCACGCGACCTGAAAGGAAGCGCGCACTTGTAGAAATTTTGAGGTGCTTGGAGAGGCGGCCTGGGTAAGGCCGCCGAATCTTCAGCGAGTTGTTGCCAGTTCCTGTTGGACGCTGGCGACAGTGCGAGGCCAAGGTTTACCAGCCTGAACCTTCGCTGGCAAGGCCTTGATGGCAGAAACGGCTGCATCACGATTGGCGAAGTTGCCGTAGGTGATCACGTACAGAGGCTTGCCGTTGAGGACTTTCTTGAAGTAACGGTACTCACCGCCCTGCTCCTTGACGAAGTTTTGCGCGGTCGCTTCGGAGCTGGTGCCGAGGATCTGCACCACGTAGTTGCTGGTCGGCTGACCGGCGTACCAGCTGCCACCGGCTGCCTTGGCGACGGTGACCGGCTTCTCGGCAGGTTTGGCGGCGGCAACAGGCTTGGCAGGCGCAGGAGCCGGTTTGGCCGCTGGAGCGGCAGGAGCTGGCGCAGGCTTGGCGGTAGCGACCTGGGTTGGCGCCGGGGTCGGTTTGGCTGCCGGAACCGGAACCGGGGTCGGCGCAGGACCGGCCGGAACGCCCGCCGGTGGCGCAGTGGTGGTCACGGTCGGTGGCGTGTTGCTGGAACCTTCGACCGGCACACCGTCGTCGCCTTCGGTAATGCCGCCAGCCGCTTCAGCCAACGGACCGCGCATCACCGGTTGCGAGTTGCCGACCAGCGGCAGCGGCATCGGCTGGGTATTGCCGTTGAATTCGACGGACGGCGCGCCACCCGCCTGCGGCGTGCCCTGGCCCAATGGCAGTTGCGCCTGCTCGTTGGCCGGCGCACCGGTGGTCGGCGCCTTGTTGCGACCCGGCATCAGCCAGGCGGCAGCGACCGCGACCACAACGACGGCGGAAATCGCCAATACGTGTTTCTTCGGCATGTTGAACCCCATACTTGGACGCTTGACCGCGGAGCGGCTGGCAATCATGACTTCGATCAGAGCATCGCGAGCGACCTGGTTGATGTTGCCCGGCCAACCCTCGGAGCTTTCGTGAATATCAGAGATCTGATCCGCGGTGAAAAGTTCGACACCCCGGCCCGCGCCTTCCAGCCGCTGGTCGAGATACTCGCGGGTTTCTTCTTCGGTGTACGGCTGCAATTCGATGACGTGGAAGCGCTCTTCCTCAAGGTGCAAAGCCTCGAGCTGGGCGATCAGCGACGACTCACCGAACAGGAACACATGCGGGCGGCCTTCCGGAGCGCCGGCGCCCAGCGCCATCAGGGCCTCAAGCGCGGACTCGTCGAGCTGCTCGGCATCGTCAACCAGCAGATAGACTTCCTGCCCTGTCAGCGCCAACTGTACGACCTGATCGAGGATCGCCCCGACCTCGGCCTGCGCCACGTCCAGCGCCTGGGCGATCTGACGCAGCACACCGGCTGCATCGCCTGCGCCACGGGCGGAAACGACAACGCTCTGCACCGATTGCTTGTTGGTGCTGGCGACCAGCGCCTGACGCAGCAGGGTCTTGCCGCTGCCCTGCGGGCCGGTAACCACCAGCAGCAACTGGCTGTAACGCGCCAGATGATGCAGCTGCCCCAGCACCGGCTTGCGCTGGGCCGGGAAGAATTTGAAGCCCGGAACCCGCGGCGCGAAAGGGTCGTGACTTAACTGGAAATGGCCGAGGAACGCCTCGTCGGCATGCAAACTAGTCATCGGAATCTTATTAACCTTTAAGCTGAGCCAGAGCGCGGTAATCCGCTCCCAGCGTGGCCTGTAGAACCTCTTTCGGATAATCGTCGGTCACCACCGCTTCGCCCATCCGGCGCAGCAGCACCAGGCGCAAGCGACCGTCGATCACTTTTTTGTCAATTGCCATGTGTTCAAGAAAATCGGCTTCGGTCATCTCTTCCGGCGGGATCACCGGCAGACCGGCACGCTGGAACAGGCGGATGCCGCGATCACGCTCCTGCTCGCTGATCCAGCCGAGGCGCGCGGACATGTCCAGTGCCATCACGGTGCCAGCGGCGACCGCTTCGCCATGCAACCAGACACCATAGCCCATGTGGGTTTCGATGGCGTGGCCAAAGGTGTGGCCGAGATTGAGGGTGGCCCGCACGCCGGTTTCCTTCTCGTCCGCACCGACCACCGCAGCCTTGGCGGCGCAGGAGCGTTCGATAGCATAGGTCAGGGCCGTTTGATCCAGCGCGCGCAGGGCGTCAACGTTGTCTTCGAGCCAGGTCAGGAATGGCTCGTCGCAGATCAGACCGTACTTGATGACTTCCGCCAGGCCGGCCGACAGCTCGCGCGCGGGCAGGGTTTTCAGGGACGCAGTATCGATCAGCACCACGTTCGGCTGATAGAACGCGCCGACCATGTTCTTGCCCAGCGGATGGTTGATCCCGGTCTTGCCGCCCACCGACGAATCGACCTGGGACAGCAGCGTGGTAGGAATCTGGATGAAATCGACGCCACGCTGGTAGCAGGCGGCCGCGAAACCGGCCATGTCGCCGATTACGCCGCCGCCGAGGGCGATTACCGTGGTGCGGCGGTCATGACGGGCGGTCAGCAGGCCGTCGAAGATCAGTTGCAGGGTTTCCCAGTTCTTGAAGGCTTCGCCGTCGGGCAGCACCACGGAAATCACTGAGAACTGCGCCAGGCTGCGGGTCAGACGCTCGAGATAGAGCGGCGCAACGGTCTCGTTGGAGATGATTGCCACTTGCCGCCCGTGGATATGCGGGGCCAGCAATTCAGGCTGGTCCAGTAATCCTTCGCCAATATGAATCGGGTAGCTGCGCTCGCCTAGGTCGACCTTGAGTGTCTGCATGTGTCCCCACAGTGAAGATGGAAGCAGGCGTCCTGCCCTGAATTATTGGTTGTCTGCGGCCTGTAGCGGGTATGACGCCGCTCGCACGCCATCCGCCACAACCTCGGCGGGCTGTGACAGGACGCCGAGGATAGCGCATTTCGAGCGATGCTTTAACGGGGCGGAAGCTGCGCCAGGCGGTCGAGAATATCGAGCACGACCATGCGCGGTGGCCGCTCGTCGGTTTCCACCACCAGATCGGCGATTTCCCGATAGAGCGGATCCCGGATCGCCAGCAGATCGCGCAAGGTTTTCTCCGGATTGGCGGTGCGCAGCAACGGCCGGTTGCGATCGCGAGAGGTGCGGCCGACCTGCTGTTCGACAGATGCGTGCAGGTAGACCACCCGCCCGCCCTCGTGCAGGGCCTTGCGGTTGGCATCGCGCATCACCGCGCCGCCGCCGGTCGCCAGCACCACGCCGTCGAACGCGCACAACTCGGCGATCATCGCCTGCTCACGATCACGAAAGCCGGGCTCGCCTTCCTTGTCGAAGATCCACGGGATATTGGCGCCCGTGCGCAGTTCAATTTCCTTGTCGGAATCCTTGAACGGCAGGCGCAGCTCTTTGGCCAGTAATCGGCCGATGGTGCTTTTTCCAGCCCCCATCGGTCCTACAAGAATCAAATTTCGCACAGAATCAACGACTCACAGCAATCGCCTGGTTATTCATGATACGCGGAGTGAGAAATACCAGCAGCTCGGATTTTTTCTCCGAAACCACATCACGCCGGAAAAGGCGGCCAAGATACGGCACATCGCCAAGAAATGGCACCTTATCTACGACCTTGCTTTGAGTATTTGAGAAAACGCCCCCGATCACGATGGTCTCGCCGTCGTTCACCAGCACCTTGGCATTGACCTCGTTCTTCTTGATCGGCGGAACATCCTGCACTTTGTTCAGGTAATCCGGTTCGTCCTTGGTGACCTTCACCTCCATGATGATGCGGTTGTCCGGAGTGATCTGCGGCGTCACTTCCAGCGACAGCGACGCTTCCTTGAAGGACACCGACGTAGCGCCGCTGGAGCTGGCTTCCTGATACGGAATCTCGGTGCCCTTGAGGATTTTCGCGGTTTCCTTGTCGGAGGTGACCACCTTGGGCTGCGAGACGATTTCGCCGTTGCCGGTTTTCTCCATCGCGGTCAGCTCAAGGTCCAGCAAGACGTTGTCGGTGATGAATGCGATGCCGATCCCGGACGTGTTGTTGACTGTACCCATGTCGACGAACGGCGAGTTGGTGCTGGTGCTGCCCGGCGTGCCAATGGTGGTCGAAGAGCCGTTGCTGACCCCGGAAGTGTTCCAGTTGCCCTTGTTCTGGATCGAGCCGCCCCAGCGCACGCCCAGGCTCTTGTCGTAGTCGACGTTGGCCTCGACGATCCGCGCCTCGATCATCACCTGACGCACCGGAATATCCAGTTGCGCCACGATCCGCCGCAGCTCGTCGAGGCGATCCTGGGTCTGGTAGGCAATGATGTTGTTGGTCCGCTCATCGACGGTGATCGAACCCCGTTCGTCTACCTTGGCCTCGGCGCTGGTGACCGACTGGAACAACTTGGCGATGTCCGCAGCCTTGGCGTAGTTCACTTGCAGCAGCTCGCGGCGCAACGGCGCCAGCTCAGCGATCTGTTTCTGCGACTCCAGTTCCTGCCGTTCCCGCGCTGCAATCTCATCTGCGGGCGCCACCAGCAACACGTTGCCGACCTTGCGCTTGTCCAGGCCTTTGGTCTTGAGCACCAGATCCAGCGCCTGATCCCACGGCACGTTCTGCAGGCGCAAGGTAATGCCGCCCTGCACCGTATCGCTGGCCACCAGATTGAGGTTGGTGAAATCGGCGATCAGTTGCAGCACCGAACGCACATCGATGTCCTGAAAGTTGAGCGAGAGCTTTTCGCCGCTGTAGCTGTTGCGGTCGGCGTTGCGTTTTTGCAGGTCATCGATGGTCAATGGGCGGATGCTGACGGTCAGCTTGTTGTCGGTCTGGTAAGTGGAATACTCGAACGTACCGCTGGGTTCGACGGTGATCGTCGCCCGATCACCGCTGACACCGGCATTGACGAACTGCACCGGGGTGGCGAAATCCTTGACGTCGAGGCGTACCCGCAGCGGTTCGGGCAATTGGGTACGGGCGAAATTGAGCATGATCTTGCCGTCGTGCTCCTGGATGTCCGGAGCGATGGCAGGGTCGGACAAATCGATGACCACATTGCCCTCGCCCGCCGTGCCACGCTGGAAATCCACGCCGCGAATGGCTCTGGCAGTCGGCGTAAACGTGCGGCCTGGCGCGGCCACAGGTGCTGCGCGCGGTGAACGCGCCGCCGTACGCGGGGCAGCGACTTTGCTGCCTTGCCCGACCACCACGAACACCGTATTGCCTTCGACCCGGGTGTCGTAAGGTGCCAGTTGCGTCAGGCTGATGATCAGCCGCGTCCGGTTATTGGCCTCCACTACCGTGGCCGTGCGGGCATTGCCGCTGCCCAGGTCGCGAGTCTTGCTCGTCAGCTGACTGGCCACCCCCGGCAGATCGAGGGCGATCCTTGCCGGCGAATCGGTGGTGTAGCCTTTAGGTTGCGGGGGCGGGCCGTCGAACGACAGCTTCAGCTCGACCCGGTCGCCCGGCAGTGCCGCGACGTCCAGCGCCTTCAGATTGGCTGCCTGTACCATCGGCGAAAGCAGCGCTATCCATAGCGAAAAACCGAGGGTGGAGAAAATCCTGTTCATTGTTCGACTTCCACTTATGAATGCTCTTTCAAAGGAATGGTGCGCGGCCGCTCAAGCCAGGCACCCTGGCCATCCGGAACGATTTCCACCACATCGACTTGTGAAGCACTGATGGCGACGATGCGCCCGTCGTTGCGGCCCAGATAATCGCCGACCTTGAGCCTGTGGACGCCACCCGCCCCACGCAGCAGGGCGAAGGAACCTGAGGCGTTGGCAATCGTGCCGACCATTTCGAATTGCTCGATGTTGAAGCCTTCGAGGTATTGCTTGACCCGGTGGGGATCGGGTTTTACGTCGCGCGAGCCATGTTTCTGCCCGGCCAGGTCGACCCGCAACTGGCGCGAAAACGGACTGCGCAGGTTGGCAGCGCTATAGGTGAACGTAGGGAAGGAGCGGAAGGTCGGGGTCGGCTCGATCTTGCCCGGCGGGCGCAGACGCACTTCATTCATATAAGCGTCGAGGTCGCTGAAGTCATCGCCGCCACAACCACCGAGCATCAATACCAATGCCGACAAGGCGATAAAACGGATCGGGCTCATTTCTGCAGCCCCTTGTCGTTATAGCGGTAGGTCTTGGCGAGGATGCTCATGCGCAACTTCGGTCCGCCTTCGGGATTGGCCGGCGCCAGCTCGAAATCGTGCAGGGTGACGATCCGTGGCAAACCGGCCACGCCGCTGACGAAAGTCGCGAGGTCGTGATAGGCACCGGTCACGGTGATCTGGATGGGCAGCTCGATGTAGAACTGCTGGGTGACCTCCGGCAGCAGCTTGATCTCCTCGAACTCAAGACCGCTGCCCAGCCCGGTGCGGGTGATGTCTTCCAGCAACCCCGGCACTTCGGTGTCACTGGGCAGTTGCCGCAACAGTACGCCGAACGAGTTTTCCATCTCTTTCATCTGTTGGGTGTACAGCTCCAGATTAGCCGCCATGCGCGCCTTGCTCGCGAACTGCTCCTTGAGAGTCGTCTCCTCCTCACGCTTGAGCTCGAGCTGGTTCTCCAGGTCACTGATGTAAAAGTTATAGCCAAGCGCCAGGACCAGCACCATCAACAGCCCGCCGGCCAGAGTTTTGACCACTGGCGGCCAGGAGCCGATGTTGCTGGTGTCCAGGTCGTTGAAATCGACATTGCGCAGGCTTTGCAGCCACTCGGACGGCTTCATTGCTCGCCCTCCTCGAGCCTGGGTCGAGTCTGGCGAACGGTCAGTTGAAAGACATTGGCCTGATCCACTTGGCCGGCGGTGGTGGCTTTCACTTCATTGAGGTTGGGCGCGTCGAACCAATCGGACGCGTCGAGGTTGCGCATCAGGTCGGATACGCGATTGTTGGACTCCGCTGCACCGCTGATCGACAGGGTCTTGCCGACCATTTTCACATCGGTGAAATACACCCCGTCAGGCAAGGTGCGCGCCAGCTGATCGAAGATCCGCCCGCTGATCTGCCGGTTGCCCTGCAAGTCCTGGATGATGCGCATGCGCTCCACCAGTTGCTGGCGACGGGCCTTGAGCTCGCTGATTTGCTTGATCCGCTCGTCGATTACTTCGATCTGCTTGCCAATGTAGTCATTGCGCGCCACCTGCCGGGCGATGGCGGCGCTGATGATCTGATCGGCAATGAGCACTGCCCCCACCGAACCGACCACCACACCGATCAAGACCAGCAGGAAGCGTTTGCGCCGTTCTTCGCGGCGCTCTTCGCGCCAGGGTAAAAGGTTGATCCGCGCCATCAGTCGAAACTCCTGAGCGCGAGCCCGCAGGCGATCATCAGGGCCGGCGCATCGCTTGCCAGCGCCCCGGCGTTGACTTTGCTGCTCAAGGCCATGTCGGAAAACGGGTTGGCAACCTGGGTCGGGGTGTTCAGGCGCTCTTCGATCAGCCGGTCGAGCCCGGGCACCGACGCCGTGCCGCCGGCCAACAGTATGTGGTCGACGGCGTTGTACTGGCCGGAGGCGAAAAAGAACTGCAGGGAGCGCGACACCTGCTGCACCAGCGCCTCGCGAAACGGTTGCAGCACCTCGCTGACGTAGTCGTCCGGCAGCCCACCCTGCTTCTTGGCGAGCCCCGCCTGCTCAAGGGTCAGACCATAACGGCGCTGGATTTCCTCGGTCAGTTGTCGACCACCGAACAATTGTTCGCGGGTGTAGATGATCCGGCCATTGTGCAGGACGCTGAGGGTGGTCATGGTGGCGCCGATGTCGACCACGGCCACCGTCAGCCGGTCCTGGGACGCGGCCAGTTGCGTGGCCAGCAGGCCGAACGAACGTTCCAGCGCATAGGCTTCGACATCCACCACCCGCGCAGTCAGCCCGGCCAGTGCGAGCGCCGCTTCGCGGACTTCGACGTTTTCCTTGCGACAGGCGGCCAGCAGCACGTTGACCCGCTCGGGGTTGCGCGGCGAGACGCCCTGGACTTCGAAGTCGATGGCAACCTCGTCCAGCGGATAGGGAATGTATTGATCGGCCTCGATTTTGAGCTGGTTTTCCAGTTCGTCGTCGGACAGCCCGGCGTCCATCTCGATGACCTTGGTGATCACCGCCGAACCGGCCACCGCCACTGCCACGGTTTTCAGCCCGGTGCGTGCCTTGACCAGGACCCGGGACAGGGCCTGGCCGACGCCCTCGAGCTCGGCGATGTTCTTTTCGACCACGGCACTCGCCGGCAACGGCTCCACCGCATACGCCTCGACCCGGTAGCGCTCCCCCTGACGACTCAGCTCCAGCAGCTTCACCGATGTGGAACTGATGTCGATCCCCAGTAACGTATTGGCCTTTTTATTGAAGAGTCCTAGCACTACCAATTCCCTATGACTATCCGTGAGTTACGGACTCTGTAATGCGCATTGCGTTCCCTCGCCCCGTCTTGACAGAAGCGCAAATGACGCCCTCAGCGGAAAAGTGCTTATAATGCCCAGCGTTTTTTTCCGCTTTTTACTGCCGGCGCGGGTCGTTCTGTGTTAACCGGAACCCTGTCGCCCAATTCATTCTTTGCCGTGGATGTCCAAAAGCCTTGATTCGTCTGCTGAAATTTTTCGGTTGGTCCATCGTCGCCGTTTTCTGCGGACTGCTTTTAGGTCTCAGCGGCGCGTTTCTTTACCTTAGTCCGGGTTTGCCATCTGTGGAGGCGCTGAGAAGCATTCAGTTGCAGATTCCGCTCCGGGTCTACAGCAGCGACAACAAGTTGATCGCAGAATTTGGCGAAATGCGCCGTACACCGATCCGTTTCGCCGACATTCCCCCCAATTTCATCAATGCGTTACTAAGTGCTGAAGACGACAACTTCGCCAATCACTACGGCGTCGATCCGAGCAGCCTGATGCGCGCCGCGACCCAACTGGTCAAAAGCGGGCACATCCAGTCCGGCGGCAGCACCATCACCATGCAGGTGGCGAAGAACTTCTTCCTGACCAGCGAACGCAGCTTTTCGCGCAAGACCACTGAAATCCTCCTGGCGCTGCAGATCGAACGACAGCTGACCAAGGACGAGATCCTCGAGCTGTACGTGAACAAGATCTATCTGGGCAACCGCGCCTACGGCATCGAGGCGGCGGCGCAGGTGTATTACGGCAAGTCGATCCGCGATGTCAGCCTGGCGCAGATGGCGATGATCGCCGGTCTGCCGAAAGCCCCGTCGCGCTTCAACCCGCTGGCCAACCCGGCGCGCAGCAAGGAGCGTCGCGACTGGATCCTTGGCCGCATGTACAAGCTCGGCAAGATCACCGAAGCCGACTACACCGCCGCGGTCAACGAGCCACTGAACGCCAGCTATCACGTGCCGACCCCGGAAGTGAACGCGCCGTATATCGCCGAAATGGCCCGTGCGGAAATGGTCGGCCGCTACGGCAGCGACGCGTACACCGAAGGTTTCCGCGTCACCACCACGGTGCCGAGCAACCTCCAGGAAATGGCCAACACCGCGCTGCACGAAGGCCTGATGACCTACGATCAGCGTCACGGCTACCGTGGCCCCGAATCGCGCCTGCCGGGCAAGACCCGTGAAGCCTGGGCCACCGAACTGACCAAGCAACGCACCATCAGCAGCCTTGAGCCGGCCATCGTCACCCAGGTCGACAAGAACGGCCTGCAGGTACTGACCCGCACCGGCGAAGAGCACGTAGCGTGGGACACCATGAAATGGGCCCGTCCGTTCCTCAATACCAACAGCATGGGCGCCAACCCGCGTCAGCCGTCGGATGTGGCGCAGGTCGGCGATCTGATTCGCGTGCAACGCCAGCCGAACAATTCGCTTAAGTTCAGCCAGATCCCCCAGGCACAAGGCGCGCTGGTGTCGCTGGATCCGCAGAACGGCGCGATCCGTTCGCTGGTCGGCGGTTTCGCCTTCGAGCAGAGCAACTACAACCGCGCGATGCAGGCCAAGCGTCAGCCGGGCTCGAGCTTCAAGCCGTTCGTCTACAGCGCCGCGCTGGATAACGGCTACACCGCCGCCAGCCTGGTCAACGATGCGCCGATCGTGTTCGTCGACGAATACCTGGACAAGGTCTGGCGTCCGAAGAACGACACCAACACGTTCCTCGGCCCGATCCGTTTGCGTGAAGCGCTCTATAAGTCGCGCAACCTGGTTTCGATCCGCCTGCTGCAGGCGATGGGCGTAGGCAAGACCATCGACTACATCACCCGCTTCGGCTTCAACAAGCAGGACCTGCCGCCAAACCTTTCGCTGGCACTGGGCACCGCGACCCTGACGCCGATGGAAATCGCCACCGGCTGGAGCACCTTCGCCAACGGCGGTTACAAGATCACTCCGTACATCATCGACAAGATCGAAAGCCGCAACGGCGAGACGCTTTTCGTCGCCAACCCGCCGACCGTACCGCAGGGCGGCGCGGCCACCGACGGCATTGCGGCACCGGCGACCCAATCGATCACCGTCGACGCAGCACCGGTTCCGGGTGAAGCGCCGGGCAGCGCCGCTGTGCCGCAGGCACCGGCAGTCGCCGAGCGCATCGTCGATGGCCGTACCACCTACATCCTCAACAGCATGCTGCAGGACGTGATCAAGCTCGGCACCGGCCGTCGTGCACTGGCCATGGGCCGCAGCGACATCGCGGGCAAAACCGGTACCACCAACGAATCCAAGGATGCGTGGTTCTCCGGTTACAACGCCGATTACGTGACCACCGTGTGGACTGGTTTCGACCAGCCGGAAAGCCTCGGTCGCCGGGAGTTCGGCGGCACCGTGGCACTGCCGATCTGGATGAACTACATGAGCGCCGCGCTGAAGGACAAGCCGCCGCACGTCCAGCCAGAGCCGGAAGGCATCCTCAGCCTGCGGGTGGATCCGGTCAGCGGCCGTGCAGCCTCGCCGAGCACACCGGGTGCGTACTTCGAGCTGTTCAAGGCCGAGGACACGCCGCCGTCGGTCAACGAGATCGGCAATGGCACCGTGCCGGGCAGCCCGCTGCCGGCGGATGAGCAGGCGCCGATCGATCTGTTCTGATCCTGATCCTGAACCGCTAAAAAGCCCCGCCTTCAATTGAAGTGCGGGGCTTTTTATTGCCTGTTCATTTTGTGTGGTCCGGGCCCTCCTCTTCGCGGACAAGCCCGCTCCCGCAGTAACCACAAAACTCTGTGGGAGCGGGCTTGCCCGCGAAGAGGCCCTTAAGATCACCCCAAAATCAACAGGCACAAAAAAACCCCGACTCTCACGAGCCGGGGCTTTCGGTTGATGCGCTACAACGACTTAGCCGTTGAACACGTCATCCACGCTTTTCAGCGGGTAGTTCTTCGGATACGGCAGGGTCGCCACACCGGTCTCGATCGCGGCCTTGGCCACGGCGTCGGAGACGACGGTGATCAGGCGTGCGTCCATCGGCTTCGGAATGATGTACTCACGGCCGAACTCCAGCGCATCAACGCCGTAGGCGGCGCAGACTTCCTTCGGCACCGGCAGCTTGGCCAGGTCCTTCAGGGCGTTGGCGGCAGCGATCTTCATTTCTTCGTTGATGCGCTTGGCGCGAACGTCCAGAGCACCACGGAAGATGAACGGGAAGCCCAGTACGTTGTTGACCTGGTTCGGGTAGTCCGAACGGCCGGTGGCCATGATCACGTCGTTACGGGTGGCGTGAGCCAGTTCCGGGGAGATTTCCGGATCAGGGTTGGAGCAAGCGAAGACGATCGGGTTGGCCGCCATGCGCTTGAGTTGCTCGGCGCTCAGCAGGTTCGGGCCCGACAGGCCGACGAATACGTCAGCGCCTTCGATGGCGTCGTCCAGGGTGCGCTTCTCGGTAGGATGAGCGAACACGGCCTTGTACTGGTTCAGGTCGTCACGGCCAGCGTGGATCACGCCGGTACGGTCAACCATGAAGATGTTCTCGACCTTGGCGCCCATGCTCACCAGCAATTTCATGCAGGAGATGGCGGCAGCGCCTGCGCCCAGGCAGACGATCTTGGCGTCGGCCAGGGTTTTGCCAGCGATTTCCAGAGCGTTGATCATGCCCGCAGCGGTCACGATCGCGGTGCCGTGCTGGTCATCGTGGAATACCGGAATGTCGCACTGCTCGATCAGAGCGCGTTCGATCTCAAAGCACTCGGGTGCCTTGATGTCTTCCAGGTTGATGCCGCCGAAAGTGATGGAAATGCGTTTTACGGTGTCGATGAAGGCTTGCGGGCTTTCGGAGTCGACTTCGATGTCGAAGACGTCGATGCCGGCGAAGCGCTTGAACAGCACGCCTTTACCTTCCATGACTGGCTTGGAAGCCAGTGGGCCGAGGTTACCCAGACCCAGAATCGCGGTGCCATCGGAAATGACTGCAACCAGGTTGCCCTTGCCGGTGTACTTGTAGGCCAGTTCAGGATCGCGGGCGATCTCGCGCACTGGTTCAGCTACGCCGGGGCTGTAGGCCAGCGACAGGTCGCGGGCGGTAGCAGTGGCCTTGGTGAGCTCGACACTCAGCTTCCCTGGACGAGGATTGGCATGATATTCGAGAGCGGCAGTTTTCAGATCAGACATTTTGGCATTCCGCTTTTTTACTGTTGGACAGACTGGTCAGCGAGGATACGCGCCTCGCAAAGTCCCCACAAGACTGCCCGGTCACCCCTGTCAAGCGCCCTGCCCTACGACTTTGGGCCAAGAGCCACGGCGTACAAGGGCTGGACTGTTCACAATCGACAGAAAAAATGTCTACAACTTTTTATTCAGCGGGACGGCTGAAGCATCGAAGGATCGGTCAACGGCAACAGCCAGCGCGCCTGACCTGAATTCAGCCCACCGCGCCGGGAACGGTCCACCACCCAGCCACGGGCCTCGATCTGCTTGCCCTTCAACGCCTGCAGAGCGGCGACATCGAAGCGATCCAGCAGATTGGGTGCAACGCGCAGTACAAGCTTGTCCTGCAACTCGATCCAGATTCCGCCACGATTGCGCTGAACCTTGCTCACACGACCACTGACCAGCGCGAAACCAGAGCGCTCGATCTGCTCTGCTTTCAGTACAGGTGAGCGCCTCCACAGGCCGAGCCCGGCCTGTCGCGCACGGCGCTCGGCAGCTTGCTGGCAATCGATCAGATCGACATTCGGCGCCACCGCGACCTGGAAACCGAGACCATCGGCGAGCATTTGCGCTTCGAGGTTCTCACCCTTGGCGCTGAAAACGTGGGCCAGGGTTCGGCCGTAATGGTCTTTGGGCTGGGTGCCAAGGTGCAGACCAACCCGCCCGTCGCTCTCGGCGACCAGCGCTTCGAGACGCTTGCGCGCAACCACTGCAAACGGCTCGTCGCTACGACCCTGCTTGCCGAGTTCGGGCGTATTAAGGCCGATCATCCGCACATTGCGCCCGTCGCTCAGGCGCAGGGTGTCGCCGTCGACCACCCGCTGCACCGTGGCACCGTCCAGACCAGACGGTGCCGGGCAGAAGGCCTGGGCGGCGGAGAGCCAAATCGCGGACACAAAAAAGGCGCCCGCAAGGGACGCCTTTTTCATCAGACCGGAAAATCCGCTGAGGTTTTCCAGAATGAAGGGCCTTAGGCCTTTTTCGCGCCGAAAGCACCGAAACGGTCGGCGAACTTCTGAACGCGACCACCGGTGTCCAGAGTCTTCTGCTTACCGGTGTAGAACGGGTGGCACTCGTTGCAAACGTCGACCGCCAGGGCTTTGCCGAAGGTCGAACGGGTTTCGAACTTGTTGCCGCAGCTGCAAGTTACTGCAACTACTGGGTAATTCGGGTGGATATCGGCTTTCATGGTTTTTTCCTCAGCTGGCGTGCCGCCATCCAACACGATTGTTGAATACCGCACGTAATTAGGCCGCGGATTCTACCAGACAATCCCGATCACGCAAGCTGTCACTGAGACCGACCGTCTGCTAGGCTCCCGGCCCATTGCGCGATCCCTGTGGGAGCGAGCTTGCTCTCGAAGGCGATCTGTCAGCAACATATCAGCCGCCTGACGCACCGTTTTCGCGAGCAGCCTCGCTCCCACAGATTGAATACCAATCCCTTTTATCGTTGCTATCGAGAATCCCCCGCGTGCCCGACGCTATTCTGCGCCTCGCCCTGCCTTCGCCCCTGCGCCGCCTGTTCGACTATCGGGCCCCGGCCGGCGTGCTGCGTTCGCAGTTGCAACCGGGCATGCGCCTGCGGGTGCCGTTTGGCCGGCGGGAGATGATCGGGATTCTGGTGGAGGTCACTGACACCAGCGAAGTCCCGTTGGAGAAGCTCAAACCGGCGCTCGCCCTGCTCGACGCCACCGCACCGCTGCCGCCGGCGCTGTTCAAGCTTTGCCTGTGGACCGCCCAGTATTATCAGCACAGCCTCGGCGATACCCTGAGCTGGGCGCTGCCGGTGCTGCTGCGTCAGGGCGAACTGGCCGAGGCCCGTCAGGAACGTTTCTGGTCGGCGACTCCCGGCGCCAGCCTCGATGACCCGCGCATCGCCCGCGCCCCGCGCCAGCGTGAAGCCCTGGCGACGCTGGCCCAGCACCCTCATGGCGTCGCCCATCAGTTGCTGAGCAAACTGATGCTGAGCAAGGACAGCCTCGATCTGCTGCTGGCCAAGGATCTGGTGCAGGTCGAAGTGCGCCGCCACGCCCCCGGCGCGCGCCACGAACACTGGCTGGCCCAGCCCGAACTGCCGCTCAACGGCGAGCAGCGCGCCGCCTATGAAGCGATTCGCGCCGGGTTCGACAGTTATCACGCGTTCCTGCTGGCCGGGGTTACCGGCAGCGGCAAGACCGAAGTCTATTTGCAGTTGATCCGCGAAACCCTCGAGGCCGGCAAGCAGGCGCTGGTGCTGATACCGGAGATCAACCTCGGCCCGCAGACCCTCGCCCGTTTCGAACAACGTTTCAACGCGCGCATCGCCCTGCTGCACTCGGCGGTCAACGATCGTGATCGTCTGGATGCCTGGCTTGCCGCCCGCGATGGCGAGGCCGACATTATTATCGGCACCCGCTCGGCGCTGTTCACCCCGATGAAGAATCCGGGGCTGATCATCATCGACGAAGAACACGACGGTTCCTATAAACAGCAGGAAGGCCTGCGCTACCACGCGCGGGATCTGGCGCTGGTACGGGCGCGCCAGGAAAACATCCCGATCGTGCTCGGTTCCGCCACGCCATCGCTGGAAAGCCTGCACAACGCCTACACCGGTCGCTACGGACTGCTGCGAATGAACGAACGCGCTGGCGGTGCCAAGCCGCCACGATTCCTGCGCCTGGATGTAAAAAGTCGCCCGCTGGACAGTGGTATTTCCGGACCGATGCAACAAGCCATCGGCCAGACCCTCGCCGCCGGCCAGCAGGTATTGGTGTTCCTCAACCGCCGCGGGTTTGCCCCGACCTTGCTGTGCCACGACTGCGGCTGGATGTCCGAGTGCCAGCGCTGTGATGCGCGGATGACCGTGCATCAGCGCTATGGCGAATTGCGCTGCCACCATTGCGGTTACGTCGAGCGAGTGCCGCGCCAATGCCCGAAGTGCAACAAGGTCGATCTGCGGCCGGTGGGCGCCGGCACCGAGCGCGCCGAAGAACGGCTGGCGATTCTGTTCCCGGACTATCCGGTGCTGCGCGTCGACCGGGACAGCACCTCGCGCAAGGACGCGATGAACCAGTTGTTCGCCACCATCCAGAAAGGCCAGCCGTGCATTCTGGTCGGCACCCAGATGTTGGCCAAGGGTCACCACTTTCCTCGGGTGACGCTGGTGTCAATCCTTGATGCCGACGGCGGACTGTTCTCCGGCGACTTTCGCGCCAGCGAGCGCATGGCACAACTGATCGTGCAGGTCGCCGGACGCGCCGGGCGGGCGGAAGAGCCGGGCAAGGTGATCATCCAGACGCATCTGGCCGACCATCCTTTATTGGTGCAACTGACCGAGCAGGGTTACTTCGCCTTCGCCGAGCAGGCCCTGAGCGAACGCCGCGCCGCCGGCCTGCCGCCGTTCGCCCACCTCGCCCTGCTGCGCGCCGAAGCGCACAAGCCGGGGCAGGCCGAAGGCTTTCTTGATGAAGCGTGCAGCGAGGCCGAGCGTTTGCTGGCCGAACAGAACCTGAGCGGGATCGAACTGCTGGGACCGGTGCCAGCGCCAATGGAGCGCCGCGCCGGGCGCTTCCGCGCGCAGCTGCTGTTGCAGGCCACGGCCCGGGCGCCGCTGCACCGATTGCTGGCGAGCTGGCTGCTGGTGCTGGAACAGATGCCGAGCGGCCGGGCGGTGCGCTGGTCGCTGGATGTCGACCCCGTCGACTTGTATTGATTGATCGATTGCTATCGCTGGCAAGCCAGCGATGGCTGACGAATTGTCACCACACATCCACATCCTGCCTGCTAAGGTTGGCAAGCCCGTCTTCGCAACGGATAATGCCCAGTTTTTCCACCCGCGCATCGATGCGCCGCCGCGCTTGCGGTCGAAAGAGAAGACCATGAAAGACACCATTCGCCAGCTGATCCAACAAGCCCTCACCCAACTCGTCAACGAAGGTGTGTTGCCTGAAGGCCTGACGCCGGCGATCCAGGTGGAAAACGCCCGGGACAAGACCCACGGCGATTTCGCCAGCAACATCGCGATGATGCTGGCCAAGCCTGCGGGCATGAAGCCGCGTGACCTGGCAGAAAAAATCATCGCCGCCCTGCCGGCCGACGAGAACGTCACCAAGGCCGAAATCGCCGGCCCTGGTTTCATCAATTTCTTCCAGAACACCCAGGCGCTGGCCTCGCGCCTCGACGCCGCCCTGGCCGACGATCACGTCGGCGTGCGCAAGGCCGGCCCGGCGCAACGCACCGTGGTCGACCTGTCGGCGCCGAACCTGGCCAAAGAGATGCACGTCGGTCACCTGCGCTCGACCATCATCGGCGACGGCGTGGCCCGTGTGCTGGAGTTTCTCGGCGATACCGTGATCCGTCAGAACCACGTCGGCGACTGGGGCACCCAGTTCGGCATGCTGATGGCGTACCTGCAGGAAAACCCGATCACCAGCGACGAGCTGTCGGACCTGGAAAACTTCTACCGCGCCGCCAAGCAGCGCTTCGACGAGTCCCCGGAATTCGCCGACCGCGCCCGTGGCCTGGTGGTCAAGCTGCAGGCCGGCGATGCCGAGTGCCTGGCGCTGTGGACCAAGTTCAAGGACATCTCGCTGTCGCACTGCCAGAAGATCTACGAACTGCTCAACGTCAAACTGACCATGGCCGACGTGATGGGCGAAAGCGCCTACAACGACGACCTGATCAACGTGGTCAACGACCTGAAAGCCGCCGGCATGCTGGTCGAAAGCAACGGCGCCCAGTGCGTGTTCCTCGACGAATTCAAGAACGCCGAAGGCGAGCCGCTGCCGGTGATCATCGTCAAGGCCGACGGCGGCTACCTGTACGCCACCACCGACCTGGCCGCCGTGCGCTACCGCAGCGGCAAACTCAAGGCCGACCGTGCGCTGTACTTCGTCGACCAGCGTCAGGCCCTGCACTTCCAGCAAGTGTTCGCCGTGGCGCGCAAGGCCGGTTTCGTGACCCATCCGATGGAAATGGAGCACATGGGCTTCGGCACCATGAACGGCGCCGACGGCCGTCCGTTCAAGACCCGTGACGGCGGCACCGTGAAGCTGATCGACCTGCTGACCGAAGCGCAGGAACGTGCCTACAACCTGGTAAAGGAAAAGAACCCGACGCTGGCCGAAGACGAACTTCGCTCGATCGCCAAAGTGGTCGGCATCGGCGCGGTGAAATACGCCGACCTGTCGAAGCACCGCACCAGCGACTACAGCTTCAACTTCGACCTGATGCTCAACTTCGAAGGCAACACCGCGCCGTACCTGCTGTACGCCTACACTCGCGTGGCCGGCGTGTTCCGCAAACTGGGCAAGGATTTCAGCGAAGTCGACGGCCAGATCGTCCTCGAAGCGGCGCACGAGCAGGAACTGGCGGCCAAACTGGCGCAGTTCGGTGAAGTGCTGAACAACGTTGCGGAAAAGGGCACGCCACACACTCTGTGCACCTACCTGTACGATGTTGCCGGCCTGTTCTCCAGCTTCTACGAGAACTGCCCGATCCTCGCCGCCGAAACTCCGGCACAAATGCAAAGCCGTCTGCGCCTTGCCGCGCTGACCGGCCGTACCCTCAAGCAAGGCCTGGAACTGCTCGGCCTGGAAACCCTGGAGCGCATGTAAGTTGGCTGCCAAGAAAAAACCTGCACCCAAGCGTGGCGCCAGCCGTTACCAAGCTCCAGCGAAGCAGCCGATTCCGGGCTGGCTGTGGATGGCCATCGGCCTGACGGTTGGCGCGTTCATCGTGTTCCTGATGAAACTGGAGCCGGGCAAGGGCAGGGACACGGTCAAGCGCGAGAAAATCGAGCAACAGCAACAACAGAAAGCCACCAAGATCGCCGAGGCCAACAAGACCCCGCCGAGCCCGACGCAACCGGTGAAGCCGAAGTACGACTTCTACACCCTGCTGCCGGAATCGGAAGTGATCGTGCCGCCGGACGCGGTGCCGGAGAAAACCCTGCCGACGCCACAAGTGCCGGCGATCCCGACCACGCCGGTGACCCCGGCCGAAGCGGCGAAGATCGACACGGCGCGCGCGCAGGCGGCACTGGCCGGGATCACGCCGCCGCCAGCGCCACCGGTGACCAAGGCTGCACCGGTGACCAAATTCTTCCTGCAGGCCGGCTCGTTCCGCAAAGAGACGGATGCCGACAAGGTCCGCGCGCAGATCATTCTGCTCGGCCAGGCGGTCGCGGTTGAATCCGGGACGGTGAAGGATGAAACCTGGTACCGCGTACTGGTCGGCCCGTTCAGCAACCGCGAACAACTGACCACCGCCCAGAAACAACTGGCGGGCGCGGGCTTCAGCAACCTGTTGTTACAACAACGCCAGAGCCGCTGACAACTCCCCACTGATCGTTCCCACGCTCTGCGTGGGAATGTAGCCCGGGACCCTCCGCATCCCTTGCCGCAGGGACGCGGAGCGTCCATTGAGGCATTCCCGCGCGGAGCGTGGGAACGATCACGCTGCTTTGCGTGGGAACGACCCCACGCAAACCACCGCTCGTCCCCTCTCCCGCCCCGCAGTTGAAATCCTCTCCACCACCCCCATATGAGTGGGCATAAGGCATTTTCGCCCCGCAGTGTGGAGACTCTTCCCTTGACCACCATCGTTTCAGTCCGCCGCCACGGCAAAGTCGTCATGGGCGGCGACGGCCAGGTTTCACTCGGCAACACCGTGATGAAAGGCAACGCGAAGAAAGTTCGTCGCCTGTACCACGGTGAAGTCATTGCCGGATTCGCCGGTGCCACCGCCGACGCCTTCACCCTGTTCGAACGTTTCGAAGGCCAGCTCGAGAAACATCAGGGCCACCTGATCCGCGCTGCCGTCGAACTCGCCAAAGAATGGCGCACCGACCGCTCCCTGAGCCGCCTCGAAGCGATGCTTGCGGTCGCCAACAAGGACGCATCCCTGATCATCACCGGCAACGGTGACGTGGTCGAACCCGAGGACGGCCTGATCGCCATGGGTTCCGGTGGCGCCTATGCGCAAGCCGCCGCCAGCGCCCTGCTGAAGAAGACCGACCTGTCGGCCCGCGAAATCGTCGAGACCGCTCTCGGCATCGCCGGCGACATCTGTGTATTCACCAACCACACCCAGACCATTGAGGAGCAGGATCTCGCTGAATAAGCCTGACGCGGCCCCTGTGCCACGGCTTGTTTCTGCTTGAGGACCGTCAATTATTATGTCCATGACTCCCCGCGAAATCGTCCACGAACTCAACCGCCACATCATCGGCCAGGACGATGCCAAGCGCGCTGTCGCGATTGCCCTGCGCAACCGCTGGCGCCGCATGCAGCTGCCTGAAGAGCTGCGCGTTGAAGTGACCCCGAAGAACATCCTGATGATCGGCCCGACCGGTGTCGGTAAAACCGAAATCGCCCGTCGCCTGGCCAAGCTGGCCAACGCACCGTTCATCAAGGTCGAAGCGACCAAGTTCACCGAAGTCGGCTACGTCGGCCGTGACGTCGAATCGATCATCCGTGATCTGGCCGATGCCGCAATCAAGATGCTGCGCGAGCAGGAAATGACCCGCGTTCGTCACCGCGCCGAAGACGCCGCCGAGGACCGTATCCTCGACGCCCTGCTGCCACCGGCACGCATGGGCTTCGGCAACGAAGAAGCGCCGACCCAGGATTCCAACACTCGCCAACTGTTCCGCAAGCGCCTGCGCGAAGGTCAGTTGGACGACAAGGAAATCGAGATCGAAGTCGCCGAAATGGCCGGCATCGAAATCGCCACGCCTCCGGGCATGGAAGAAATGACCAACCAGTTGCAGAACCTGTTCGCCAACATGGGCAAGGGCAAGAAGAAGGCCCGCAAGCTCAAGGTCAAGGAAGCGCTGAAACTGGTGCGCGATGAAGAAGCCGGTCGTCTGGTCAACGAAGAAGAGTTGAAGGCCAAGGCCCTGGAAGCGGTCGAGCAGCACGGCATCGTGTTCATCGACGAAATCGACAAGGTCGCCAAGCGCGGCAATGTCGGTGGTGCCGATGTATCCCGCGAAGGCGTGCAACGTGACCTGCTGCCGCTGATCGAAGGCTGCACCGTCAACACCAAGCTGGGCATGGTCAAGACCGACCACATCCTGTTCATCGCCTCCGGTGCTTTCCACCTGAGCAAGCCGAGCGATCTGGTGCCGGAGCTGCAAGGCCGTCTGCCGATCCGCGTTGAACTCAAGGCCCTGAGCCCGCAGGATTTCGAACGCATCCTCAGCGAACCGCACGCCTCGCTCACCGAGCAATACTGCGCGCTGCTGAAAACCGAAGGCCTGAACATCCAGTTCCAGCCCGAAGGCATCAAGCGTCTGGCGGAGATCGCCTGGCAGGTCAACGAGAAGACCGAGAACATCGGTGCCCGTCGCCTGCACACGCTGCTCGAGCGTCTGCTGGAAGAGGTGTCGTTCAGTGCCGGCGATCTGGCCAGCGCCCACGATGACACGGCTATCCAGATCGACGCCGAGTACGTCAACAGCCACCTGGGCGAATTGGCGCAGAACGAAGACCTGTCCCGTTATATCCTGTAAGCCATACTTACAGTAGTAGCGGACCCTGTGGGAGCGAGCTTGCTCGCGAAGAGGCCGTGTCAGTCGATATCAATGTTGTCTGACACACCGCTTTCGCGAGCAAGCTCGCTCCCACATTTGCTTAAGGGTCGCCCACACTTCGGATGCCAGCCCATGACCCAACTCCCCACCGACATCAAACTGCACAAAGCCTCGAAAACCCTGTCGCTCAAATACGCGTCCGGCGAGGAATACACCCTGCCCGCCGAATTCCTGCGCGTACATTCCCCCTCCGCCGAGGTCCAGGGCCACGGCAAACCGATCCTGCAATTCGGCAAACTGCATGTCGGCCTGACCAAGGTAGAACCGGCCGGTCAGTACGCACTGAAACTGACCTTCGACGACGGTCACGACAGCGGTCTGTTCACCTGGGATTACCTGTACGAGCTGGGGCGACGTTATGACGCACTCTGGGCGGATTATCTGGCCGAACTCAAAGCCGCCGGCAAAACCCGCGACCCGGATCAGTCCGTCGTCAAGCTGATGCTCTAGTCCGCGGCTCGGACTGTTTAGAGGGCATTTTCTAGATTCATCTGTTTGAATGCTCCGCTAAAGCGGCCCGGGATCGGCTGCTTGCGAAAAAAATCAATCTCGGGTAACCAATGGAACTGGCAAGTTCCCTGCAGTGCTCTACGACTGTAAAGCAGCTATGCAGAATCAACGGTCACCCGAGCAGTAGTACCTGGCATTGGCTGTGGAACTGCACAGCAGAAACCGGGTACTCGTCTCAGGACAATGGAGCGTCGTAGATGAGTAACAAGAATAACGATGATTTGAAGTACCAGGCCTCGGAGAACACCCTGGGGCTGAATCCTGTCGTTGGGCTTCGCGGAAAGGATCTGCTGGCCTCTGCTCGAATGGTGCTGACCCAGGCCATCAAACAACCGATCCATAGCGTCACGCACGTCACCCGGTTCGGCCTCGAACTGAAGAACGTGCTGTTCGGCAAATCGGAACTGCAACCGGCGGGCGATGACCGTCGCTTTGTCGATCCGGCGTGGAGTCAGAACCCGCTGTACAAACGTTATCTGCAGACTTATCTGGCATGGCGCAAGGAACTCCATGCCTGGATCGACGACAGCAGCCTCTCGCCCAAGGACATCGCGCGTGGCCACTTCGTGATCAACCTGATGACCGAAGCCATGGCGCCGACCAACAGCATGGCCAACCCGGCGGCGGTCAAACGCTTCTTCGAGACCGGCGGCAAGAGCCTGCTCGACGGTCTCTCGCATCTGGCCAAGGATCTGGTGCACAACGGCGGCATGCCGAGCCAGGTCAACATGGGCGCGTTCGAGGTCGGCAAGAGCCTGGGCGTGACCGAAGGCGCGGTGGTATTTCGCAACGACGTGCTGGAACTGATCCAGTACAAGCCGATCACCGAGCAAGTGCACGAGCGCCCGCTGCTGGTGGTGCCGCCGCAGATCAACAAGTTCTACGTCTTCGACCTGAGCCCGGACAAGAGCCTGGCGCGTTTCTGCCTGCGCAACAATGTGCAGACCTTCATCGTCAGCTGGCGCAACCCGACCAAGGAACAGCGCGAGTGGGGCCTCTCGACTTACATCGAAGCTCTGAAGGAAGCGGTTGACGTGGTCACCGCGATCACCGGCAGCAAGGACGTCAACATGCTCGGCGCCTGCTCCGGCGGCATCACCTGCACCGCCCTGCTCGGCCACTATGCGGCGACGGGTGAGAACAAGGTCAATGCCCTGACCCTGCTGGTCAGCGTGCTCGATACCACGCTCGACAGCGACGTCGCGTTGTTCGTCGACGAGCAGACGCTGGAAATGGCCAAGCGGCACTCCTATCAGGCCGGTGTGCTTGAAGGCAAAGACATGGCCAAGGTCTTCGCCTGGATGCGCCCCAACGATCTGATCTGGAACTACTGGGTCAACAACTACCTGCTGGGCAACGAGCCGCCGGTGTTCGACATCCTGTTCTGGAACAACGATACGACTCGACTGCCGGCCGCGTTCCACGGCGACCTGATCGAGATGTTCAAAAACAATCCATTGACCCGCCCCGATGCACTGGAAGTGTGCGGCACGCCGATCGACCTCAAGAAGGTCACGGCCGACATCTTCTCGCTGGCCGGCACCAACGACCACATCACGCCGTGGAAGTCCTGCTACAAGTCGGCGCAGCTGTTTGGCGGCAAGGTGGAGTTCGTGCTGTCCAGCAGCGGGCATATCCAGAGCATTCTGAACCCGCCGGGCAACCCGAAATCGCGCTACATGACCAGCGACGAAATGACCGCCAATGCCGATGACTGGCAGGAAAACTCGACCAAGCATGCCGATTCCTGGTGGCTGCACTGGCAAGCCTGGCAGGCGGCACGTTCGGGCGAATTGAAAAAGGCACCGACGAAGCTGGGCAACAAGGCGTTCCCGGCAGGCGAAGCGTCGCCGGGCACTTACGTTCACGAGCGGTAACCGACATCTGTGGGAGCGAGCTTGCTCCGGGCGGCGTTCCGACGAAGGCGGACTGACATTCAATATTGAAGTCGACTGAT
The DNA here is from genome assembly GCF_026341415.1 of Pseudomonas sp. MCal1. Classification (NCBI taxonomy): domain Bacteria; kingdom Pseudomonadati; phylum Pseudomonadota; class Gammaproteobacteria; order Pseudomonadales; family Pseudomonadaceae; genus Pseudomonas; species Pseudomonas sp. MCal1. The sequence continues at coordinate 92,264 of NZ_JAKUMP010000020.1, forward strand.
CCGCCGCTTTCGCGAGCAAGCTCGCTCCCACAGTTAAAGATGAGATAGAGATTTCACCCACAGGGCCTTGAAGCATGCCGCACCCGTTCATCTTTCGAACCGTCGAGCTCGATGGCCAGACCATCCGCACGGCGGTCCGCCCCGGCAAGCCTCACTTGACGCCCTTGCTGATATTCAACGGCATCGGCGCCAACCTGGAGCTGGTGTTTCCTTTTGTCGCGGCGCTGGATCCGGATCTGGAAGTGATCGCCTTCGACGTGCCCGGTGTCGGCGGTTCCTCGACGCCGAGCCGACCGTACCGTTTTCCGGGGCTGGCGAAGCTCACCGCACGGATGCTCGATTACCTCGACTACGGACAGGTCAACGTGATCGGCGTGTCCTGGGGTGGTGCACTGGCGCAGCAGTTCGCCTACGACTATCCCGAGCGCTGCAAGAAGCTGGTGCTGGCGGCGACCGCTGCCGGTGCGGTGATGGTGCCGGGCAAGCCGAAAGTGCTGTGGATGATGGCCAGCCCACGTCGCTACATCCAGCCGTCCCATGTGATCCGCATCGCCCCGATGATCTACGGCGGCTCGTTCCGTCGCGACCCGACACTCGCCGCCAGCCATGCGGCCAAGGTGCGCTCGGCGGGCAAGCTCGGCTACTACTGGCAACTGTTCGCAGGCCTGGGCTGGACCAGCATTCACTGGCTGCACAAGATCCACCAACCGACGCTGGTGCTGGCCGGCGATGACGACCCGCTGATCCCGCTGATCAACATGCGCATGCTCGCCTGGCGAATCCCCAACGCGCAGTTGCACATCATCGACGACGGGCATCTGTTCCTGATTACCCGGGCCGAGGCGGTGGCGCCGATCATCATGAAGTTCCTCCAGGAGGAACGTCAGCGTGCGGTGATGCATCCGCACCCGACACCGCTGGGCGGATAACCCTCCCGGCACGGATTTCTGGAGAGCGTTTTGCAACGCATCCGCACAGGTGCGTGGCAGGGAGCCACGCAGGCAACAACCCGCAACAGCGTCTATGGTGTTCTGGTTCGGTGTGTTTGTTTCTGGCCTGAAGACGAAGGAGTGTTGAGTCATGCGTGACAAACCAGCGACGGGCGTCGTGCCCAGCCCCGCCGTGTTCATCAATGCACAGAGTGCCATGACCGGCCTGCGCGGTCGTGACCTGGTCTCGACCTTGCGCAGCGTGGCGGCTTACGGGCTGCGCAATCCGATCCACAGTGCAAAACACGCCTTGAAGCTGGGAGGCGCGCTCGGACGCGTGCTGCTCGGCGAAACCCTGCACCCGACCAATCCGCAGGACAGCCGCTTCGCCGATCCGGCGTGGAGCCTGAACCCGTTCTATCGGCGCAGCCTTCAGGCTTATCTGGCCTGGCAGAAACAGGTCAAGAGCTGGATCGACGAGAGCAGCATGAGCGACGACGACCGCGCCCGCGCGCACTTCGCCTTCACCCTGCTCAACGACGCCGTGGCGCCCTCCAACACCCTGCTCAATCCGCTGGCGGTGAAGGAGCTGTTCAACTCCGGCGGCCACAGTCTGGTGCGCGGTCTCAGTCATCTGTTCGATGATTTGCTGCACAACGACGGCCTGCCACGCCAGGTCACCAAACAGGCTTTCGAAGTCGGCAAGACCGTCGCCACCACCACCGGCTCGGTGGTGTTTCGCAACGAAATGCTCGAGCTGATCCAGTACCGGCCGATGAGCGAAAAACAGTATTCGAAACCGCTGCTGGTGGTGCCGCCGCAAATCAACAAGTACTACATTTTCGACCTCAGCCCGAGCAACAGCTTCGTCCAGTTTGCGCTGAAGAACGGCTTGCAGACCTTCATGATCAGTTGGCGCAACCCGGATGTGCGGCATCGCGAATGGGGCCTCTCGACCTATGTCGAAGCCGTGGAAGAAGCCATGAACATCTGCCGGGCGATCACCGGCGCTCGCGAGGTCAACCTGGTGGGCGCCTGCGCCGGCGGGCTGACCATCGCAGCGCTGCAAGGGCATCTGCAGGCCAAGCGGCAGTTGCGGCGGGTCTCCAGCGCCACTTATCTGGTGAGTCTGCTCGACAGTGAAATGAACACCCCGGCCACCCTGTTCGCCGATGAGCAAACGCTCGAGGCGGCCAAGCGACGCTCCTATCAGAAAGGCGTGCTGGACGGTCGCGACATGGCCAAGGTGTTCGCGTGGATGCGTCCCAACGATCTGATCTGGAGTTATTTCGTCAACAACTACCTGCTGGGCAAGGAGCCGCCGGCGTTCGACATCCTCTACTGGAACAACGACAGCACCCGCCTGCCCGCCGCGTTTCACGGCGACATTCTGGATTTCTTCAAGCACAACCCGTTGACCCATCCGGGCGGGCTGGAAGTGTGCGGCACGCCGATCGATCTGCAGAAGGTCACGGTCGACAGTTTCAGCGTGGGCGGCATGAACGACCACATCACGCCGTGGGATGCGGTGTATCGCTCGACGCTGTTGCTGGGCGGTGAGCGGCGTTTCGTGCTGTCCAACAGCGGTCACGTGCAGAGCATCCTCAACCCGCCGGGCAACCCGAAAGCCCATTACGTCGAGAACGGAAAGCTCAGCAGTGATCCGCGCGCCTGGTACTACGACGCCAGGAAAGTCGAAGGCAGCTGGTGGCCGCAATGGCTGGAGTGGGTGCAGCAGCGCTCCGGCACCCTTCGCGAAACCCAGATGCCCCTCGGCAACGCCAATTATCCACCGATGGAAGCGGCACCCGGCACCTATGTGCGTGTGCGCTGACTGACTCAAGCCCTTTAAGAAGACTGGATGAAAACAAGCGAACGGATCCTCGAATGTGCCCTGCAGTTGTTCAATGAAAAGGGCGAGCCGAACGTCTCCACCATGGAGGTTGCCAATGAAATGGGGATCAGCCCAGGCAACCTCTACTACCACTTCCACGGCAAGGAACCGCTGATTCTCGGATTGTTCGAGCGCTTCCAGAACGACCTCGCCCCGCTGCTCGACCCGCCCGCCGATGTCGAACTGGCGCCAGAGGATTACTGGCTGTTCCTGCACCTGATCGTCGAACGGCTGGCGCAATATCGCTTCCTGTTCCAGGACCTGTCGAACCTGGCCGGACGTCTGCCGAAACTCGCCAAGGGCATTCGCCAGTTCCTCAACGTGCTCAAGCGCACGCTGGCGTCATTGCTGGCGCGGCTGAAGGCGTCGGGGCAACTGGTCAGCGACACTCAGGCGCTGGGGCAACTGGTGGAGCAGATCACCATGACGTTGCTGTTCTCGCTGGACTATCAGCGGATTCTCGATCGCGAAGGGGAAGTGCGACTGGTGGTGTACCAGATCATGATGCTGGTGGCGCCACACCTGTTGCCGCCGGTGAAGGTGGCGACGGAGAGAATGGCGCGGCAGTACCTCGAAGATCACGAATAACGCCAAAGCCCTCTCCTTTGAGGAGAAGGATGGCTTCCAAATCATCCAGACAAAAACGCCCGACCTTCACAGGCCGGGCGTTTTCTTGAGCCCTGAAAAATCAGGACTGACTGGTCGGCGTCGACGGAGTCGATGCAGCAGTCGGAGCAGGCGCCGGGGTTGGAGCCGAGGCGGAGTTCGACGTGCTTGCCAGTGCTTGCGGTGTGGTCACCGGTTTTGGTGCTGCAGCTTTCGGCGCAGCGGCTTTCGGCGCGGCCGGTTTTTTCACTGCCGGTTTTTTCGCCGCAGCCGGTTTGGCGGCAGGCTTGGCAGCGGGTTTGGCGGCAGCGGTTTTCGCTGCTGGCTTGGCCGCAGGTTTGGCGGCTGGTTTTGCAGCCGGCTTGGCGGCGGCCTTGGCAGCAACCGGTTTGGCCGCGGCTTTCGCAGCAGGCTTGGCGGCAGCAGTTTTGGCTGCTGGTTTTGCGGCCGGTTTGGCGGCTTTAGCCAGTGGCTTGGCAGCGGTTTTGGCTGCAGGCTTGGCTGCTGCGGTTTTGGCCGCGACAGGCTGAGCTTTCAGGCCGGTGAGTTTTTCGATCTGTTTGGTCAGGGTATCGACCTTCTTGTGCAGATCCTTCACCTCGTTGCGGCTCGGTACGCCCAGGCGCGAGATCGCACTGTTCAGGCGCTTGTCGAAAGCCCCTTCCAGTTGATCCCAGGTGCCCAGCGCGCGATCTTTCACGCCGCTGATGCGCGATTTTGCCGAGCTTGCAGAATCCTTGGCAGCATCAACTTTCTTGCCGACTGCAGCCTTGGTGAGCTTCTCGGCTTTCTCGCCGTCTTTGACCAATGTATCGAAGAGTTTGCTGCCGTCAGTGTCGATCTTCGAGTACACGCCTAAACCAGCCAGCCAGATCTTGCGGGAATAGTCTTCGACTTTTCCGATCCACGAGCTGCCTTCTTTATCGGTGTTCTTTTTACCAGCCATCCCGTTCTCCTTAAGATTTACGCGCGACGCGTTCGAGCAATGCCGTCAGCTCATCGAGCTTAGCAGAGAGTGCCTCAACGTCATGTTTAGACGGAATGCCGATACGATTCAAGGCACTGGCGACACGCGTGTCGAACGCCTTCTCGACCTTGTCGAGCTGAACTTCGACCCGGCCTTTGAAAGAGCTGACTTCGCTCTTGGCATCATCGATCTCGGCGTTGGCCGCTTCGAGTTTTTCGGTGACGGCTTTTTTGCCTTTCTTTTCAACAGTTTGACCAGCCTTGATCAGCTCTTGAAAGTACTCGCTGCCCTCCTGACCGACCTTGGTGTAGGCACCCAGGCCTGCCAGCCAGATCTTGCGGGCATAGGATTTGACGTCGCTCAGAGCGGAAGTCGAAGCGTCGATTTTTTTCTTCAAAATGACTTTGGCCATGGTGCACCTCACGCGCAGAAGGTTTGAGGAACTGCCCTGACAAGTGTCGGGCTCAGGCACAAAGTAGGGAGAAAAATTAGAAACGGCACCCTAACAACTGACATAAACAGGTGGGCACACCACAAAACAAATGTGGGAGCGAGCTTGCTCCGGGCGGCGATCCGACGAAGGCGTTGTATCAGCCAACATTTCAGTCAGCAGACAGTCCGCATTCGCGAGCAAGCTCGCTTGTATGCTGGTACTTGAAGGGAGGAGGAGGGACAAGGCTCGATTCTGACTGTTGG
>NZ_JAKUMP010000021.1:0-76756 GCF_026341415.1 Pseudomonas sp. MCal1
ACTGCGCCTTTTTCCTGTATTCATTACTCCCTCCTGAGAATGGGTCAGAAGGTGTAAACCTTATTCAGGACGAGACACAGACAACAAAAAAGGGCCCACCTTTCGGTGAGCCCTTTCAGACCGCCCAGCAGAGCGGATTTTGTTTGGTAGGCGCGATTGGACTCGAACCAACGACCCCCACCATGTCAAGGTGGTGCTCTAACCAACTGAGCTACGTGCCTGCTGTGAGGCGGCATTCTACGGAATTCCGGAGGGGTGTCAACACCTTTTTTTCACCTAACCCTATGAATATGCAAAATATTTAATTTCGACCCGCCACAAGAAGATTTCCCGGTGGCTGGCGGAGGTTTTTCAACTGGGGTAGGATCGCCTCACTCGTAAAATATATTAAACAGAGGCTGCAGGATGGCGAACACCCCTTACCCAGAGTCTTATTACGCTGCGTCGGCCAACGCCGTACCACCACGCCCTGCCCTGCAGGATGACGTGGAGACGGATGTCTGTGTGATCGGTGCTGGTTATACGGGACTGTCCTCGGCTCTGTTCCTGCTTGAGAACGGTTTTCGCGTGACCGTGCTGGAGGCCGCCAAGGTTGGCTTCGGTGCTTCGGGGCGCAATGGCGGGCAAATCGTCAACAGCTACAGCCGTGACATCGACGTGATCGAACGTAGCGTCGGCCCAAAACAGGCACAACTGCTCGGGCAGATGGCGTTCGAGGGCGGCCGGATCATTCGTGAGCGCATCAGCAAGTACAACATTCAGTGCGACTTGAAGGACGGTGGCGTATTCGCCGCCCTCACCGCCAGGCAAATGGGCCACCTGGAATCGCAGAAGCGCTTGTGGGAACGCTTCGGCCACACCCAACTGGAACTGCTCGATCAACGCCGCATCCGCGAAGTGGTGGCTTGCGATCAATACGTTGGCGGCATGCTCGACATGAGCGGCGGCCACATCCACCCGCTTAACCTTGCTTTGGGCGAAGCCGCTGCCGTGGAATCCCTGGGCGGTGCCATCTATGAACAGTCGCCGGCCGTGCGCATCGAACGTGGCGCCAATCCGATCGTGTACACGCCGCAGGGCAAAGTCAGGGCCAAATTCATCATCGTCGCCGGCAACGCCTACCTCGGCAATCTGGTGCCGGAGCTGGCGGCCAAATCGATGCCGTGCGGTACTCAGGTGATCACCACCGAGCCATTGGGCGATGAGCTGGCGAAATCGCTCCTGCCACAGGACTACTGCGTCGAAGACTGCAATTACCTGCTCGACTACTACCGCCTGACCGGCGACAAACGCCTGATCTTCGGCGGTGGCGTGGTGTATGGCGCGCGGGATCCGGCGAACATCGAGGCGATCATCCGCCCAAAAATGCTCAAGGCCTTCCCGCAGCTCAAGGACGTGAAGATCGACTACGCCTGGACCGGCAATTTCCTGCTGACCCTGTCGCGCCTGCCGCAGGTCGGACGCCTGGGCGACAATATCTATTACTCCCAGGGTTGCAGCGGCCACGGCGTGACGTACACGCATCTGGCCGGCAAGGTATTGGCCGAGGCACTGCGCGGACAAGCCGAGCGCTTCGATGCATTTGCCGATCTGCCGCACTACCCGTTCCCCGGCGGGCAACTGCTGCGCACACCATTTGCCGCACTGGGCGCGTGGTACTACGGACTGCGCGACAAGCTCGGTTTCTGATGAGCAAAAAAAGGGCCGCTGAACAGCGGCCCTTTTAACATCCGGCATCAATCACAACTGATCCCGCGCGATCCCGTTGCGAATCCGCAGGATATCCGCCAGCACCGCCAAAGCGATTTCAGACGGGGTCTTGCTGCCCAGATTAAGGCCGATCGGCGCATGAATCCGCGCCAGCTCGCCCTCCCCCAGACTACCGATCCGGCGCAAGCGCTCGAAGCGCTTCTGTGACGTCTGCAACGAACCCATCACGCCGATGTAGAAAGCCTCGGTGCGTACGGCCTCCATCATCGCCAGATCGTCGATGCGCGGATCGTGGGTCAACGCCACCACCGCCGTATCACGGTGGCACCCGCCATCGGCGATGAACACCGACGGCAGTTGCCGGCGAATCTCCACACCGCTGAGCGATACGCCTTCCAGTACTTCATCACGCGGGTCGCAGAGAATCACTTCGAAGCCGAGACCGACCGCGAATTCCGCACAGGCCTGCGCCACGCTGGAATACCCCGCCAGGAGCAAACGCTGAGCGGCACCGATGCGAATCCGCACCCGGTCGATTTCACGCTCGATCCGTGCACCTTGCTCGCGATCGGCAAACAGGCTACGCGCGCCCGTGGCCAGATCGACCTCGCGAATCAATCGACGCTGCCCCAGCAATGCCGATTCGAGTTCACGCAGGTGCGCTTGCACATCGCAGTCGGCGTCAAATTTCTCTACCAGCACGTCGAGAATGCCACCGCACGGCAGGCTGACCCGCGAGCGCGGATCGTCACCTTCGCCATAACGCACGACGTTGATCGCATCGAGAAACGCACCTTCGGCGACGCGCTCGAGAAAGTCTTCCTCGACGCAACCACCGGACAGCGACCCGATCCACTGCCCGCCGTCGTTCACCGCCAGTAGCGAACCCGGCGCGCGCGGCGCCGAACCGAAGGTCGTCAGGACGGTGCAGAACCAGATGCGCTGCCCCGCCGTCGACCACTCCAGCGCCCGACGCACGACCTGCAGATCGAGATGCTGCATGATCAGTGCGCCTTGTGTTCGATGGACGGGGCGTCAGCCTGAAGCTTCTGCACATCGCCGACCGCCAACTCGGCCGATTGACCACCCCAACCCTGGCGCAGATAGTTCAGCAGATCGGTCAGCTGTTCGGCACTGAGCTTGTCGGCAAAACCCGGCATTGGCTGCATGTGTTCGAACCCGGCGAATTTCTGTTCGCCGATACCATCCTCAATCACTCGCAACAGGTTGCGCGGGTCTTCCAGGCGCAGCGTAGTGTTGCCGCGCATGGCCACCGCGATGTGCGGCTTGCCCTCGCCCCCGGCCGCGTGACAGCCGGCGCAGACGTTCAAGTATTCCTGTCGGCCGCGTTGAGCGCTGGCACTGAGTTTTTCCAGGGGCACTTCGGTCAGTTCTTTTGCCGCCGGCGGCTTGTCGCCGAGCAGGAAGGTTGCCATCGCTGCCAGATCCGGATCATTCAGGCCCTGAGTGCTGTTGTGGAACACCGGGAACATCTCGTTGAACATCGTGCCCTGGGCGCTCATGCCGTGCTTGAGGAACGTGCTCAGATCTTGATGATTCCAGCCGCGCGCCGCCAGATCAGTGGCCAGCAGGCTCGGTGCCAGATAGCCATTGAGGATGCCGCCGGTCAGGCGCTTGTCCAACTGCATCGCGCCAGGGAGGCCGCGTGGTGTGTGGCATTCGCCGCAGTGCCCGAGCACTTCGACCATGTACTGGCCGCGTTTCCAGGCGTCGCTTTTGCCTTCGGCCGGCTCCAGCTTCAAGGCTTTGCCGTACATCATGTTCCAGCCGATCAAGCCCGGACGGACGTTGAACGGAAAGCTCAGACTCGTCACCGGCGCTGCACGCTCAATCGGCTCGATGGTTTTCAGATACGCATGAATCGCATCCGAATCGGCACGCGGCATCAAGTGATACGAGGTATACGGCATCGCCGGGTACAGATTGGCGCCGTCACGACGCTTGCCTTCGGTGAGCGCGGCGAAGAACTCTTCATCGGTGTAAAGACCGATACCGTGCTCCTTGCTTGGAGTGATATTGGTGCCATAGATCGTGCCGAACGGCGATACGATCGGCAGGCCGCCGGCAAACGGCGCGCCGCCTGGTGCTGTATGACAAGCCATGCAGTCGGCAGCGCGGGCGAGGTATTCGCCGCGCTTGACCTGATCATCCGCGTGCACCGCCAACACAGGCACGGCCAGCCCGACCGCCAGGGTCAGGCGGGTCAGTAATTGCTTCATGCTTAACCCTCCTTGACCAGGCCGAGATCGGTCAGCACGTTGCGGGTGGCGTTGTAGTAACGCACGTACCCGGTGCAACGGCAGACGTGATGCCCGAGGCTGTCCTCGATGACTTGTTCCAGTTTGCTTTTGACGATCGGCTGGCGTTGCAGCTTTTCCACCAGCACGGTTGCGGCGTTGATGAAGCCCGGGGCGCAGTAGCTGCACTGGAAGGCGAATTCGTCGACGAAACGCTGCTGGATCGGGTTCAGCTCGGTGACCTGGCCTTGCTCGTCACGTTTGGCATGGCCTTCGATGGTGCGGACTTTCTTGCCCTCGAAGTAATGCGCGCCGGTGATGCAGGTGCGCACTTCTTCGCTGGTGCCGTCCGGGTTGTCGACGATCACCACGCAGGCGTGACAGATGCCTTGCCCGCAACCCAGGCGCGAGCCGGTGAGGTTCTTGTATTCGTGCAGGTAATCGATCATCGGCAGGTCATCAGGGATGTCCACCGGGCCGACGGATTGACCGTTGAGGGTCAGTTGAAGCGGACGGTTAGCCATTGAGGGCCTCCTTGATGCGCGCAGCAGTGATTGGCAGATCGCGAACACGTTTACCGATGGCGTGGGCCACGGCGTTACCGATGGCACCGACCACCGGGATCATCACCACTTCGGCGATGCCTTTTGACGGGTCGCTTGAGGACAGCGGCGGCAGGATTTCCGACGTCTGCTTCCACACCGCCACATGGCGCGCCATCGGCAGGCGATAACGGTTGAAGTTCCAGTCACCCTCCCCCGGCCCGCCTTCGTACAGCGGCATCTCTTCCATCAAGGCGTGACCGATGCCCATGGCGATTCCGCCTTCGAGCTGGCCACGCACCAGTTCTTCGACCAGTACTCGACCGCATTCCAGCCACGAGTGATGGTTGAGCACTTCGACTTCTGCCGAACCTTTGTTGACCTTCAACTCGACCAGCGTTGCGACCGGGCTGTAGTAGGTCACGGCGGCGTTGTTCAGTTGAACCACCGGATAGGCGATGTTCTGCCGATCCAGCAGGTGGAAACCGGCACTGGTCATCTGTGCCTTTTTCGCTTTTGGCGCACCATCACCGTATTTCACCGCCAGACCGTCGAGCGGCAGACGTTCGCGCACGCCGTCGATGCTGTATTCAGCTTCTGCCCAGCTCCAGCGGTTGAAACCGTGAACCGTGGCGCCAGTGACCAGACCGCGCTCGTGAGCACGCTTGGCCAGCTCTTCGAAGGTCAGCGGCTGCATGCCGTTGGCAGTGAGTTTGCCGTCAACCCAATGCGCATCTTCGCGGCGTACCACGTAGGGGTTGGCCTGGCCGCCGTATGGGCCCTGACGCCAGATCTCCAGCGCTGCCGGCCACAGACCGTGGTTGAACAGCACGCGCGCCGCTTCACGAGTGGCGTGGCTGAAGTAGTAGGCAGAGTTGGTCGCGGACGACGCGGAAGCCAGCTTGCCGACCCAACGCGGATTGCGCAGGAAGTTGTCCTGCTCGGCCTGGCTCATGATGTAAGGGTTGCCGGCGGTCACCAGCTGCAGTTCATCCCACTCGGTTTCACCGGTCTTCACATCGTGAGCCGCGCTGCCGAGGAAGTCAGCCACCACCAACGCTTGCGAGGTGGACATGCCGGTACCGATCTCGATACCGATGTGCCGCAGGGAAATGCGCCCGTCGGCGGTGAACTCGATGCTGGCCATCGGCGCTTCGGAACCGGTGCCGAAGTCTTTCTGGCAAATGGCGAAACCTACGCCATACCAGTTGTCCGGGTCTGCCGCTTCACGCTGTTTCTTGATCGCGTCGCGGTTTTTCCAGACTTCGTGCAGCGAAGCCTTGTCGAGAATTTCGTGCAGGCGCAACGCACCGGCCGGGATCGCACCCTGGGTGTTTTTCATCCCAGAACGCAACGCATTCTTGCGGCGCAGATCAATCGCGTCGACACCAAGGCGATCGGCAATTTCGTCGACCATCATCTCGGTGGAAGCCATGCTCTGCAGCGTGCCGTAGCCGCGCATCGAACCCGCCTCAACCGCGCGAGAATGGTAAGCGGTGACCTGCAGGTCGTTCTGCGGCATGTAGTAGATAGACTGCGCCGCCGTGGCGCCAACGGCCGCTACCGACGGGCTGTAGTTGATCCGGCCGCCACCGTCGACGCTCATCTCGGCACGGAAAATCTTGAAGCTGTGATCGGTCTTGTCCACTGCCAACTGGTAGCGAATGTCGAACGGGTGACGCTTGATGCCGCTCTGGAACTGCTCGTAGCGGTCGTTGGCCAGGCGAATCGGCACACCTGCGCCGTACAACGCCGCCAGAGCCGCGTAGTAGACGAAAATGTTGTGGTCCTTGGAACCGTAACCGACGGTGTAACCCGGGTGCATGTTCAGGTTCGCCAGGCCGAAACGCGACGGCCCGATCATCTTCGCGGTCTCGGTAGCGGTTTCCAGCGGACATTGGGTGGCGACGACGAAATGCAGGGTCTTGGTCGCCGGGTCGTACCAGCCGTTACCGTTGTCCGGTTCCATTGCGGCCGGTTCGATCGACGGGGTTTTGTAGCGCTCGTCGAACACCAGCCAGTTGTCCGGCGGGATGTCGATCTCTTTCTTCATGCGGTCGGCGTAAAACAGGCCGCGCTCGGTCAGGTTGCCGTGCAGGTTCGGTTGGGAATTCCACACCGGACGACGGTTTTTCAGCATCGGGAACAGGATCGAGTCCTTGAGGCTGGCGAACTCATCCTCGTCCGCCGACGTCGGGCCACCGACGCGCACGTAGCGGAAACTGCCATAGGGATCGCCTTCGTAGAACGGTACTTGGGCACCGTAACGAATTGCCTTGTCATTGAATTTGAGTTTGTTCTTGGCCTGGCGGAAACGCTCGAAGTCGTTCCAGATCAGGATCGCGACCGGGTGACCGATGAACATCGGTACCTTGCCTTCCGGCAGTAGAGGATCCGGCGCGTGCTCTTCAGGGAACACGATGCCGTCCTTGTCCAGATCGGCGGCGGTAACGATACGATCAGGCTGCAGATCGGCGCCGAGCCACGACAGGTCGTATCCGTCGTAGATGCGGTCGGCCTTGATGGTTTTCAGCAACATGGCGTGGCCTTGCTGCTGGGGCCAGCCCGGCATGTCCTTGGAACGGATGTCGCGGGCAAATACCTTGCTGCCGCAGACCTTGGACAAGGCATCGTTACGCTGGCGTGCCTTGCCATTGTTGCCGAGCCACTGCTCGGACGGCACGGTCACGCTGTTTTCCATCAAGGCACCGAGCGCCTGACTGCTGAGCGGTGTGAGTGTAACGCTCACACCCGCCACCAGCCCGCCCTGAAGGAACGAGCGCCGGGATATTTCACGGTTGGACATGGATCATCCTCTGGACGGTTATGGATCCGCCCTTCTGGTTATCTACTGGGAATCTCGAGTCTTGCAGAAGCCCTTTTTGGCTAAACAAAGGGCGTGATGACAGTGCAAAGCTGACCGAAAGGTTAACTTTAAAGGTTTCTGGGCTCGCAGCAAACAACCAGTTACAAAAATTTGACCAAAGAATCAAAAATCAATGCGGCATTGCAGCGCAGCGGCCCGTGGCCGCAGGCCAGATTGCGCGACAGCATCGAACGAGCCACGGCTCGCGCTCATCGCCGGCTACAGAGGAGAAGTGTGGGAAAGGTCAAATTTCAGACACAAAAAACCCCGGTCTTTCGACCAGGGTCTTTGCTATCGATTCCGAATCAACCAGAGGTTGCTTTCGGTGTCTCAAGGCGTTCAGTAGTCCTTGAAACAGATATGGCGCAGCGGACGGGACTCGAACCCGCGACCCCCGGCGTGACAGGCCGGTATTCTAACCGACTGAACTACCGCTGCGTATCGCTTTGAGCTTGAACTCAAGTAACTCGTTTGACTGAAAGCTTCGGTGCTTTTCAATCGCGAACCAGACAGTGCCTGATTCGTTAAATATGGCGCAGCGGACGGGACTCGAACCCGCGACCCCCGGCGTGACAGGCCGGTATTCTAACCGACTGAACTACCGCTGCGCGTCGGTGCAGGCACTTTCAGCCTACGTTCTTGCTTACGCAAGTATCTCGGGAGTGGTGGGTGATGACGGGATCGAACCGCCGACATTCTGCTTGTAAGGCAGACGCTCTCCCAGCTGAGCTAATCACCCGTTTGCATCTCCGAGGCCGCGAAATTTACGCAGGTAGCGAACCTAAGTCAATAGCAGGATTGAAGTTTTTCTAAAAAAGACGAAATTGCTTCATTCCGTATAAATCATCTTCTTGGTCATGCCGCCATCGACCACGAATTCCTGCCCGGTCACAAACCCTGCATTCTTCGACAGCAACCACGCCACCATCGCCGCAACGTCCTCGACCGTACCTACCCTGCCCGCAGGATGCTGGGCATGATCGGTATCGCTCAGCGGTTCCGCGCGTCGGGCAGAAGGGTCCCGCGCATCGATCCAGCCCGGGCTGACCGCATTGACGCGAATCTCCGGCCCCAGACTGACCGCCAGCGCATGCGTCAGCGCCAGCAAACCACCCTTGCTCGCTGCATACGCCTCCGAATCCGGTTCCGACTGCGCCGCACGGGTCGAGGCCAGATTGACGATCGCCCCGTTGTGCGCACGCAGATACGGCGCGCAGTGCTTGGCCAGCAACATCGGCCCACCGAGGTTCACTGCCAGCACCCGATTCCAGTAAGCCAGATCGAGGCTTTCCAGCGTGATGTTGTGCGGATCGGCCACGGCAGCATTGCACACCAGCGCGTCCAGGCGGCCAAACTGCCCGAGCACTTCCGCGACTCCGAGCGCCACCTGACTTTCGTCCGCCACGTCCATGGCGATGAACCAGGCGTTTTCGCCCAGCACCTTTGCCACTTTCGAACCCCGCGCACGATCCAGGTCCGTCAGCACCACCTGCCAGCCTTCACTGATCAGCCACGCTGCGATTCCCAGACCTATCCCGCGCGCAGCACCCGTGACCAATGCAACGCGGCCATGGGTGCCAGTCTTCGGCGTAGGCAACTCGATCACAACGCCGCCAGGCCGCGCGACAGGTCGGCTTGCAGGTCAGCCACGTCTTCCAGACCGACCGCGATGCGGATCAGGCTGTCACGAATGCCGGCAGCCTCACGCTCCTGCGGCGCCAGACGGCCGTGGGACGTCGTGCTCGGGTGAGTGATGGTGGTCTTGCTGTCACCGAGATTGGCGGTGATCGAAATCAAACGGGTCGCATCGATGAAACGCCAAGCACCCTCCTTGCCACCCTTCACCTCAAAACTGACAACTGCGCCGAAGCCTTTTTGTTGACGCCGAGCCAACTCGTGTTGCGGATGGCTCTTGAGACCGGCGTAATGCACCTTCTCGATGCCGTCCTGCTGCTCCAGCCATTCAGCCAGTTGCTGGGCGTTGGCGCAGTGCGCCTTCATCCGCAGGTTCAGGGTTTCCAGACCCTTGAGGAAGATCCAGGCGTTGAACGGGCTCAGGGTCGGCCCGGCCGTCCTCAGGAAACCGACGACTTCTTTCATCTGCTCGCTGCGACCAGCAACCACGCCGCCCATGCAACGGCCCTGGCCATCGATGAACTTGGTGGCCGAGTGCACAACGATATCTGCGCCCAACTTCAGCGGCTGCTGCAAGGCAGGCGTGCAGAAGCAGTTGTCGACCACCAGCATCGCGCCCTTGGCGTGCGCGATTTCCGACAGCGCGGTGATATCCACCAGCTCAGCCAACGGATTGGACGGCGACTCGACGAACAGCAATTTGGTGTTGGACTTGATCGCTGCGTCCCAGGCCGACAGATCGGCCAACGGCACATAATCGACTTCCACGCCAAAACGCTTGAAGTACTTCTCGAACAGGCTGATGGTCGAACCGAATACGCTGCGCGACACCAGCACATGATCGCCGGCACTGCACAGGCTCATCACCACCGCCATGATCGCGGCCATGCCGGTCGCCGTGGCCACCGCTTGCTCGGCGCTTTCCAGCGCCGCAATGCGCTCTTCGAACGCGCGGACGGTCGGGTTGGTGTAGCGCGAGTAAACGTTGCCCGGCACTTCCCCGGCAAACCGTGCGGCGGCGTCAGCGGCGGTACGGAACACGTAGCTGGAAGTGAAGAACATCGGATCACCGTGCTCGCCTTCCGGCGTACGGTGCTGACCGGCACGTACGGCCAGGGTATCGAACGCTACGCCTTCGAGGTCGCTGTCCAGCCGACCGGCATCCCATTCCTGACTCATGCTGTCACTCCTTGCCCTTTTCTCGATAAATAAAAAGTCTTTTGCCAGATACAAAACCGGCCCCTAAGGGCCGGTTGAAACTCAGTTGTTGTACAGATCAATGATCGCACTGACCGCCTGGGTCTTGACCTTCGAGGCATCGTTGCGTGCCTGTTCGATCTTGTTCAGGTAAGCCTCGTCGACGTCGCCGGTGACGTACTTGCCGTCGAACACTGCACAATCGAAGTTTTCGATCTTGATCTTGCCGCCACCAACCGCTTCGATCAAGTCAGGCAGATCCTGATAGATCAGCCAGTCGGCGCCGATCAGATCAGCCACATCCTGGGTCGAACGGTTGTGCGCGATCAACTCGTGAGCGCTCGGCATGTCGATGCCGTAAACGTTCGGGAAGCGAACGGCCGGAGCCGCCGAGCAGAAGTAGACGTTTTTCGCGCCGGCTTCACGGGCCATCTGGATGATCTGCTTGCAGGTGGTGCCGCGAACGATCGAGTCGTCCACCAGCATCACGTTCTTGCCGCGGAATTCCAGCTCGATGGCGTTGAGCTTCTGACGTACCGACTTCTTGCGCGCAGCCTGGCCGGGCATGATGAAGGTACGACCGATGTAACGGTTCTTGACGAAGCCTTCGCGGAATTTCACGCCCAGATGGTTGGCCAGCTCCAGCGCGGCAGTGCGGCTGGTGTCCGGAATAGGGATGACCACGTCGATGTCGTGCTCCGGGCGCTCGCGCAGGATCTTCTCGGCCAGCTTTTCACCCATGCGCAGACGGGCCTTGTAGACCGACACGCCGTCGATGATCGAATCCGGACGCGCCAGGTAGACGTGCTCGAAGATGCACGGGGTCAGGGACGGGTTGGTCGCGCATTGACGGGTGTGCAGCTTGCCGTCTTCAGTGATGTACACCGCTTCGCCCGGCGCCAGGTCGCGAATCAGGGTGAAGCCGAGCACGTCCAGCGAAACGCTTTCGGAGGCGATCATGTACTCGACGCCTTCGTCGGTGTGACGCTGGCCGAACACGATCGGACGGATGCCGTGCGGATCACGGAAGCCGACGATGCCGTAACCGGTCACCATTGCCACGACGGCGTAACCACCGACGCAACGGTTGTGCACGTCGGTCACGGCGGCAAACACGTCTTCTTCGGTCGGTTGCAGCTTGCCGCGCTGGGCCAGCTCATGGGCGAACACGTTGAGCAACACTTCCGAGTCGGAACTGGTGTTGACGTGACGCAGATCGGATTCGTAGATCTCTTTGGCCAACTGTTCAACGTTGGTCAGGTTACCGTTGTGCGCCAGGGTGATGCCGTACGGCGAGTTGACGTAGAACGGCTGAGCCTCGGCCGACGTCGAGCTGCCGGCAGTCGGGTAACGGACGTGGCCGATACCCATGTGGCCGACCAGGCGCTGCATGTGACGCTGCTGAAACACGTCACGCACCAGGCCATTGTCCTTGCGCAAGAACAACCGGCCATCATGGCTGGTCACGATACCGGCAGCGTCCTGGCCGCGGTGCTGGAGCACGGTTAGCGCGTCATACAGCGCCTGATTGACGTTCGACTTACCGACGATACCGACGATGCCACACATGCGACGCAACCCCTACTTAATGGATCTGAACTGAACAACACTCACTGAGGCGTTTTGGCCGACGGCAAGAGTTGTTCCTTGAACGGAATATCAGCGGGTACGCTGATTCCGCTGGCAAGCCACTGACTGCTCCACCCAAGAATCAGGTTTTTGGACCAGTCTGCGACCAATAGAAACTTTGGCACGAGCTGTGATTCTTTCCACCACCCGTCCTGCTGTACCGGCCCCAGGCTCAATAGCCCGACCGCCACGACCACCAGCAACACGCCACGCGCAGCGCCGAAGGCCATGCCGAGGAATCGATCGGTCCCGGACAACCCGGTGACGCGAACCAACTCGCCGATAAGATAATTGATCATTGCGCCCACGATCAGTGTGGCGACAAACATGATGGCACAGCCCGTGATCACACGAGCCGACGGTGTTTCGATGTATCCGGCGAGGTACTCGGACAGTGAGCCACCGAACATCCAGGCAACAACTCCTGCGATGATCCAGGTCACCAGCGACAATGCTTCTTTGACGAAGCCGCGGCTCAAACTGATCAAAGCGGAGATGGCGATGATTGCAACGATCGCCCAGTCAACCCAGGTAAATGGCACAGTGCAGCCTACAGACGGATAAGGCGGCGCATTTTAGCAGAGCGCAGGGCTGTCGGTAAGCTGCGAATGTCAGTGCATTTCAATCGGGGCGATAGATTTCAGCCACGCTCAGGCTGGAAGCGCACCACAAACCCCTTCAGGTTCTGCTGGCGGCTCAAAAGATCACGCAGACGATCGGCTTCGGCGCGCTCGATCAGCGGACCGACGAACACCCGGTTCTTGCCATCGGCGGAACGGATGTAAGCGTTATAGCCCTGGCTACGCAGGGTTTTCTGCAGGCTTTCGGCGCTGGCGCGACTCGACAGACTGGCCAGTTGCACCGACCAGCTCACCGACAGGCCATTGGCGTCGACGCGGCTTTGAGTGGTATCAGGCTTGGTGGAAAGCGCGGCGATCGGCTGAGCAGGTGCTGTAGCAGGTTTTACCACCGGAGCGGGAGCCGGAGCCGGCGCAACCGGTTTGGCTACCGGCGCCGGAGCCGGGGCTGGTGCAGCGGAAGCAATCGGCGCTGCTGGCGCCGATTGCTCGGCGACTTCGTCATCGCTTGGTACTGGCTCTTGCGGCAGAACCTGCGGCTCGGGCACGGCCACGGTTTCCATCTGGATTTGCGCCACGGCAGGCGCTTGCGGCGCTGCCGGTGCCTCGACGGTTACCTGACGCTGTTCATCCTGACGGGAAAACAGCATCGGCAGGAAAATCACCGCCAGCGCCACCAGCACCAGGGCACCGACCATGCGCTGCTTGTACGCTTTATCCAGCAAAGCCATTTGCCGCTTCCTCCGTGGAGCGCCGAGACAGCCATTCGAGGGCCTCGGCGACACAATAAAATGATCCGAACAGCAAGATCTCGTCGTCGCTGGTGGCCACTGCACACTGCCCTTCCAAAGCGGCCGCCACGCTGTCATAAGACGTGACCGACGCGCCAAGGTTCTGCAGTGCAGCATTCAATTCGGCCACCGGACGCGCACGCGGCGAATCCAACGGCGCCACCGCCCAATGCTGGACGCTGGCATTCAATTCACCGATGACACCGTCCAGATCCTTGTCCGCCAACAGGCCGAACACCGCCAGACGCTTGCCGACCGGCGGACGCGCAGCCAGACGCCGCGCCAGATATTCCGCCGCATGCGGGTTATGGCCAACGTCCAGCAGCAGATTCAGACGCTTGCCATTCCATTCGAACGAACGACGATCAAGACGACCGACCACGCGAGTCGCCTGCAACGCCGCAACAATCTGCCCGGCATTCCATGGCAAACCGAGCAGCAGATAAGCCTGCAACGCCAGCGCGGCGTTCTCCATCGGCAGATCGAGCAAAGGCAAATCGTGCAGCTCGACGAGCTGACCCTCAGCATCGGTGCCGCGCCATTGCCAGAACTGATCCGTGATACCCAGATCGAAATCACGCCCGCGCAGGAAGAACGGGCAAGCCAGCTCGCGCGCCTTGTCCAGCAGGGGTTGTGGAGGATTCAGATCGCCGCACAGCGCGGGTTTGCCCTGACGGAAAATACCGGCCTTCTCGAAAGCCACGGATTCGCGGGTATTGCCCAGGTAATCGGCATGATCGACGCCAATGCTGGTGACCAGCGCGATATCGGCATCGACCACGTTGACCGTGTCCAGGCGCCCGCCCAGCCCGACTTCCAGCACCACCGCGTCGAGCCCGGCCTGTTGAAACAGCCAGAACGCCGCCAGGGTGCCCATTTCGAAGTAAGTCAGGGAAGTGTCGCCGCGCCCCGCCTCGACCGCTGCGAAGGCTTCGCACAACTGCGCATCAGTGGCTTCGACGCCATTGAGCTGCACCCGCTCGTTGTAACGCAACAGGTGCGGAGAATTGTAGACACCGACGTTGAGGCCCTGCGCCCGCAGCAATGAAGCCATGAAAGCGCAGGTCGAACCCTTGCCGTTGGTGCCAGTGACCGTAATCACCCGTGGCGCCGGCTGGCCCAGTCCCATGCGGGACGCTACCTGTTGCGAACGCTCCAGCCCCATGTCGATGGCCGATGGATGCAACTGTTCGAGGTAGGCGAGCCACTCGCCAAGGGTGCGCTCGGTCATACGTTGGCAGGCACCGGCGGAACGACGATCGGCTCAACAGGTGCAGCGACAAATGTCGGCGTGGGCTGACCAGTCAGCTGCGCCAACAGGTTGCCCAGACGCGGACGCAGCTCGCGACGGTCGATGATCAGGTCGATTGCACCGTGTTCCAGCAGGAATTCGCTGCGCTGGAAGCCTTCCGGCAGTTTTTCACGCACGGTCTGCTCGATTACGCGCGGACCGGCAAAGCCGATCAGGGCTTTTGGCTCGCCGACAATCACGTCACCCAGCATCGCCAGACTGGCGGAAACGCCGCCGTAGACCGGGTCGGTCAGCACGGAGATGAACGGAATGCCTTCTTCACGCAGACGCGCCAGCACAGCCGACGTCTTGGCCATCTGCATCAACGAGATCAGGGCTTCCTGCATCCGCGCACCACCGGAGGCGGAGAAGCAGACCATCGGGCAACGGTTTTCCAGCGCGTAGTTGGCGGCGCGCACAAAGCGCTCACCGACGATGGCGCCCATGGAGCCGCCCATGAAGCTGAATTCGAACGCCGAAACCACGACAGGCATGCCCAGCAGGGTGCCGCTCATGGAAACCAGCGCGTCTTTCTCGCCGGTCTGCTTCTGCGCAGCAGTCAGGCGATCCTTGTACTTCTTGCCGTCACGAAATTTCAGACGGTCAACCGGCTCCAGGTCGGCACCCAGCTCAACACGACCTTCTGCATCCAGGAAGATGTCGATGCGCGCGCGTGCCCCGATGCGCATGTGGTGGTTGCATTTAGGGCAAACGTCCAGGGTCTTTTCCAGCTCCGGACGATACAGCACGGCCTCGCAGGACGGGCATTTGTGCCACAGACCTTCAGGCACCGAGCTCTTCTTGACCTCGGAACGCATGATCGAAGGGATCAGCTTGTCTACCAACCAGTTGCTCATGCTTTCTTTCTCCAGTACCGGCGGCCCGAACGCTCTGGTTCGCGGCCCCGCGTATGCCCTTCAGCTAAATTCATGTGTGGCGATGATCGTCCGGGCTGCCGGGTCAGCGGAACTGACCTGCGTACACCCCGAAAAGACCCTCAGCCTCTTTTCTACAGAGCTGTGGACGGCGGCAGTCTGCCAGCCGTCACATCAGCGTACGGCGTTGATGAATGCACGAATCTTTGCGTGATCCTTGATGCCCTTGCTCGCCTCCACCCCACCGCTGACATCCACCGCATACGGCCGCACCCGGGCGACCGCATCGGCGACGTTCTCCGGCGTCAGGCCGCCGGCCAGAATCAACGGCTTGCTCAAGCCTTGCGGAATCAATGACCAGTCAAACGCTTCGCCGGTTCCGCCGGGCACGCCTTCGACATAAGTGTCGAGCAGCACGCCGCTGGCACTCGGGTAGGCATCGCAGGCGGCGGCAATGTCATCGCCCGCCTTGACCCGCAAGGCCTTGATGTATGGCCGGTGCCAGCCTTCACACTCGGCGGCGGTTTCGTCGCCGTGGAACTGCAGCAGATCCAGCGGCACGGCATCGAGGATTTCCCCAAGCTCGCAGCGGCTGGCATTGACGAACAGCCCGACCGTGGTCACGAACGGCGGCAAGGCGGCGATGATCGCCCGCGCCTGCTGCACGGTCACCGCCCGGGGACTTTTGGCGTAGAACACAAATCCGATGGCATCGGCCCCGGCCTCGACGGCTGCCAACGCATCTTCCATGCGGGTAATCCCGCAAATCTTGCTGCGAACGGCTGACATGTCGATAAAAACCCCAAGGCAAACCCGAGAAAGTCCCGGATGGTAACAAATGCGTTCGAGGGCGTCAGCCGTCAAGTTCCGAGAAACCCGTAAGGAAATGTGGCCCGATGAAACGCTCGGGCAACGGGAACTCGTCGTGGTACTCGACCTGCACCAGATACAGACCGAACGGATGCGCCGTGACGCCGCCGGAACGCCGCTCGCGACTCTCCAGCACTTCTTTCATCCACTCCACCGGCCGCTCGCCCGCACCGATGGTCATCAGCACGCCGGCGATGTTGCGAACCATGTGGTGCAGGAACGCGTTAGCGCGGATATCCAGAACGATCATTTTGCCGTGACGGGTCACGCGCAAGTGATGCATCTTCTTGATCGGCGACTTGGCCTGGCACTGGCCAGCACGGAAGGCACTGAAATCATGGGTACCGATCAGGTACTGCGCGGCTTCGGCCATGCGTTCGACGTCCAGCGGACGGTGATTCCAGGTGATCTCTTCGTTGAGATGCGCCGGGCGGATCTGATCGTTGTAGATCACGTAGCGATAGCGTCGGGCAATTGCCTTGAATCGCGCATGGAAATGCGCCGGCATGACCTTCGCCCAACTGACGCTGATGTCGTGGGGCAGATTGATGTTGGCGCCCATGACCCAGGCCTTCAGCGAGCGGTCGACCCGGGTATCGAAATGCACCACTTGCCCGCAGGCATGCACACCGGCGTCAGTGCGCCCGGCGCATTGCAGCGAGATCGGCGAATCGGCGACCTTCGACAGGGCGTTTTCCAGGGTTTCCTGCACGGTGAGCACACCGGTGGACTGGCGCTGCCAGCCGCTGTAGCGCGAGCCCTTGTATTCAACGCCCAGCGCGACGCGGAAAAAGCCTTCGGGGGCCATTTCGGCGGCCGGGTTATCTATGTTTGCCAAGTCGGTACAGCCTGCTGATCTACAAAGGCGGGCATTATAAGGCGGCGGGACGGGGAAACCAGACCCAAACAAAAACGGCAGCCTCATGGGCTGCCGTTTTGTTTAGTGCTGAATGCCGACTCAGGCCAGATGCGAGAGCATTTCGCTCGCTTCGCTCTTCTGCTTGTCGTTCCCCTCGCTGATGACTTCATTGAGGATATCCCGTGCACCGTCGTTGTCGCCCATGTCGATGTAGGCCTGAGCCAGATCGAGTTTGGTAGCGGCTTCGTCGGTGCCGGACAGGAAGTCGAAGTCATCCTCACCCAGATCATCGCCCAACGCGGCATCAGCTTCGGTGAAGCTTGGCTCGTTGATGCTACTCGACAGGCGATCCAGCTCGGCGTTGACGTCGTCCAGTTCGGCGGCGAACGCATCCGGCTCGGCAGGCGCCGCGTCCATTTCGTCAGCCAGAGACAGGTCGAAATCGGCTGGCAGTTCCAGATCGTCCTGCGGCACGTCGGCCACGGCCGGGGTGTCGACCAGCGGCAGATCCTTCACGCCTTCGTCCAGATCCAGCAGGAAATCATCGTCCGCCAGCTCGACCGGCGCAGGCGCAGGATCGGCACCGAGGTCCAGATCCAGGTCGAAGTCCGACAGGTCGTCGAGGTTTTCCTTGATGTCGGTCTGCTGTTGCAGAACCGACTCGAAGCTCAAATCGTCGTCAGTCGGGAATGCGTCCAGCTCGACCGGCGCTTCCGGCTCGACAGCAGCCACAGGTTCTACCGGCGTGATGTTGTCGAGATCGTCGAGGCTCAGGTCGAAAGCGCTGTCCAGTTCGTTATCTGCCGCAGCAGGCGCTTCAGGCTCATCGAGCAACAGCTCCTTGACGTATTCCGCGTCCAGCTCGGCAGCAATGGCCGCTGCTGCCAGGCCGCTGGCCGCGACGACCGCCATGGCCGGGAAGCGGCTTTTCAGCTCTTCGACCTTGGCGAAGTTGTCGCCATTGGCAACCAGTTGGCGCTCCTGACCGACGAAGGCATCGCGATCACCCTGGCGACCGTAAACTTCCATCAGTTTCAGACGCAGATCGCTGCGCTGCGGCTCCAGGCTCACGCCCTCCTCCAGCAACGCGGCGGCCTGGTTCAGACGACCGCCGTCGATGTGCGACTGCGCCTTGTCCAGCACGTCGTCGGAACGCTCGGCAGCCGGCGCCACCAACGGCGCGGCGATCGGCTCGGCCATTACCACCGGAGCAACCACGGCAGCGGCAGCAGGTGCCGGAGCCGGAGCCGGAGCCGGAGCCGGGGTCAGCTTGACGCTGGCGGCTGGTACTTCCAGACCTTCGAAGCTGCTTTCCGGCAGGTCGAGGTCCTGGGAGAAGGATTGTTCCTCCAGAGCACGGGCCATACGCAAGTGCTTTTCGGCTTCCTGTTGCGCCTTGCGGCGACGCGCCAGCAGCAACAGCAGGAGCAGCAGAACCACTGCACCGCCACCAACCAGACCCAGCAGGATCGGATTGGTCAGCAGTTCATTGAAGTTCTTCTCGTCATCGGCGGCGGGCGTGGTTTCAACCACAGGCTCGACAACCGGCTCGACCGGGGCCGGAGCAGCAGCCTCAGGCACAGGCGCGGCCGGAGCAGCCTCTGCCGGAGTTGCCGGCGGCGTGGCAGCCAGTTCCGCGGTGATCGCCGGCACCACTGGCGCAGTGGCAGCGCCGGCAGTGGCAGCGCCCGAGCCTTCGGCCTGCATTTTCGCCAGTTGATTGTTCTTCAGCTCGATCAGGCGCTGCAGCTTGTCCAGCTGACTTTGCAGATCGGCCATGCGGCTTTTCAGTTCTTCGTTGTCGCGACGGGTGGTGTCGAGACTTTCCTGGGTCACCGCCAGTTTGTTGCTCAGGGCCTTGGCATCGCCGGCCGGCCCCTTGCCACGCGCCTTGGCGCTTTCGGCGGACACCAGGCTCAGGTTGTCCTTGGTGTTTTGCGCAGCGCCGGTATTGGCGCGACCACGATTGGTCGCATCGAGCTGCTGCTGACCGGTGCCCGGCCTGGCCGCATAACGACGGCCCTGACGCCAGGCTTCGTTCTGCGCGGCCACTTCGGCAATGGCCTTGGATTGCGGTAGCGCAGTGCTTTGCACCTGATCCGGCAGACGCAGCACCTGACCGGTTTTCAGGCGGTTGATGTTGCCGTCGATGAACGCGTCCGGGTTCAGGGCCTGGATCGCCAGCATGGTCTGCTGCACCGAACCGCCGTTGCGCGCCTTGGCGGCGATTTCCCACAGGGTGTCGCGCGGCGTGGTGGTGTGGGTCGAATGCGTGGCACCGGTGGTCGGTGCGGTGATGGTTTGCGCTGGCGCCGGTTGAGCGGCAGCATCAGCGGTCTGCGGCGAGAACTTCGACGGATCCAGCAGGACGCTGTAGTCACGCAGCAGACGGCCGTTTGGCCACATCACCTGCACGAGGAATTTCACCATCGGTTCCGACAGCGGCTTGCTCGACGTTACGCGCAGCACGCTTTTGCCGCTGGCGTTGAGCACCGGGGTGAAGGTCAGATCATTGAGGAAGGCCTGGCGATCGACGCCGGCCTTGGCGAAATCTTCCGGCGAGGCCAGGCTCGGCACCACTTCGGCAGCGGTCAGATCCTTGACATCGAGCAGCTCGATTTCCGCCACCAGCGGCTGGTTCAGGGTCGACTTCAGGGTCAGCTCCCCGAGCCCGAGGGCATGCGCCATACCGGAGGACAGCGCCGAGGCGGCCGCTATTGCTAACACCAGTTTGCGAACTTGAACCATAGCCTCTTCCTTTGTTTGAACGTTCCTCGGCCAGCGAGAAGATGTTGATTGTCGCTGCCGTAAGGCATTGCGCGCGACGACGACAGCATGCCGCGCGCGATCATTTCTTTGATGCCCCGGAAAGTCCCGGAGGGTGACACGTCATCGAGTGCTCGGGGCAAGCATAGCGCTCACCTAGAATCAGTCGACAAATTGTTGCCAAGTATCTTTTACAGCAGGTCTTTTATCAACAACTCGGCGACCTGCACGGCGTTGAGGGCCGCACCCTTGCGTACGTTATCTGACGTCAGCCACAGATTAAGTTCCGACGGCTCGTC
Source organism: Pseudomonas sp. MCal1 (assembly GCF_026341415.1). NCBI lineage: Bacteria > Pseudomonadati > Pseudomonadota > Gammaproteobacteria > Pseudomonadales > Pseudomonadaceae > Pseudomonas > Pseudomonas sp. MCal1. Next base: position 20,167 of record NZ_JAKUMP010000021.1, read on the forward strand.
GACACCGGCGCGCACCCGCCCGACATAGACCACGTCCTGCCCGACCGCATCACCGACAGCAGTCGGATAATCGCCGGCCTCCACCAGCTCGATACCCTCGGCATCTTCAAGCGCAGCATTGACCTTTTCCAGGTCGACCGCGCTCGCTGACTGCAAGGTCACGCTAAAGCTATCGCCAAAAAACACCGGGGCTTGAATGCAAGTCGCGGAAATCTTTAAAGAAGGCTGCGCCAGCACCTGACGCAGTTCGCGCACCAGGCGCTTTTCCAGCAGCGTATGGCCTTGCGCATCCGGCGTACCGACCTGGGCCAGTACGTTGAATGCCACCTGCCGATCAAAGAATTTCGGCTCCAGCGGACGCAGATTCAACAGTTCAGCGGTCTGGCGCGCCAGCTCGGAGACTGCTTCGCGCCCCTGAGCGGAAATGGCCAGACTGGCGGTGACATGCACGTATTGCAGCTCGATCAGCTCGCGCAATGGCGCCAGCACCACGGCCAGCGCAGTGGCCGACGGGCTCGGGCTGCTGACCTGAAACGGCGCTTTCAGACCGGCCAACACCTCGACATTGGCTTCCGGCACCACTTGCGGGGCCTGGTCGGCCGGCAAGGCACCGGACAGATCGATCAGCGAACAACCCGCGGCATGAGCGCGAGCCGCGTAACTCAGGGTGACCGCAGGCCCCGCGGTAAAGAAAACCAGTTTGACCTTGGCGAAGTCGAACTCATCGACCTCACGCACCCGCACGTTCTTGCCACGATACGACACTGAGCTGCCAGCCGATTCGCTGCTGGCCAACAGATGCAGTGTGCCAACCGGGAAGTCGCGCTCTTCGAGAATCTGCACAAGCGTTTCGCCGACAGTACCGGTGGCGCCGATCACGGCAATATCAAGGGTCTGGGTCATGTTGCTACCTCTGGCGAAACGGGGGGAGCGGCACTTTACCGGGTGAGTCGCACACAGGCAATTCGCGCCCGCCGCGAAGAGCGGACGCGGAGCGTCCATGGCTGCATTTCCCACACAGAGCGTGGGAACGATCAACAGGTACAAAAAAACCCGCGCCTCTTGCAAGGCGCGGGTTCTTTCATTGCGTCAAGCGATCAACGCTCCAGCAGGATCCGCAGCATGCGACGCAGCGGCTCGGCAGCGCCCCACAGCAACTGGTCGCCGACGGTGAACGCGCCAACGAACTGCGAACCCATGTTCAGCTTGCGCAAACGACCGACCGGTACGTTCAGCGTGCCGGTGACTTTCGTCGGGCTCAGCTCCTGCATGCTGATTTCACGGTTGTTCGGCACCAGCTTGACCCAAGGGTTGTGCTGGCTGATCAACCCTTCGATGTCGGCGATCGGCACATCCTTGTTCAGCTTGATGGTCAGCGCCTGGCTGTGGCAACGCATGGCGCCGATGCGCACGCAGATGCCGTCGACCGGGATCGGGCTCTTGAAGCGGCCGAGGATCTTGTTGGTTTCGGCCTGGGCCTTCCACTCTTCACGGCTCTGGCCGTTCGGCAGTTCCTTGTCGATCCAAGGGATCAGGCTGCCGGCCAGCGGCACGCCGAAGTTTTCGGTCGGGTATGCGTCGCTGCGCATGGCTTCGGCCACACGACGGTCGATGTCGAGAATCGCGCTGGCCGGATCGGCCAGTTGATCGGCGACAGCGGCGTGGGTCGCCCCCATCTGCTTGATCAGTTCACGCATGTTCTGCGCGCCGGCACCCGAGGCCGCCTGATAGGTCATGGCGCTCATCCACTCGACCAGACCGGCCTCGAACAGGCCGCCCAGGCCCATCAGCATCAGGCTGACGGTGCAGTTGCCGCCGATGTAGTTCTTGGTGCCCGCGTCGAGCTGCTGGTCGATGACCTTGCGGTTGACCGGGTCGAGGATGATGACGGCGTCGTCGTTCATCCGCAGGCTCGAGGCCGCGTCGATCCAGTAACCCTGCCAGCCGGCTTCGCGCAGCTTGGGGAATACTTCGCTGGTGTAGTCGCCGCCCTGGCAGGTCAGGATCACGTCGAGGGTCTTCAGCTCTTCAATGCTGTAAGCGTCCTTGAGCGGAGCAATGTCCTTGCCCACGGACGGGCCTTGGCCACCGACATTGGAAGTGGTGAAAAACACCGGCTCGATAAGATCGAAATCCTGCTCTTCCAGCATCCGCTGCATGAGCACGGAACCGACCATGCCGCGCCAACCGATCAGACCTACACGTTTCATCGCAACTACACCTTCTTGAAAAGTGGGCCGCTGCTTTGTATTGAATTTCGCAGCGGGCCCGAGAGATTACAGATTCCGCAGCGCGGCGACTACTGCGTCACCCATTTCCTGCGTACCGACTTTAGTGCAACCGGTCGAAAAGATGTCGCCGGTGCGCAGGCCTTGATCCAGCACCACGCTGACCGCTTTCTCGATGGCATCCGCCGCTTCGTGCAGATTGAAGCTGTAACGCAGCATCATCGACACCGACAGGATGGTCGCCAGCGGGTTGGCGATGCCTTGGCCGGCGATGTCCGGTGCCGAACCGTGGCAAGGCTCGTACATGCCCTTGTTGTTGGCATCCAGCGAGGCCGACGGCAGCATGCCGATGGAGCCGGTGAGCATCGACGCTTCGTCGGACAGAATGTCGCCGAACATGTTGTCGGTGACGATCACGTCGAACTGCTTCGGTGCGCGCACCAGTTGCATGGCGGCGTTGTCGACGTACATGTGACTCAGTTCGACTTCAGGGTAATCCTTGGCCACCTGCTCGACCACTTCACGCCACAACTGGCTGGACGCCAGCACGTTGGCCTTGTCCACCGAGCACAGCTTCTTGCCGCGGACCATGGCCATGTCGAAACCGACACGGGCGATGCGGCGGATTTCGCTTTCGCTGTACGGCAGCGTGTCGTAGGACTGGCGCTCGCCGTTTTCCAGGGTACGAGTGCCGCGCGGCGCACCGAAATAGATGCCGCCGGTCAGCTCACGGACGATCAGGATGTCCAGGCCGGAAACGATTTCCGGTTTCAGGCTCGAAGCGTCAGCCAGTTGCGGGTAAAGGATCGCCGGACGCAGGTTGCCGAACAGGCCCAGTTGCGCACGGATTTTCAGCAGGCCGCGCTCGGGGCGGATGTCACGCTCGATGGTGTCCCATTTCGGGCCGCCCACGGCGCCCAGCAGCACGGCATCGGCAGCGCGAGCGCGATCGAGCGTTTCGTCGGCCAGCGGCACGCCGTGCTTGTCGATGGCGGCGCCACCGATCACGTCATGGCTCAGCTCGAAACCCAGGCTGTACTTGTCGTTGGCCAGCTCCAGCACCTTGACCGCTTCGGCCATGATTTCCGGACCAATACCGTCGCCTGGGAGAATCAGAATCTGCTTGCTCATGCTTTCCTCGTGTCTTCAATCGGTGCCCCATCGACTGGCGCGCCCGGAAAAATGCTTGTCGTTCTAAGTTTATTTCTCGGCCCAGAGCACCAGTACATCTGTACTGAACGATCCATCAGCCTCAATCTCAAAATATTCGCGCACTTCGTTGCCCATCGATTGCTGCAACTGGCGGATCGCGGCGCGCATCACTTCTGGCGTGCGCATGCGCTCGACCCAACTGCTGTACTCCAGACGCAGGCGCTGACGCGTGGTGCTGCGTGTGTGCAGACCGGCCTCGCTGACCTGGCGCAACCACTCACCGGCCGAATAATCGCGCACATGACTGGTGTCGCGCAGCACTTCGACGCTCTGCAGATAGGTGTCGAACAGCGGACTGCCCGGCGACAGCACATCAATGAATGCCGCCACGCCGCCCGGTTTCAGCACCCGGCGCACTTCGCGCAAGGCCACGCCGAGGTCGCTCCAGTGGTGCGCCGAATAGCGGCTGAACACGAAGTCGAATTCGCCATCGGCAAACGGCAGACGCTCGGCGGCGCCGTTGACCGTGGACACGTTGCTCAATCCGCGATCAACGGCAGCGGCGGCGACCACGTCGAGCATCTGCTGCGACAGGTCGTACGCGACCACTTCCTTCACCAACGGAGCAACGTGAAAACTCACGTGCCCGGCGCCGCAACCCAGATCCAGCACCCGCGCCTCGCCCTGCCCCGCCAGCTCAGCCTGCAGCAGCGCAAATTCAGTGCCTTGAGCGTGAACGGCGCTGCTCAGGTAGGCGGCGGCCTGCTCACCGAATTGCTTTTGTACAACCTGACTGTGGGCGGTGCTGGTCATGGTCACATCCTGATTCCTATGTTGTTTGAACTGCCCTTTTCGCGAGCAAGCTCGCTCCCACAGGGGAATGCACTTCAAATGTGGGAGCGGGCTTGCCCGCGAAGGGGCCAGCCCTGACTACATCATCTCGAATCAATCACGCGTCGCGGAACAACCACGGCTGGCTCGCGCGATGCCGGGCTTCAAACGCGGCAATGGCATCGCCGTCCTGCAGGGTCAGGCCGATGTCGTCCAGGCCATTGAGCAGGCAGTGTTTGCGGAAGGCATCGATCTCGAAGCGATAGACCTTGCCGTTCGGGCTGGTCACGGTCTGTTCTTGCAGATCGATCTGCAACTGATAGCCCGGCTCGGCCTCGACCTGCTTGAACAGCTCGTCGACCTCTGCGTCGCTCAGGATGATCGGCAGCAAACCGTTCTTGAAGCTGTTGTTGAAGAAGATGTCGGCGTAGCTCGGCGCGATGATGCTGCGGAACCCGTATTCTTCCAGCGCCCACGGCGCGTGCTCACGGCTGGAACCGCAACCGAAGTTCTCGCGGGCCAGCAACACGCTGGCGCCTTGATAACGCTCGGCGTTGAGCACGAATTCCTTGTTCAGCGGGCGCTTGGAGTTGTCCTGATACGGCTGCCCCACATCGAGATAACGCCATTCGTCGAACAGGTTCGGGCCGAAGCCGGTGCGCTTGATCGATTTCAAGAACTGCTTCGGGATGATCTGGTCGGTGTCGACGTTGGCACGATCCAGAGGCGCGACAAGGCCGGTGTGCTGGGTAAAAGCTTTCATGCTGCGCTCCTCAGATCAATTCACGAACGTCGATGAAACGACCGTTCACCGCCGCCGCAGCGGCCATGGCCGGGCTGACGAGGTGGGTACGGCCACCGGCGCCCTGACGGCCTTCGAAGTTACGGTTGGAGGTCGACGCACAGTGCTCGCCGGACTCCAAACGGTCCGGGTTCATCGCCAGGCACATCGAGCAACCCGGCTCGCGCCACTCGAAACCGGCTTCCAGGAAAATCTTGTCCAGACCTTCGGCTTCAGCCTGTGCCTTCACCAGACCCGAACCCGGCACCACGATGGCCTGTTTGATGGTCGACGCAACTTTGCGGCCCTTGGCGATCACCGCGGCAGCGCGCAAATCTTCGATGCGCGAGTTGGTGCAGGAGCCGATGAATACGCGATCGAGCTGAATATCTGTGATCGCCTGATTGGCGGTCAAACCCATGTATTTCAAGGCACGGACGATCGAGTCGCGTTTGACCAGATCCATTTCCTTGGCCGGGTCCGGCACGTTCTGATCAACGGCCAAGACCATTTCCGGCGAAGTGCCCCAGCTGACCTGCGGCTTGATCTGCGCGGCGTCGAGCTCGACCACGGTGTCAAAATGCGCGTCGGCGTCGGACACCAGATCTTTCCAGGACTCGACCGCCAGATCCCACTCGGCGCCTTTCGGTGCGAACGGACGACCCTTGACGTAATCCACCGTCTTCTGGTCCGCCGCTACCAGACCCACGCGGGCGCCGGCTTCGATGGACATGTTGCAGATGGTCATGCGGCCTTCGATCGACAGATCACGGATCGCGCTGCCGGCGAACTCGATGGCATGGCCATTACCGCCAGCCGTGCCGATCTTGCCAATGACGGCGAGGACGATGTCCTTGGCGGTCACGCCGAACGGCAACTGGCCTTCGACGCGCACCAGCATGTTCTTCATTTTCTTGGCGACCAGGCACTGGGTGGCGAGTACGTGCTCGACCTCGGAAGTGCCAATACCGTGAGCCAGGGCGCCGAACGCGCCGTGAGTCGAGGTGTGCGAGTCGCCGCAGACCACGGTCATGCCCGGCAAGGTCGCGCCCTGCTCCGGGCTGATCACGTGGACAATGCCCTGTCGCACGTCATTCATCTTGAACTCGACGATGCCGTATTCATCGCAGTTGTCATCGAGGGTCTGAACCTGCAAACGCGAGACCTGGTCGGCAATGGCTTCGATGCCGCCCTTGCGCTCCGGGGTGGTCGGTACGTTGTGGTCCGGGGTGGCGATGTTGGCATCGATGCGCCACGGCTTGCGCCCGGCCAGACGCAAGCCTTCGAAGGCCTGCGGCGAGGTCACTTCGTGAATGATGTGACGATCGATATAGATCAGCGCCGAGCCATCGTCGCGCTGCTTGACCAAATGCGAATCCCAGAGCTTGTCGTAGAGCGTTTTGCCGGCCATCAGACGGTTCCTCATCAGCTTGTTTCTATGCCCTGGGCTTATCAATAACCCTTTGGCTTGTGAGGCCGATCCTATGGGGTTAGATTAAATAACTCAAATTCATATTTTTTATGCTTTGGATAACCAGCTGGAATACAAACATGGACCTGGCCAACCTCAATGCTTTTATCGCGATTGCAGAAACCGGAAGCTTCTCCGGCGCCGGTGAACGCCTGCACCTGACGCAACCGGCCATCAGCAAACGCATCGCCGGGCTGGAGCAGCAATTGAATGTGCGACTGTTCGACCGGCTCGGTCGTGAAGTGGGCCTGACCGAGGCCGGCCGGGCCCTGTTGCCACGGGCTTATCAGATTCTCAACGTGCTGGACGACACGCGCCGCGCCCTGACCAACCTGACCGGCGAAGTCACGGGCCGCCTGACCCTGGCCACCAGTCACCACATCGGTCTGCACCGCTTGCCGCCCTTATTAAGGGAATACACTCGCCGCTACCCACAGGTTGCGTTGGATATTCAGTTCCTCGATTCGGAAGTGGCCTACGAAGAGATTCTTCACGGCCGGGCGGAACTGGCGGTCATCACGCTCGCGCCGGAACCACATACGCTGGTCAAGGCCACGCCGGTCTGGGATGACCCGCTGGATTTCGTGGTCGCCCCCGAACATTCATTGATCAGCAACGGCGCCGTCACATTGGCGGACATTGCCGGTCATCCGGCAGTTTTCCCCGGCGGCAACACCTTCACCCACCATATTGTCCAACGGCTGTTCGAGGCTCAGGGCCTGACGCCGAACATCGCGATGAGCACCAACTACCTGGAAACCATCAAGATGATGGTGTCGATCGGCCTGGCGTGGAGCGTTTTGCCGCGCACGATGCTCGATGAACAGGTGGCGCGCATACCTTTACCGGGCATACAGCTCCGTCGCCAGCTAGGCTATATCCTGCACACTGAAAGGACGCTGTCGAATGCTGCACGGGCATTTATGGCCCTGCTGGACGCTCAAATCGATCTGCCAGGGACTCTCGGCTAACTTGTGCTACTCCTATAGAGCTGCCGTCCCTGTGCCAAACGCCCACATCAGCTCAAGGCCCCTTAACAATGCCGAAATCTGTTGACCGTATTCCGCCGATGCCGCGTATTCAGGCCATTGATCCACGGCGTTCCGAGCAGAGCTGGGAGAGCGCGCCGCAATTGCTCGCGGCGCTCAACGGCGCTCGGCTTGGCGCCTGGTATTGGGATATCGAGCGCGGGCAGATCAGTTGGTCGCGCGGCACTCAGGCCCTGTTCGGCTTCGACCCGCGGCAACCGCTGCCCGAAGACCTGGAATACCTCGACTTGTTGCCGCCGGAAGACCGGGCGAAAACCATTCGCGCCTTCCACGCGGTCATCGCCGGCGCGCCGCTGGAACAGGCGATGCACCACCGCATCCGCTGGCCCGACGGCAGCCTGCACTGGCTGGAAATCAACGGCAGCCTGCTGCCGGACAAACACGGCCGGCCCCGAATGATCGGGGTCATCCGCGAAATCACCCACCAAAGGCAAAGGGAACAGGCGCTCAGCAGCTCTGAAAAACGTTTCGCCACGCTGTTTCACCTGTGCCCGAACATGGTGCTGCTGACCCGTCAGGAGGACGGCCTGATCAGCGAGGCCAACCAGTATTTCGAAAGCTTGTTCGGCTGGCCGGTGCAGAGCGCCATCGGTCGCACCACCCTGGAGCTGGGCCTGTGGGTCCATCCCGAACAACGGGCGGAGCTGGTCAAGAAGACCAAGGCCAAGGGCGAACTGATCAGCATGGAGGTGCAGTTCCGCGCCAGCAACGGCCAGATCCACGACGGCATCCTCAGCGCGCAAAAGGTCGAACTCGAAGGCCAGCCGTACCTGCTCAGCACCTTTCTCGACACCACCGAACGCAAGGCCGCCGAGCATGCCCTGAAGGACAGTCAGGAACGCCTCGACCTGGCGCTGGATTCGGCACAGCTCGGCACCTGGGACTGGCACATTCCCAGCGGCATGCTCTACGGCTCGGCCCGGGCCGCGCAATTGCACGGTCTTGAGCCGAAACCATTTCATGAATCGTTCGAAGAATTCTTCGAGGGCGTCCCCGGCGAAGAGCGCGACAGCATGCGCGACGCCTATCGCAGCCTGCGCGAAGGCCCGGCGGGCAATTATCAGCTGACTTACCGCGTGCAACTGCCGGATGGCAGCTCGCGCTACCTGGAAAGCCGCGCCCGCCTCTATCGCGACGACAACGGCGTACCGCTGCGGATGGCCGGCACCCTGCTGGACATCACCGATCAGGTCGAGCGCGAACAACGACTGGTGGCTTCGGAAGAGAAATTCGCCACGCTGTTCCAGGTCAGTCCCGACCCGATATGCGTGACGCGCCAGGAAACCGGGGAATTCATCGAGATCAATTCCAGCTTTTCCCAGACTTTCGGCTGGAGCGCCAGCGATGTGATCGGCCATACCGCCGAAGAAATCGGCCTGTGGGACGCCTCGGCGAAAAGTCTGCAACGCATCGAACGGGTGATCCGCGAACAGGGCCTGAGCAATGTCGCGATCATCGTCCAGCACAAAGACGGCCAGTCGCTGACCTGCGTGATTTCCAGCCGCCAGATCAGCGTTGGCAACCAGCCGTGCATCGTCACCACATTGCGCGACATTACTCAGCAACAGCGCTCGGAAGCGGCACTCAAGGCCAGTGAAGAGAAATTCGCCAAGGCGTTTCACTCAAGCCCCGACGCCATCACCATCACCGAACGCGACACCGGGCGCTATCTGGAGGTCAATGACGGTTTCTGCCGCCTGACCGGTTACCGCGCCGACGAAGTGGTGGGTAAAACCGTGTATCAGATCGGCATCTGGGCCGAGGAAAAACAGCGTTCGGCGTTGCTCGCCGAACTTCAGATCAAAGGCCGCGTGCATCATCAGGAAATGCTCGGGCGCAACAAGCGCGGCGAGATACTGACGGTGGAAGTCTCGGTCGAACCGATCACCCTCAATGAAACCGCCTGCCTGTTGCTCACGGCCCGGGATGTCAGCCTGCTGAAGAACGCCGAGGCGCAGATCCGCCACCTGGCCTATCACGATCCGCTGACCAACCTGCCCAACCGCGCGCTGCTGATGGATCGACTGAGCCAGCAGATCGCCCTGCTCAAGCGCCACAACCTGCGAGGCGCGCTGCTGTTTCTCGATCTGGATCACTTCAAGCACATCAACGACTCACTGGGTCACCCGGTCGGCGACACCGTGCTGAAAATCATCACCGCGCGGCTTGAAGCCAGCGTACGCATGGAAGACACCGTGGCGCGGCTCGGTGGCGATGAATTCGTGGTGCTGCTCAGCGGCCTGGAAGGCACGCGTAATGAAGTCAGCGCCCAGGTGCGCGAGCTGGCCGACACCATTCGCGAGTTGCTGTCGGAGCCGATGTTCCTCGACGGCCAGCGCCTGCAAGTGACGCCGAGCATCGGCGTGGCGCTGATTCCCGATCACGGCTCGACGCCGACCGATCTGCTCAAACGTGCCGACATTGCGCTGTACCGCGCCAAGGATTCCGGACGAAATACCACGCAGATGTACCACAACACCATGCAGAAAGCGGCCAGCGAACGGCTGCGTATGGAGACCGACCTGCGCCTGGCGCTGTCCCGGGGGGAATTCGACGTTCATTACCAACCGCAGATCGACGCCCGGGACAATCGCATCATCGGCGCTGAAGCCCTGGTGCGCTGGAACCACCCGGAACTCGGCGCGCAATCGCCCGCCGAATTCATCAAGGTCCTGGAGGACAGCGGGCTGATTCTGGAGGTCGGCACCTGGATCCTCGATGAGGCGTGCGAAGCTTTCAAGCAATTGATCGCCGAACAGCTGATCGATCCTCTGGCCTTCACCCTGTGCGTGAACATCAGCCCCCGGCAGTTCCGCCAGAACGACTTCGTCGAGCGCATCGAGCACAGCATGAGCAGCCACGGCCTGCCCTGCTCACTGCTGAAACTGGAAATTACCGAAGGCATCGTCATCCAGAACCTGGAAGACACCATCAGCAAAATGCGTCGCCTGAAAAAACTCGGCGTGAGCTTTGCCATGGACGATTTCGGCACCGGCTATTCATCGCTGACCTACCTGAAGCGATTGCCGGTGGACACGCTGAAGATCGATCAATCGTTTATCCGTGACGCCACCAGCGACCCCAACGACGCCGAAATCATCCGCGCCATTGTCGCCATGGCCCGCAGCCTGGAACTGGAAGTGATCGCCGAAGGCGTGGAAACCCCGGAACAGCTGGCCTTCCTGCAGGGGCTGGGTTGCCATTTGTATCAGGGTTATCTGCACAGCCGGCCGTTGCCGCTGGAGGGGTTGAAAGGATTGCTGGAATGACGGGCACAAAAAAGGGCGCCTTTCGGCGCCCTTCTTCCCGGTCGGCTTATTGCAGGACCGGCTTCTCCGCCCCGTTGATCGGGATGCGCTTGGCTTTCGCTTCTTCCGGGATCACTCGCAGCAGGTCAATGCTCAACAGACCGTTACGCAGGTCGGCAGCCTTGATCTCGATGTGATCGGCCAGGCGGAAGGACAGCTTGAATGCACGTTGGGCGATGCCCTGGTGCAGGAAAGTGACACCTTCGTTCGCGTCACGCTTGCCGCCACTGATGGTCAGCACACCTTTCTCGACTTGCAGTTCCAGGTCTTCTTCCTGGAAACCGGCCGCCGCCACGACGATGCGGTATTGATCGTCACCGTGTTTTTCGACGTTGTAAGGAGGATAGCTGCTGCCTGGCTCGTTGCGCAGGGCGGTTTCGAACAGGTCGTTGAAACGGTCGAAACCTACCGAGGAACGGAACAGTGGAGCGAGGGAAAATGCAGTACTCATGGTTCAAATCTCCTGAAAACAATCAGCAAGTTTTTTTGTCTCCGCGACCCGAATTCGGCATCGCGTAACCCTTAGATAGGGACCTGCATTTTGTTTTCAAGAGACGATTTGAAGATTTTTTTCAGGCCGCTTCGGCGACCGGCAAGCCCAGCAAACGCGAGACCTGATCCGGTTCGGTTTCGCGGCGAAGCACGGTAAACAGCTCGGTGGCTTCGGAATAATTGCGGGTCAGCATCGCCAGCCATTGCTTCAGGCGGCCCGGCGATTGACGCGCGGTCATCTGTGCCTTGGCTTGCAGCCAGAAGTCCTGGATCAGCGGCAGCAGCTCGGCCCAGGTCATCTCGACGACTTCCTCGCCGGCACGAGCGGCGGCGATCTGACGGGCCAGATCCGGACGCGACACCAGGCCACGACCGAGCATGATGTCTTCGACACCGCTGATTTCCCGGCAGCGACGCCAGTCTTCGACGCTCCAGATGTCGCCATTGGCAAACACCGGCACCTTGACCACGTCCTGCACACGCGGAATCCACTCCCAATGCGCCGGCGGTTTGTAGCCGTCCATCTTGGTCCGGGCGTGAACCACGATGTGCTCGGCACCGCCCTCGGCCAGCGCCGTGGCGCATACCAGCGAACCATCGGGGCTGTCGAAACCCAGGCGCATCTTGGCAGTGACCGGAATGTGCGCAGGGACAGCGCGACGGACGTGCTCGACGATCTGGTTGAGCAGTTCCGGCTCCTTGAGCAGAACCGCACCGCCACGGGACTTGTTGACGGTCTTGGCGGGGCAGCCGAAGTTCAGGTCAATCACCTCAGAACCCAACTCGCAGGCCAGTGCCGCGTTTTCCGCCAGGCACACCGGATCGGAACCCAGCAACTGCACGCGCAGTGGCACGCCGGAAGCCGTGCGCGCACCGTTGAGCAGTTCGGGGCCGAACTTGTGGAAATAGGCCGGGGTCAGCAACTGATCGTTGACCCGGATGAACTCGGTCACACACCAGTCAATACCGCCGACACGGGTCAGGACATCGCGCAGGATGTCGTCGACCAACCCTTCCATCGGCGCCAGAGCAATTTGCATGGGAAACACACACTCAAGGAAAAACGTGCGGCAGTTTACTGGGTTTCGCGGGTTAAACCCATGTCCGCTGTCTGGATGGCCGGGCCGTAGCCTTCGATGAACTCGGCGGGCATGCGCTTGGGCCTGCCGGTCGACAGCTCAATGCAGACGAAGGTGGTCTGGGCGCGCAGCAGCGTGGCGTTGTCGCTAGGGCGAATCAACTGGAAGTGACGGGTCATTTTCAGGCGCTGATCCCAATCGACGATCCAGGTCGCCAGTTGCAGCTCGTCGCCTTCGTAGGCAGCCGCCAGGTAATCGATTTCGTGTCGTACAACGGCCATTGCCCGATCCAGACGCCGGTACTCGACCAGATCCAGACCCAGGCGCTGCGAGTGGCGCCAGGCGCAGCGCTCGAGCCAGGTCACGTACACCGCGTTGTTGGCGTGGCCCAGCCCGTCGATGTCCTCGGCGCCCACTTGCAGATCAATGGTAAACGGCGTCGCCCGATCCCAGCCCATGCCCTACTCCCGGTCAGATTATTCAAACGGGGCAGTGTAACGGATGACTACGCCGATTGCCGCGCCTGAAGGCTTCGCCCGGCCAGCAGTGATAACACACCATCAATCACCCGAGGGTCGGCCAGCACTCGCTGATGGCCGCCGGTTTCCAGACGCAGCAAGCGGCTGTCGAACCAGGATTCGTGGATCAGTCGGGATTCCTTGACCGGGACGAAAGTGTCGTCCTCGGCATGTACGATCAGGCCTGGCATATCCAGTTGATAGTGGGCGACATCGAGCGTGGCTGCGCGCATGCCAACGTCCTGCTCGACTTGACGAATGAACGCGGAACGAGCTCTGGGTGGCATACCGACGTAGCGGGCGAATCCGCGCAAAACACCAAGGATTCGCGCCGGAGCGGCGATGCTCACCAGGGTTTCAGTGCGCAAGCCCAATTGCACGGCGAGCATGGCGCTGGCACCACCCATGGAGTGGCCAATGACCGCTTGCAACGGTGGCAACTCTGCAGCGGCCTCAAGCATCGCACGAGCGAACAACACCACATTGGCTTCGCGCCCCGGCGAGCGGCCGTGGGCCGGGCCATCCAGCGCGACAACGGTGTAACCCGCTTCAACCAGCGCCGTGATCAACGCGGCAAACTGGGTGGGCCGCCCTTCCCAGCCGTGCATCAGCAAGACAGTCGGGCCTTGCCCCCAACGCAGGGCCGAGAGACCGAAACGCAACGTGATGCGCTCGGATTTCTCCAGCAGCGGCAATTCCCAGTCCCGCGGCGCATTCGCGCGCGGCGTCATGAACGCCAGCCGCATTTTGCTCGCCACCAGTTTCGGTGCAAACCAGCCCAAGGTGCCATTAACGCCACGAACCCACTTCAACGTGCTCATCGCTCTCTCCTCGGGCTTGTAGCCTTCAGGTCAACGCACCGCCGACTTGGCGGCACGCAGCAATCGATCGGATAAATCCCCAGGACCCAACGCCCTCGCGAGCGCCAGACCACCTACCATCAAGGCCACGTCGGCCAACGCTTTATCGGTGTCTTCCGGCGTTGCGGCCAACTGCGCAATCATCAATTCCAGGTGTTCGTTCAATGCGATCCGGAACGCTTCTGGCAGACGGCCCAGCTCACCAATGGAGGCCGGAATCGGGCACGCCGAATCGCTGGAATCGCGATGTTTGCGCGACAGGTAGAACGCAGCCACCAGGGCGCGGCGCTCTTCACCGGTCAGCTCGCTGTCCATGTCGGCAATCAGGTCGCGACGGCGACCGAGCAATTGCTTGAACGCCTCGAGCATCATTGCGTCCTTGCTTTCGAAGTGCGCGTAGAAGCCACCGACGGTCAGGCCGGCAGCACCCATCACTTCGCCCACGCTCGGTTCAGCGGGGCCGCGCTGGATCAGTGCAGCGCTGGCGGCCTTGAGAATGCGTTCGCGGGTTTGAGCTTTCTTGTCGTTCATCGTCGCCTCCGAATATTACGATAGCAATATTATTCTCATAATAATATTCCGCAAGTCACACGCGTGACCGCTGGTCTGAAGCACAGTGTTAAGGAAAAAGAGGATTTGGCCAAACGCCAGACAAACAAAAGGGCCATTCAATAATTGAATGACCCTTATAAAATCCCGCAAAGCGGGTAATCGTGGCGTCCCCTAGGGGACTCGAACCCCTGTTACCGCCGTGAAAGGGCGGTGTCCTAGGCCACTAGACGAAGGGGACACAAACCTTCTATACAACTGATCAGCGCTGAGTACTGATCGATTCAAGGCCGGTGTGGCCAGACCTTGAACTGTAAATTGGTGGAGCTAAGCGGGATCGAACCGCTGACCTCCTGCATGCCATGCAGGCGCTCTCCCAGCTGAGCTATAGCCCCGGATTTTTCGCCTCTCGGCGGAGCGACATCTTGCAACATCGCTTCTGTAAAACTGGCGTCCCCTAGGGGACTCGAACCCCTGTTACCGCCGTGAAAGGGCGGTGTCCTAGGCCACTAGACGAAGGGGACGCAAACCCTTCTATACAACTGATCAACGCTGAGTGTTGATCGCTTCGAAGCCGGTGTGGCCAGGCTTCGAAGTGTAAATTGGTGGAGCTAGACGGGATCGAACCGTCGACCTCTTGCATGCCATGCAAGCGCTCTCCCAGCTGAGCTATAGCCCCTCATCGTTGATGTCATCGCTGAGGACGGGGCGAATCTTAAGGGCGTATCGAAAGGCTGTCAAACTTATTTTTGAAAAATTTCAAAATTTTTTGTCGGCATAACAATCACTTACCATCCTCCCCCCATAAATTCGGGAGAAAACGCCGAAGGACGGGATCAAAAGATCCTGACCTGCGGCGCATCCTGCAGAGTCAAACCCAATCAGGCGATGGCGCCCAACAGCTTTTCCCACTCTTTGTTTTCTTTCTTCGACACGCCGCCCAGCAGGTCAATCGCCTGGCGCAGACGGAAACGGGTCAGGTCCGGCCCGAGGATTTCCATCGCATCAAGCACCGACACCGAGCTCGCCTGACCGGTGATCGCCGCAAACATCAGCGGCATCGCATCACGCAGCTTCAGCTCGAGGGATTCGACCACCGCCTGAATCGTCGCGGTGATGCTGTCCTTCTCCCACTGACGCAGGCTTTCCAGTTTCCACAGGATCAATTGCATCAGTTGACGAACCTGATCACCCGAGAGCTTTTTCGACTCGAACAGCTTGGCATCCGGATTCACGCCACCGGCGAAGAAGAATCCGGCCAGTGGTGCAACCTGGCTGAAAGTTTCGACACGGCCCTGAACGTGCGGCGCGATCTTCATCATGTATTCGGAGTTGAACGCCCACTTCTGTACGCGAGCGGCAAACTCTTCCACCGGCAGGTCACGCAGCCACTGGCCGTTGAGCCACGACAGCTTCTCGATGTCGAAAATCGGCCCGCCCAGCGACACACGCTTGAGGTCGAAGTTGTCGACCATTTCCTGCAGCGAGAACTTCTCGCGCTCGTCCGGCATCGACCAGCCCATGCGGCCCAGGTAGTTGAGCATCGCTTCCGGCATGAAGCCCATGCGCTCGTAGAACGTCACCGACGTCGGGTTCTTGCGCTTGGACAGCTTGCTCTTGTCCGGGTTACGCAGCAGCGGCATGTAGCACAGCTGCGGTTGTTCCCAACCGAAGTATTCATAGAGCAGGATCAGTTTCGGCGCCGACGGCAGCCATTCCTCACCGCGCAGCACGTGGGTGATGCCCATCAGGTGATCGTCGACCACGTTGGCCAGGAAGTACGTCGGCAGGCCGTCGGTCTTCATCAGCACCTGCATGTCCATGCGATCCCACGGGATCTCGACGTCGCCACGCAGCATGTCCGGCACCACGCAGACGCCTTCGGTCGGCACTTTCATGCGGATCACGTGGGGTTCGCCGGCAGCCAGGCGACGGGCGACTTCTTCTTTGGACAGCAGCAGTGCACGGCCGTCGTAACGCGGGGTTTCGCCGCGCGCCATTTGCTCGGCGCGCATCTGGTCCAGCTCTTCGGCGGTGCAGAAGCACGGGAAGGCGTGGCCCATGTCGACCAGTTGCTGGCAGTACTTCTGGTAGATATCGCCGCGCTCGCTTTGACGGTAAGGACCGTGCGGGCCGCCGACGTCCGGGCCTTCGCTCCAGTCGATACCCAGCCAGCGCAAAGCGTCGAAGATCTGCTGTTCGGACTCGCGGGTCGAACGCAACTGATCGGTGTCTTCGATCCGCAGGATGAACTCACCGCCGTGCTGCTTGGCAAAGCAGTAGTTGAACAGTGCGATGTAAGCGGTACCTACGTGGGGATCCCCGGTAGGCGATGGCGCGATGCGAGTGCGGACGGTGGTCATGGCATGTCTCGAAAAGAATGAAAAGCAAAGAACAATCAAGCGGCGAATGGTAACAGGCGACACCCGCCCCGCTCCAGCGGGCAGGGCATTTAAGCCAAGGTTGCGTCTGGAACGCCCGTTGGCCGTGATGAATGGCCGATTATCAACAGACGGCATTTACCGCTCATCGGCTGTATGCCAGATTCGCCTGCTGATAACTTTCCTTACAATTCCTCGACTACAGTTTGCCCATGCCTGCCCAACTCAAGCGTCGCCTGTTCATTTTCCTGTTGCTGGTCCTGTTGATTGCCGGGGGCTTTTTCGCCCATTGGTTTTTCAAGGGCCGCTTTTATGAAAGCACCGACAACGCCTATGTCCAGGGTGAAATCACCCGTGTGTCGAGCCAGTTGAGCGCGCGTATCGACGAAGTGCTGGTGCAGGACAATCAGCACGTGGAAAAAGGCCAATTGCTGATCCGTCTCGAAGGCGATGACTTTCGCCTTGCCGTCGATCGGGCCAACGCCGCCCTCGCCACCCGCGAGGCCGAGCGTCTGCAAGCCCAGAGCAAACTGACCCAGCAAGCCAGCCTGATCGCCGCCAGCGACGCACAAGTGGCCACCACCCAGGCGACACTCGGCCGCTCGCAGGTGGATTTGTCGCGGGCAGAAACCCTGCGCAAACCCGGCTACGTTTCCGAGGAGCGTGTCACCACCCTTTCTGCCGAAGCCCACATCGCCCGCTCGCAAGTGGCCAAGGCGCAAGCCGATGCCCAGAGCCAGCGCCAGCAGGTCAATGCACTGACCGCCGAAGTCAAACGCCTCGACGCGCAGATCGCCAACGCCCGCGCCGACCTTGCCCAGGCCGAACTGAACCTGACCCGCAGCGAAATCCACGCACCGATCAGCGGCCTGATCGGCCAGCGCGCCGCCCGCAACGGGCAAGTTGTGCAGGCCGGCGCCTATCTTTTGTCGATCGTTCCGGACGAAGACATCTGGGTCCAGGCCAACTTCAAGGAAACCCAGATCGGCCACATGCAACCGGGCCAGAAGGCCGAACTGCTCTTCGACGCCTATGGTGATACGCCGATTGAAGCCCGGGTCGACAGCCTGTTCGCCGCCTCCGGCGCGCAGTTCAGCCTGTTGCCGCCGGACAACGCCACCGGCAACTTCACCAAGGTCGTGCAGCGGATTCCGGTCAAGCTGACCTTCAAGGCGGATAACCCGCTGCACGGTAAGATCCGTCCGGGCATGTCCGTCACCGCCACCGTGAACATCAAAGACGCCTCTGACAATGGCCGGTGATTCACTGATCCGCCCGGTCGGCGAACCGACCCGGCGGGACTGGATCGCGGTGATGAGCGTGATGCTCGGCGCCTTCATGGCGGTGCTCGACATCCAGATCACCAACTCATCGCTCAAGGACATTCAAGGCGCCCTGTCGGCGACGCTGGAAGAAGGCTCGTGGATTTCGACGTCTTATCTGGTGGCGGAAATCATCATGATTCCGCTGACCGCCTGGCTGGTGCAGTTGCTGTCGGCCCGGCGGCTGGCGGTGTGGGTTTCGCTGGGTTTTCTGATTTCGTCGCTGCTGTGCTCGATGGCCTGGAGCCTGGAAAGCATGATCGTGTTTCGCGCCATGCAAGGCTTCACCGGCGGCGCGCTGATCCCGCTGGCGTTCACCCTGACGCTGATCAAACTCCCCGAACACCACCGGGCCAAAGGCATGGCCATGTTTGCCATGACCGCCACCTTCGCCCCGTCCATCGGCCCGACCCTCGGCGGCTGGCTCACGGAAAACTGGGGCTGGGAGTACATCTTCTATATCAACATCCCGCCGGGACTGATCATGATCGCCGGGCTGATGTACGGCCTGGAGAAGAAAGAAGCGCACTGGGAACTGCTGAAAAGCACCGATTACACCGGCATTCTCACGCTGGGCGTCGGCCTCGGTTGCTTGCAGGTTTTCCTTGAGGAAGGCCATCGCAAGGACTGGCTGGAATCGAATCTGATAGTGACGCTGGGCAGCATCGCCCTGCTGAGCCTGATCACCTTCGTGATCGTGCAGATCTCCAAGCCCAATCCGCTGATCAACCTGGGCATCCTGCGCAACCGCAATTTCGGTCTGTCGAGTATTTCCAGCCTCGGCATGGGCGTCGGGCTGTACGGCTCGATCTATCTGTTGCCGCTGTACCTGGCACAGATCCAGAACTACAACGCCCTGCAGATCGGTGAGGTGATCATGTGGATGGGCGTGCCGCAGCTGTTTCTGATTCCGCTGGTGCCGAAGCTGATGAAATTCGTCTCGCCAAAATGGCTGTGCACGATCGGTTTTGGCCTGTTCGGGCTGGCGAGTTTTTCATCTGGCGTGCTAAACCCGGATTTTGCCGGGCCGCAGTTCAATCAGATCCAGATTATCCGCGCCCTCGGTCAACCACTGATCATGGTGACCATTTCGCTGATCGCCACGGCTTACATCCTGCCGCAGGACGCGGGCTCGGCGTCAAGTCTGTTCAACATTTTGCGCAACCTCGGCGGCGCCATCGGCATCGCCCTGCTTGCGACGTTGCTGGACGCGCGCACCAAGACTTACTTCGATTACTTGCGTGAAGCGGTGGTGCCGACCAATCCGCAGGTGGCCGAACGCCTGGCGTCGATGACCGATCGGTTCGGCAGTGACACGGCGGCGTTGGGCAAATTAAGCGAGATCGTTCATCAGCAGGCGCTGATCATGGCCTACAACGATGCGTTTCATTTTGTCGGGATTGCGTTGGGGATCAGCATGTTGGCGATCTTGCTCACCAAGAAACTGCCCGCCGGACTGAAGGCCGGGGAGTCTCATTAAGACCGAGTCGCCCCATTCGCGAGCAAGCTCGCTCCCACAGTTTTTTTGTGAACGACACAACTCCAATGTGGGAGCGAGCTTGCTCGCGAAGAGGCCCGACCAAACACTGCAAACCTTCAGACGGCCAAAAGGCGCTCACGCAACTTTGCAATTTCGTCGCGCATTTGCGCCGCCGCTTCGAACTCCAGGTCGCGGGCCAACTGGTACATCTTCTCTTCAAGTTGGCGGATGCGCTTGGTGATCTCGCTCGGCGAGCGCAGTTCGGCTTCGTACTTGGCGCTCTCTTCGGCGGCCTTGGCCATGCCCTTGCGCTTCTTGCTGCGCGAACCGGGCACGGTGGCGCCTTCCATGATGTCGGCGACGTCCTTGAACACACCCTTGGGCGTGATGCCATTGGCCAGGTTGAAGGCGATCTGCTTGTCGCGACGGCGCTCGGTTTCGCCGATGGCGCGCTCCATCGAACCAGTCATGCGATCCGCGTAGAGAATCGCCCGGCCATTGAGGTTACGCGCCGCCCGGCCGATGGTCTGAATCAGCGAGCGCTCGGAACGCAGGAAACCTTCCTTGTCCGCGTCGAGAATCGCCACCAGTGACACTTCCGGCATGTCCAGGCCTTCACGCAGCAGGTTGATCCCCACCAGCACATCGAACGTGCCGAGACGCAGGTCGCGGATGATTTCGACCCGTTCGACGGTGTCGATGTCCGAGTGCAGATAACGCACACGAATGCCGTGGTCGGCCAGGTAATCGGTCAGGTCTTCGGCCATGCGCTTGGTCAGCGTGGTGACCAGCACCCGCTCCTCCAGCGCCACCCGCTTGGTGATTTCCGACAAAAGATCGTCGACCTGGGTCAGCGCCGGGCGTACTTCAACCTGCGGATCGACCAGACCGGTCGGTCGCACCACTTGCTCGATCACCCGACCGGCGTGCTCGGCTTCGTAGTTGCCGGGCGTGGCCGAAACGAAGATCGTCTGCGGGCTCACCCCTTCCCACTCGTCGAAACGCATCGGCCGGTTATCCAGCGCCGATGGCAGGCGGAAACCGTATTCCACCAGTGTTTCCTTACGTGAACGGTCGCCCTTATACATCGCGCCGACCTGCGGCACGCTGACATGGGACTCGTCGATCACCAGCAACGCGTCGGCCGGCAGGTAATCGTAGAGGGTCGGCGGCGGCGCGCCAGCCGGCCGGCCCGACAGGTAGCGCGAGTAGTTCTCGATGCCGTTGCAGTAGCCGAGTTCGAGGATCATCTCCAGGTCGAACCGGGTGCGCTGCTCCAGCCGCTGGGCTTCCACCAGTTTGTTGTTATTGCGCAGGTATTCCAGGCGCTCCTGCAACTCGACCTTGATCCCCTCGATGGCGTCGAGCAAGGTTTCCCGGGGCGTCACGTAGTGGCTCTTCGGGTAAAAGGTGAAACGCGGCAGCTTGCGGATGACCTCACCGGTCAGAGGGTCGAACGCGGAAATACTTTCTACTTCGTCATCGAACAGCTCGATCCGGATCGCTTCGAGGTCGGATTCGGCCGGATAAATGTCGATCACGTCGCCGCGTACCCGAAACGTCGCCCGGGCGAAATCCATGTCGTTGCGGGTGTATTGCAGGTCGGCCAGGCGCCGCACCAGCGCACGCTGATCGAGCTTGTCGCCGCGATCGACGTGCAAGACCATTTTCAAATAGGTTTCCGGGCTGCCCAGACCGTAGATGCACGACACCGTGGTGACGATGATCGCGTCCTTGCGCTCAAGCAAGGCCTTGGTCGCCGACAGCCGCATCTGCTCGATGTGGTCGTTGATCGACGCATCCTTCTCGATGAAGGTGTCGGACGACGGCACATAGGCTTCGGGCTGGTAATAGTCGTAGTAGGAAACGAAGTACTCGACGGCGTTGTTCGGGAAGAACGACTTGAACTCGCCGTACAACTGCGCAGCCAGGGTCTTGTTCGGCGCCAGCACCAGGGTCGGACGCTGCACCTGGGCGATCACGTTGGCGATGCTGAAGGTCTTGCCCGACCCGGTCACCCCGAGCAGCGTCTGGTGCGCCAGCCCGGCTTCGATGCCTTCGACCATCTGGCGAATGGCTTCGGGTTGATCGCCGGCGGGGTCGAAACGGGTGACGAGCTGGAATTCAGACATAAACACCTCTGGAGTCGCGACGCCGACGACAAAGCGCAGGCCCACGAGAAAGACCGCAAACGACCGATGTCGCGCAAGGAAAAACGAAGATTGTGCTGAATGTGGAGCCGATTGCCTCGCCTTTCAAGGCAAACGTCCTACATCCGGTAAAGCTTCTGACAAATCCATTCGACTAACGGTCGAGAAATAATCGGAAAAACTTACCTTAAAAGCCGATTCGCCTGTCGCCATTGATCGATGATGGCCTCTATACTAGCTCCCCGTTTGTGCACCGCTCTAGTGCATTCGGCTGGAGCGCCACACGTCCCTCCACTCTCCATTAGAGCTGCCGTAAAAATGAGCCTGTTCTCCGCTGTCGAAATGGCACCCCGCGATCCAATCCTGGGCCTCAACGAAGCATTCAACGCCGATACCCGGACCAATAAGGTCAATCTCGGGGTGGGTGTGTACTGCAACGAAGAGGGGCGAATTCCACTCCTGCGCGCCGTCATCGAAGCCGAAACCATTCGCGCCGCTCAGCACGCCTCGCGCGGCTACCTGCCAATCGACGGCATCGCCGCTTACGATCAGGCCGTGCAAAAGCTGCTGTTCGGCAATGATTCGCCACTGCTGGCAGCTGGCCGCGTTGTCACCACTCAGGCCGTCGGCGGGACCGGCGCACTGAAAATCGGTGCCGACTTCCTCAAGCAACTGCTGCCGAATGCCGTTGTGGCGATCAGCGACCCGAGCTGGGAAAACCACCGCGCGCTGTTCGAAACCGCCGGTTTCCCGGTGCAGAACTACCGCTACTACGACGCCGCCACCCACGATGTGAACCGTGCCGGCCTGCTGGAAGACCTCAACGCCCTGCCGAACGGCTCGATCATCGTGCTGCACGCCTGCTGCCACAACCCGACCGGCGTCGACCTGAGCCCTTCGGACTGGAACAACGTGCTGGAGGCGGTCAAGGCCAAAGGTCACGTGCCGTTCCTCGACATGGCTTACCAGGGTTTCGGTGACGGCATTGCCGAAGACGCCGCTGCCGTGCGCCTGTTCGCCGAATCCGGCCTGACCTTCTTCGTGTCGAGCTCGTTCTCCAAGTCGTTCTCGCTGTACGGCGAGCGCGTCGGTGCGCTGTCGATCGTCAGCGAATCGAAAGAGGAAAGCGCCCGCGTCCTGTCGCAAGTCAAACGCGTGATCCGCACCAACTACTCCAACCCGCCGACCCACGGTGCAAGCGTGGTCGCCGCCGTGCTGAACAGCCCGGAACTGCGCGCCCAGTGGGAAGCCGAACTGGCCGAGATGCGTCTGCGCATTCGCGGCATGCGCGAGCAGATGGTTGCTCTGCTGGCAAAGAAAGCCCCGCAGCGTGACTTCAGCTTCGTCGGTCGTCAGCGCGGCATGTTCTCCTACTCCGGCCTGACCACCGAACAGGTTCACCGCCTGCGCAACGAGTTCGGCATCTACGCCCTGGACACCGGCCGCATCTGCGTGGCCGCGCTGAACCAGAGCAACATCGAAGCCGTAACAGACGCCATCGTTCAGGTCATCTGATCCGGCGCCGCACTGAAAACGGGAAGCCTTCGGGCTTCCCGTTTTTTATTTGTCTGAAGAAATGCCGCTACACCCTCTAGACTGCACACAGACGATATTTCAGAGAGCCGACATGAAAAACGATGACCTGCGCGCCGACCGCGATGAGCTGGACTACTATCCACCCCGCACCTCGGGCAAACGCGAAAAGAGCCTGGTGCTGCAAGTGGCGGCCGGGGTGTTTCTCGGCGGACTGGCCTTGTGGCTCGTGCAACTGGCGGCCACGGCGTTGTACGCAAAACTGCTGATGGGGACCTTTACCTTCGGTGGCTGAAAGCCGTTCGGTAAAAAAATCACGCCGATGCTTGACTAGTCTTTTTAAATCAGTAACATACGCACCAATTCCGCAATAGCTCAGTTGGTAGAGCAAGTGACTGTTAATCACTGGGTCCCTGGTTCGAGTCCAGGTTGTGGAGCCAAATACAGAGCCCCTGAATCGAAAGATTCAGGGGCTTTTTTGTCGGCATTGAAAAAGTCGGCCCTTTTCTATTCAGCAACAGCTGTCAGACGTGCTCGCTGCTCTTGGCGTGTACCTTTGGCGCGCCATGAACGTGATCCGAATCCGGATCGATCACCGGCACTTCATTGCCATCGCAGTCATGCAGCTTGCCGTCGCTGAAGTAGTCGCCTTCACGCAGCGCTGCCAGATCGCGATAACGCAGGGTCCGCTCTTCTGCCGCCGCAAACACCGACTGCTGATCCGAGTTGCCCGCCGTGAAGTGGTTGAACGCCAGGTTCAGCAGAATTGCCATGATCGCCGACGAGCTGATGCCCGAATGGAAAATGGTCGCGAACCAGCTCGGGAAGTGATCGTAGAAGTTCGGCGCGGCAATCGGGATCATGCCGAAGCCGATCGAGGTGGCAACGATGATCAGGTTGACGTTGTTGCGGTAATCAACCTTGGACAACGTGCGGATGCCACTAGCCGCCACCGTGCCGAACAGCACGATACCGGCGCCGCCGAGCACCGAAGTCGGTACTGCCGCGATGACCCGGCCCATGAACGGCAGCAGGCCGAGGATCACCAGGAAGATACCGCCGGTGGCCACCACATAACGGCTCTTGATCCCGGTCACCGCCACCAGCCCGACGTTCTGGGCGAAGGCGCTCTGGGTGAACGAGCCGAAGATCGGCGCAAACATGCTCGACAGCATGTCCGCCCGCAGGCCGTTGCCCAGACGCTTGGAGTCGACCTTGGTGCCGATGATTTCACCGACTGCCAGGATGTCCGCCGAGGTTTCCACCAGAGTCACCATGACCACAATGCACATCGACAGGATTGCAGCGAAGTGGAAGGTCGGCATGCCGAAATGGAAAGGTGTCGGGAAGCCGAACATCGGGCCCTGGGTGACGTTGGAGAAGTCCGCCATGCCGAGGAACACCGCCAGCACCGTGCCGATCACCATGGCCAACAGGATCGACAGACGCGAGATAGTGGAGCTGCCGACTTTGCTCAGCAGCAACACCAGCACCAGCGTGACCGCCGCCAGACCGATGTTCTGCATGCTGCCGAAGTCAGGCGCGTGACTGTTGCCGCCCATGGCCCAACGTGCAGCCACCGGCATCAGCGTCAGACCGATGGTGGTGATCACGATGCCCGTGACCAGCGGCGGGAAAAACTTGGTGATTCGTGAAAACACCGGCGTGATCAGCAAGCCAATCAGCGACGCCGCAATCACCGCGCCAAGCACCGACTGGAAGCCGCCCTCCCCGCCACTGCTGACAATCGCCACCATAGTGGCAACGCCGGAGAACGACACGCCCTGCACCAGCGGCAACTGACAGCCGAAAAACGGTAAACCCAGGGTTTGCAGCAACGTGGCCAGCCCCCCCGCAAACAATGAAGCAGCAATCAACAGACCAATGTCCGCAGGCGAAAGCCCGGCGGCCTGACCGATGATCAATGGCACCGCGACGATACCGCCATACATGGTCAGAACGTGTTGCAGGCCGTAAGCCATATTCGCGCCGACCCCGAGATTCTCGTCCTCGGGCCGTTGGTGTGAAACATGGGGCGTTTTCATGGTGGGGGAGTTCCCTGGTTTTTGTTATGCGCACACTGTATGCAAGAGTCAGGACAAATGTCCATAGACTTGTATACAACTTATCAGTCACATAATGGTTAGCTAGCCACCCAACCTTCTATCCCGCTGCTTTCATCCCCCACAAATCCGGCAACACATCCTCATTCGAGTCCACGTTTTATCCGCCCAGGCTGAAGTGTTCATGGCGACCGACGGCGCGGCCGCATCCTTTTTTATACATATAAAGTATGCATAATGAAGTCATTCAAGATTCAGTTCGACAAAAGCAAGAATGCTGCCAACGCATTCGAGCCCAGCAAGCGAGGGCAACTTTGCGCAGAGGTGATCAATGAAGGATGAGTACGATTTCAGCCAAGGTAAACGCGGCGCCATCGCGCCCACCAAGGGCAAAACCCGCATCACCATCATGCTCGATGACGCAGTGATCGAAGCCGCGCGCGAGGTCGCTGAGAGCGAGGGCTATGGCTATCAGACGGTAATCAACAACACCCTGCGCCGCGCGTTGCTCGACAGCCGTGGCGCCACTGAGGAACTCGAACATTCAATCGGGCAATTCAGCGCCACCGACCTCAAGAGCCTCGAGAAAAAACTGTCGGCAGCGGTGAACGAGATCCGGCGGGTGCTCGAGCCGGAGGCAAAACCTTAGGTTTCAGACTGGCTGAATCAAGCGCGCCAGCGCCAGACGTGCACCGGGCTGGTGCGGCAAGCGCAGGCCGAACTCCCGTTCCAGCAGTTCGATCAGCTCATCGATATCCGTTACCTCACGCCGCTCGCTCTCGGCGCCCATGCGGTGGATCGCGAAACTGCCGTTGTTCAGCGTACGTCGCCAGCCGTCGCCGGTCCGCGCGACCATCAGGCGCTGGGCGAATGGCGAGTCCGGGTGAGTCGAGACATACCAGTTGCCGAGGGTGTAATCGATGTCTTCCTGGCGTTGCAGGTCAAACAGGTACATCGGCCGCCATTCGCCAGCGACCCTGGCCCGCAGCATGTAGCCATCGGCCTGCACTTCGATGCGATACGGTTCGTGCGGCGTGGATTGCTCAGCGTCGGTATCCAGCACCAGCGGTGCGGTCGGCACCATGCCGCCGAAGCCGACATCGGTGATGTAGCGCACGCCGTCGAGGGTCACCAGACTCAAGCGATGGGTGCGCTCCGTCCAGCTGCCTTCGGGCCGATTAATGACCACACGTCCACTGATGCCCCGCGCCTCGAACCCCAGTTCCAGCAACAGCGCCAGAAACAGATTGTTCAGCTCGTAGCAGTAGCCGCCACGGGCATCGTTAAAGACCTTGCGTTCGATGGAGGGCAGATCGATCAGAACGGGTTCACCACTGAGCGTCGACAGGTTTTCGAAAGGAAAGGCGCCGGTATGGCGCAATTGCAACAGGCGCAGGGTTTCAAGGGTCGGTGCCGGAGGCGCATCGAATCCCAGGCGTTGCAGGTACTGTTTCAGATTCGTCAGGCGTGGCTCGCTCATTGCCGGGTCCTTTTGCATGGGCGCGGATCGTTCCGCCGATGGTCGCCATGTATACGGGATCCGGGCATCGAATCGACAATTGAATTAACCAATCACCTTTTTAGCGTCGTTTACGGGAGTCGATGCGAATCCACGTCGGCGCGTGGTCGCTGGCATGCGGTTCGTTGCGCACCCAAGCATCCACACCGGCCTCATGCAGATAAGGGCTCAGCTTGGGATTGAGCAGCAGATGGTCGATCCGCAGCCCGGAGTTCTTCTGCCAGTGCTGGCGGAAATAATCCCAGAAGGTATACAGCCGATCTTCGGGATAAAGATGCCGCAACGAATCCGTCCAGCCCTGATCCAGCAATCGCTGGTAGCACTCGCGGCTTTGCGGTTGCAACAACGCATCCTTGAGCCAGGATCGAGTGTTGTAGATATCCAGATCCGTGGGCACCACGTTGTAATCGCCGGCCAGCACCACCGGGTGATCGCTGCTTTGCAGATCCCGGGCGTAATTGATCAGGCGCTCGAACCAGGCCAGCTTGTAGTCGAACTTCGGCCCCGGTTGCGGATTGCCATTGGGCAGGTACAGGCACCCCACCAACACCCCGTGCACCGCCGCTTCGAGGTAGCGGCTGTGTTTATCGTCGGGATCGCCGGGCAGACCGCGCCGGCTCTCCAGCGGTTGCGCATCGCGGGCAAGAATTGCCACGCCGTTCCATGACGCCTGACCGTGCCAGATGGCGCCGTAACCGGCGGCCTCCAGATCGGCGGCAGGAAACGCGCTGTCCACCAGCTTCAGTTCCTGCAAACAGACGATGTCCGGCTGCTCGCGCCTCAGCCACTCCAGCAGATTCGGCAGACGGGCCCGCAGGCCGTTGACGTTGAACGTGGCAATGCGCATTTTTTTCATCGTCCGGGTTCCTGCCATTGACCGATAAAAACTGTGACACCAGGCGCACCGCGACGGTTGCGTTGGATCCTCCGTTTACACGCGGTTGCGCAACCATTGCAGGAAACCTTTTTTCGGCACTGTCACCGGTGTTTCTTCCGTCAGTGATTGCGCCTTGTGCAGGCGGAAATCGAGCAGCGCCTTCATCGCGTCGTTGATGTCGTGACGGGCGTCCAGACAGGGTTTGAGATAAGACTTCTCGATGCGATACAGCGCACAGAAGGTCTTGGCGGAGAAGTCGGCCGGCAATGACGTATCGGACAGTATTCCCGCTTCGCCGATCACTTCGCCCGGTCCCATCCGTCCGGACTCGAACGGCGTGCCGTGGCGTTTGAGCGTCACCGAGACCACACCGGATTCGATGATGAACAGGTGATCACTGACCTCGCCGCCCGCAAGAATCACCTCGCCGGCACGGAAAGTTTGCAGGGTCATGTTCTGGCTGAAGGTTTCTTTCTCTTCCTGACGAAGCGTAGAGAAAATCGGCGAGCTGTCGAGCAACGCCCGTGGCCGCGAGAGATTGCTCGACACGCCCGGCTCAACGCTCGACAGCAGATTGACCCCGGACGCCTGCAGGTGCCGGTACGCCAGATCAAACAGCTGATTGCGCACCATACGTTTTTCGCTCATCGAGGCGACAAACCCGCTGATTTCATATTCGGTGCCGGCACTGCTGGAGCTCTTCAGCGCGACACTCGGCGCGGGGCGCTCCAGCAATTGGCGACAGCCCTGCATCGCCCGTTCCAGGGCATCGATCACCGAGCTGGGCCGCGCATGGGGGCTGACCTGCACGCTGACGGCAACCCCGAACATATTGCTCGGCCGGCTGAAGTTGATGATCTTGGCCTTGGCCGCCAGCGAGTTGGGAATCACCGCCATGCTGCCCTGACTGGTTTGCAGGCGCGTGGCGCGCCAGTCGATGTCGGTGACCCGCCCTTCCGTACCGTCGATGGAAATCCAGTCATCCAGTTGATAAGGCTTGGTGGTGTTGAGCACGATCCCGGAAAACACGTCGCTCAAGGTGCTCTGCAACGCCAGACCGACGATGATCGCCAACGCCCCGGACGTCGCCAGTACGCCTTTGACCGGCAGGTCCAGCACGTAGGCCAGCGCCGCGATGATCGCAATCAGGAAGATCACCGCACCCAGCAGATCCTGCAACAGCCGCCCGGTGTGCCCGACCCGCTGCATCATCACCGCGCCGATCAACACCGTCAGGGTGCGCGCGCCGAACAGCCACCAGCCGATCTGCAACCCGGTCGCCGCCAGGTGCAACGGCACGTTGTCGGCCCACGGCGCAGGCTCCATCGGGTTGAGCCCTTCGTTGAACAGCAGAAAGCTGAATAGAGCAAAGATCAGCACCCGTACCAACAGTTTCCACGCACTGCCGTGGGAGCTGATCAGACGCCACAGACCGAGATCGATCAGGATCAGGATCAAGGCGCAAAACAACGGATGATCGGTGAGCAGAGACAGCATCAAACAACTCCGACAGGGGCCAATCGCGAGAAGATCGCACAGATTGGGCTCAGTGTAGGAGTAATTGATTTGGCCGGATGAGTGCCACTGCGCACGCGCGAAAAAAACCGGCAGGCGCGCGTGGCGCCTGCCGGGATTTTCAGCCGTGCATCTGGCCGAAGCGGCCGGACTGGAAGTCGGCAAAAGCCTGGTGGATTTCCTGCTCGGTGTTCATCACGAACGGGCCGTGGCCGACGATCGGCTCGTCAATCGGCTCGCCACTGAGCAGCAACACCACCGCGTCCTGGCTGGCTTCGAGGGTGATTCGCTTGCCATCACGTTCAAACAGCGCCAGTTGCCCTTCGCGCATCGACTCCACACCGTTGATCCGGACCGACCCCTTCAACACCACCAACGCCGTGTTACGGCCTTCGTGCAGATCCAGCGAAAGCAACTTGCCGGTGTTCAGTCGCAGATCCCACACATCGATAGGCGTGAACGTGCGGGACGGGCCCTTCTGACCGTCGAACTCGCCGGCGATCAGGCGCAGGCTGCCGGCGCCGTCCTTGAGCGCGATTTGCGGGATATCACTGTCCAGAATGGTCTGGTAACCCGGCGCGGCCATTTTGTCCTTGGCTGGCAGATTCACCCACAGCTGCACCATTTCCAGGTTGCCGCCGGTTCTGGCGAAATTTTCCGAATGGAATTCTTCATGCAGGATTCCCGAAGCCGCGGTCATCCACTGCACATCGCCCGGGCCAATGGTGCCGCCACTGCCGGTGGAGTCGCGGTGCTGCACTTCGCCTTCGTACACGATGGTGACGGTCTCGAAGCCACGGTGCGGATGCTGGCCCACGCCACGACGTTCGGTGGTCGGGGTGAATTGCGCAGGCCCGGCGTGATCCAGCAGCAGGAACGGGCTGATGTGCTTGCCCAGGTTGTCGTAGGAAAACAGGGTACGCACCGGAAACCCATCGCCGACCCAGTGGCCGCGAGGGCTGGTGTAGATACCGATAAGGTTTTTCATGGTGGACTCCGTCATCAGGTTGATCGTGGGGGCCGATCATAAATTCGCTACGTATTTAGCACTAGTCGGCCAAAACCGTCCTCATCGTTCTATTAATGGAACGATGAGCAAGCGTGGTGATTCGTGACTTTCAGTCAACAGTACTTTGTGCCGACAGCGGTTTTTCCCAAGGAATCAGACGCGGATACTCCTGCTCATTCCCACTGCAACCCCTGGAGTCCTGCATGTCTGTTCCCGCTTTCGGTCTTGGTACGTTTCGTCTGCAAGGTCAGGTGGTCATCGATTCGGTGAGCACTGCCCTTGAGCTCGGTTACCGGGTCATCGACACCGCACAGATCTACGAAAACGAAGCCGACGTGGGCGAGGCCATCGCTGCCAGCGGCATCGCCCGCGACGAACTGTTCATCACCAGCAAGATCTGGATCGCCAACTTCGCCAAAGACCGCCTGATTGAAAGCCTCAAGGAGAGCCTGCAAAAGTTGCAGACCGACTACCTCGACCTGACGCTGATCCACTGGCCGTCGCCGGAAGATCAGGTATCGGTCGAGGAATTCATGGGCGCCCTGCTGGAAGCAAAGCGCCTGGGTCTGACCCGGCAGATCGGCGTGTCCAACTTCACCATCGACCTGATGAAACAGGCAATTGCTGCGGTCGGTGCGCAGAACATCGCCACCAACCAGATCGAACTGCACCCGTACCTGCAAAACCGCAAGGTCGTGGAATTCGCCCGGAGTCAGGGCATTCAGATCACGTCGTACATGACCCTGGCCTATGGTGAAGTGCTGAAGGATCCGCTGATCGTACAGATCGCCGAGCGCCTGCTAGCCACTCCGGCTCAGGTCACCCTGGCGTGGGCGATGCAGTCGGGATACGCGGTGATTCCGTCGTCGACCAAACGCACCAACCTGCAAGGCAACCTGGGCGCCACGGCGTTGACCCTGAGCGACGCCGACATGGCGCTGATCGCCACACTGGATCGCAGCCATCGCCTGACCAGCCCCACAGGCATCGCGCCGCAGTGGGACTGACCGGTCAGGCCTGAAGCTGCTGCGCGAGGTCTTGCATGGCCACGCGCAGCAAATCGATGGCGGCCGTCAATGCCGCGTCGGATTGATCGTCATGGCAGGCTTGCTCAAGTCCTCGACACGCCGAGATCACGCGCTCGGCACCGATCATGTGTGCCCCGCCCGTGACGTGATGCGCCAGATCCCGCAATCCCGCGCGATCACCGTGTCGGCCTGATTCGTCCAGACGCTGCAGGTCGATGCGCAAGCTGCTCAGCACTTCCCCACGCAACTGTTCGATCAGTGGATTGTCGGCGCCTGCCAGTTGCAACAGCGCACTCAGGTCGAACTCGGCCACTGCCGAATCGTCCACGCTGGCCGCCTGCGCGCCCTCCGGTACGGCGGCTATCAGGGCCTGGTTCAATTCGTGCAGCAGCACCGGTTTGAACAGGCAATCGTCCATCCCGGCCGCCCGGCATCGCTGCTTTTCTTCCATCTGTGCATTGGCGGTAAAGCCGAGGATCAGGCAGGGCGCCCTGCCCGTCGCGGCTTCTTCCTGGCGCACTGCTCGCGCCAGCTCGTAACCGTTGAGCCCGTGCATGTTGATATCGGTGATCAGCGCATCGAAGGATTGCCTGCGCCACAGCACCAGCCCCTCTTCACCGCCACCGGAGTCGACGGCGCGATGCCCCAGTTCACTCAACTGCCGACACAACAACAGGCGATTCACCGGATGGTCATCCACGACCAGCACGTTCAGCGACTTCACCGTCGTCGCCACTGGTGGCGGTGCAGCTTCTTGCCCGAGTGGCGCCAGCACAGGCAGCTCCAGGCGCAGCATGAGCTGAGTGCCGCGGTTCAACTCGCTGCTCATCCACAAATCACCGCCCATCATCCGGCACAGGTTGCGACTGATCACCAACCCCAGACCTGAACCGCCATGCGCCACGGACTGATGATCGCCGACCTGTACAAACGGATTGAACAGTCGCTGCTGATCCTCAATGCTGATCCCCCGCCCACTGTCTTCGATGATCACGCCCACTTCAATCAGCCCGTCCCGTTCTGAAAACACGCGCAAGCGCAGGCTCACCTCGCCGTTGTCGGTGAATTTGATGGCATTGCTCAACAGGTTCGACAGCACTTGCTTGAAACGCAGGGGATCGAGCATCACCTCGACGTTGCTGAGCTCATCCAGTTCGACATGCCACAACAATTGTTTCTGCCGGGCCAGACCCTCGAAAATCCGACACACCGACACGACCACTTCGCGCAGATTGGCGCGCTCGGGGGCCAGTGACAAATGCCCGGACTCGATGCGTGCGATGTCGAGAATGTCGCCGATCAATGCCAGCAATTGCTGCCCGGCAGTGGACGCGACTTCGATAGCCTGGCGATCGGTCACGCCTTCATCGGCACGTTTGAGCGCCAGTTCGAGCATGCCGGTCAGGGCATTCATCGGTGTGCGGATTTCATGACTCATGGTCGCCAGAAACGTACTTTTGGCACGATTGGCTTCGTCGGCCGCCTCCTTGGCCTCCTGCAACTGACTTAGCCATTGCTGACGCTGGCGGATCTGCCGACGCTGAAAACCGATCCAGCCCAATGCCAGCAACAGCAACCCGGCAGCAACGGCAAACCCGCGCAATATTTGCTCGCGATGACGCTGCCAATAGCTGTCTTGCAGCACCACGTTACGACTCCAGCGTGCGACCAGACCGTCGATTTCCTGCGGCGCGATGCTCAGCAGTGCCTTGTTCAGAATCGATTGCAACTGAGGCGAGTCGAGCGCCGTGGCCATGGCAACCCGGGCCGGCTGATCGCCCAGCGTGGAGACAATCCGCAAGCGATCGCGGTACTGGTGATCGATCTGGTAGCGCGCCACCAACAACGAACTCAATGTCGCATCAGCCCGCCCGTCGAGCAGCGCCCGTGTGCCATCGGCCGGACTCGGCAACTCGATCAGGTTGATCTGCGGCACATGCTCCAGCAGGTAATCACGCAACGGATCGCCGCGATAAAGCGCCACACGCTTGCCCGTCATGTCGTCCAGGCTACGCGGCCCCTGTGCCTTCGAATCGGCAATCAGCACAAAGGGGCTGTTGACGTACGACCGGGTGAACAGCATTTCTGTTTCGCGCTCGCGGCTCAGTGTCATCACAGACAACAGGTCCAGTTTTCCGCTTCTGAGTTGTTCGACCTGACGATCAAGAGACTGACCGCGCACCACCTCGAACGTCAGCCCGCTGCGCTGACTGATCAGGTTGAGCAGTTGGGCCGCCAGCCCACTGAAGCGACCGTCGGCGTCAAAGAACGCGAGTGGCGCAAAGTCATCGACAGCACCGACCCGCACTACCGGATGCTGATCCAGCCATTGTTGCTCGCTGTCGCTCAGGCTTACCCGCGACTGCGCCGCCCTGTCGGCGCGCCCGGCACTCCAGCGCAACTCCATCGCCAGCCGCTGCTCCATGGGAATCGCCAGCAGGGCTTTGTCGAC
Organism: Pseudomonas sp. MCal1; assembly: GCF_026341415.1. Taxonomy (NCBI): domain Bacteria; kingdom Pseudomonadati; phylum Pseudomonadota; class Gammaproteobacteria; order Pseudomonadales; family Pseudomonadaceae; genus Pseudomonas; species Pseudomonas sp. MCal1. The sequence goes on from NZ_JAKUMP010000021.1 coordinate 53,814, forward strand.
CAGACGTTTCAAGCGGTTGTTGCTGCGGGTCAGGGCAAAACCGAAGGGGTTGGCGTCCAGGCCCGAGGGCCCGGCCAGTTGCAGGTCGTTTTGAAAATGGGTGTTGATCAGGTAGCTGGCGCTGATGAAATCGCCGAGGTACAGATCATCCCGGCCAAACGCGACGGCGCCGAGGGCATCGAGGATCGATCGATAGCGCTGCAGGGAAGCTTGCGGGTAAGCCTCTTCGATGGTCGAAGCGGGCAGATAGTCGTCCACCATGGCGATGCGTTTGCCGTTGAGATCACTCGGCAACGCCTCATTGAGCCGGGTCAGCCACATCGGCTGATCCTCGGCATAGGCGCGCGACAGCATCAGTTGGGGATCGGCGATTTCGAAGTTGTTCGACGTGCCCAGCAGGTCAAGATCCCCGGCCTTGAGCGCGGCCATGGCGCTTTCGCGGTCGGGATAGCACCAGACCTCGACGGCAATGTTAAGTATCTGGGCGATCGCGTCGGCGTAATCGGCCGTGAGACCTTCCAGTTCATGGCGTTTGCGGGTCAGTTCAAAGGGCGGGTAATCCGGCCAGGAGGCACCGATGCGCAATACCCGGTGCGCGCTCAGCCACTGTCTGTCCTGCTCATCCAGACGAATCTGCACCCCCTCCAGACGGGTGCGGGAGACGATTTCCAGCCTTTGCGCCTCGGAGGCGTGCACTGCGCTTGCAAGCAACAGTATCGACAGAAGCACAACCCGCAGACGACCTATCATGGGGCAACCGATCAAAACAGGCCGTTGCGTTTGACGAACTCTCGCAACACCACCAGCGAGGTCACTCCGAGTTTCTGCATCAAGCGGGTCTTGTAGGTACTGATGGTTTTGTGACTGAGGTTCATCGCCAGAGCAATGTGCTTGTTGGACTCGCCTCTGGCCAGCTTGAGCATGATCTCCATTTCACGGGTGGACAGAAGTGCGATCAGCTCTCGCTCATCGCGATGCGCTTCGGTTTGCCCGGTATTGACCGCAGGCATTTCGGGGAAGTAGGTGTAACCCGACCGCACGGCCTTGATTGCATTTTGCAAATGCTGCATCGAGGCGGACTTGGCGACAAAAGCCATCGCCCCCGCACGTCGGCAGCGCATCAGATAGTGTTCAGGATCGGCCGAGGTGAAAATCACCACCTTGCAGACCAGCCCGACGGCCCTGATGCGCGCCAACACCTCAAGACCACCGAATCCGTTGAGCTTCAGGTCGAGCACGACCAGTTCCGGCGCGTGCTCCCGGAGCATTGGCACCACATCGACACCGCTGGTAGTCACATGAATCGGTTGGTAACCCGCCGACTCCAGAACCAGGCGAAGGGCACCCACCACCACCGGATGATCATCGACGATCAATGCTGAACCCATGACCACTCCCGAGGCGAATACATGCCATGACGCCGCCGATCTTGCATGAACGGGACTATTGGTAGCCGCGCTACAACTGTTGCACGGTGTGAACGCTGGATCACCTGTCAGATCTGACAGTTGTTCGATAGAGCGATCTGTGATTGAGCACGCGATGAGGGCCCAAACGAAGCCTCGACCGAAGTCATCAACTGCTCGATCGCGCGGATTGAAGGCAGAGGCGCAGGACTGGTGATGATCTTTGCGCCAAAGTGCTCGGGAACCCCTGAGGCGTCCGCCGGTTCACCGTAGACCAGCGCCCGCCGGACTTGCGGATGATCAAACAGGAAACCACGAAGATCCGCTATCCCGCCCGCCAGTTCGGCATTGATCACCAGGACATCGAATGGCTCACAGCCGTAATCGACCAGCGTCAGCAGTTCGGCAAGGTTTTGCACCGGGGCAATGCGGTAGTAATCGAGCCCATTGAACAGGCGCTCGATCTTCATCCGGTGAAAGTGCTGCAAGTCGGCGATCAGGATGCGCAGGGTTTTGTCGGTCAACGTGAAAGTCCGGGTAGTCGCTTCAAGTGGCGGCAAGACTACCCAAGCGCCGAGGCTTGCTCTGTAGGACTTTTCCGAAAAAAGATGTCACTCATCCGGACAAAAAAGTTACTCCGTGGTACTCGGACTCCAGAACGCCTGCACCACCAGCGCCGAGGTCGAGATACGCGCTACCAGCGCATCCAGCTCATCACCGTCCACCGAAGTCGTCGCCAGAGTGGCTTCGATCTCGATTTCATCGGCTCCGAAAGCGTGCACATCGACATCACTGGCCGGGTAATTGCTGCGTTCCAGCTCGGCTTCAAGCAGCGCAAACACGGCTTTCTGCTGCGAACGCCGGGCGATGACGTAAACGATGTTGGTGACTTCTGCCGAAACCACATCGAGCGGCTGACGGTTGATGTTGTTGACGATCGGCCGCAGCAAGGTGTTGGCGGCGAGCACGAACAAGGTGCCCAGCACCGCTTCGGCCAGCAGGTCGGCGCCGGCACAGGCGCCGACCGCTGCCGAGGTCCAGAGTGTGGCGGCGGTGTTGAGGCCGCGCACGTTGCCCTCTTCGCGCATGATCACCCCGGCACCGAGAAAGCCGATACCGGACACCACGTAGGCGACCACCCGCACCGCACCTTCGGCACCGGCCAGACGGTTGGCCATGTCGACGAAAATCGCCGCACCGACCGCCACCAGCACGTTGGTGCGCAAACCCGCCGTGCGTTGCCGGTACTGGCGTTCGAAGCCGATCAGGCCGCCGAGGATGAAGGCCGCGCTGAGACTGACCAGGGTGTCGAGCAATGAGGTGAGGTTGAGATTGTTGATGGCTTGCATGTTGAACTCCTTGAAACCGCCCCCCTTGCTCCCACAAGGGGGGAAACTTGCCTGTTACTGCCAGCCGAACCGGCGGATGTAGAAGCCTTTCACGGCCTGAGTCAGTGCCATGTACGCCAGCAGGATCACCGGCAGGAACACGAAGTACATTGACGGCAGCGCCTGCAATTTGAAGTAGTGCGCCAGCGGTCCCATCGGCAGGAAGATGCCCACGGCCATGATGATTGCGGTCATCACCAGCAACGGCATGGCCGCACGGCTTTGCAGGAACGGAATCTTCGGCGTGCGGATCATGTGCACGATCAGCGTCTGGGTCAGCAGTCCCACGACGAACCAGCCGGACTGGAACAGAGTCTGGTGATCCGGGGTGTTGGCATCGAACACGTACCACATCAAGGCGAACGTTGTGATGTCGAAGATCGAGCTGATCGGGCCGAAGAACAGCATGAAGCGCCCCACATCACCCGGCTGCCAGCGCTGCGGCTGTTTCAGCATTTCGTCGTCAACGTTGTCGAACGGGATCGCGATCTGCGAAATGTCATACAACAGGTTCTGCACCAGCAGGTGCATCGGCAGCATCGGCAGAAACGGAATGAACGCACTGGCCACCAGCACCGAGAACACGTTGCCGAAGTTCGAGCTGGCGGTCATCTTGATGTACTTGAGCATGTTGGCGAAGGTCCGGCGCCCTTCCAGCACGCCCTCCTCCAGCACCATCAGGCTCTTCTCCAGCAGGATGATGTCGGCCGCTTCCTTGGCGATGTCCACCGCGCTGTCCACGGAGATCCCGATGTCTGCGGTGCGCAGCGCCGGCGCGTCGTTGATGCCGTCACCCATGAACCCGACCACATGACCGTTGCCCTTGAGGATGCGCACGATGCGCTCCTTGTGCGACGGCGTCAGCCTGGCGAACACGTTGGTGGTTTCCACCGCCACCGCAAGTTCAGCATCGCTCATGCGTTCGATGTCATTGCCCATCAGCAGGCCTTGCTGGGCCAGGCCCACTTCGCGGCAGATCTTGGCGGTCACCAGTTCGTTGTCGCCGGTCAGCACTTCCACGGCCACGCCGTGTTCGGCCAGGGCCTTGAGCGCCGGCGCGGTGCTTTCCTTGGGTGGATCGAGAAACGCCACGTAACCGATCAGCGTCAGCTCCTGCTCGTCGCTCAGGCTGTAAGTGTCGCGCCCTTGCGGCATCGAGCGGGCCGCCACCGCTACCACGCGCAGGCCTTCAGCGTTGAATGCTGCTGTGACCTGACGGATTTTCGCCAGCAATTCATCGCTCAAGGCTTCGTCCACTTCACCGTGACGAACCCGGCTGCACACCGACAGAACCTCTTCCACCGCACCCTTGCAGATCAGTTGATGCGGCTGACCGCGCCCTTCGACCACCACCGACATGCGCCGGCGGTTGAAGTCGAACGGGATTTCATCGACCTTGCGAAACGCCGTGCCGACCTTCAGCTCACGGTGGATTTCCACGTGCTCCAGCACCGCCACATCCAGCAGGTTTTTCAGGCCGGTCTGGTAGTAGCTGTTGAGGTAGGCCATTTCCAGCACGTCATCGGAGTCTTCGCCCCAGACGTCGACGTTGCGTGCCAGGAAAATTTTGTCCTGGGTCAGGGTGCCGGTCTTGTCGGTGCACAGCACGTCCATGGCGCCGAAGTTCTGGATCGCGTCCAGGCGTTTGACGATGACTTTCTTGCGCGACAGAAACACCGCGCCTTTGGCCAGGGTCGAGGTGACGATCATCGGCAGCATTTCCGGGGTCAGGCCCACGGCAATCGACAGCGCGAACAACAGTGCTTCGGTCCAGTCGCCCTTGGTGAAACCGTTGATGAACAACACCAGTGGCGCCATCACGAACATGAAGCGGATCAGCAGCCAGCTGACTTTGTTCACGCCTTGCTGAAACGAAGTCACCGCGCGATCAGTCGCCCCGACCCGCTGCGCCAGCGCACCGAAATAGGTGCTGTTGCCGGTGGTGAGAATCACCGCCACCGCCGTGCCGGACACCACGTTGGTGCCCATGAACAGAATGTTGTCGAGCTCCAGCGGATTGCGCGTATCGCGATCGGCCTGACGCGGGAATTTCTCTACCGGCATCGATTCACCGGTCATCGCTGCCTGGCTGACGAACAGGTCCTTGGCGCTGAGCACCCGACAATCGGCAGGAATCATGTCGCCGGCCGACAGCACGATCAGATCGCCGGGCACCAGCTGTTTGATCGGCAGTTCAGCACGCGGCGCATCCCGGCGCAGCACGGTTGCAGTGTTGCTGACCATCGCTTTGAGCGCATCGGCCGCCTGATTGGATTTGCTTTCCTGCCAGAAGCGCAGCAGCGTCGACAGCACCACCATCGAGAAAATCACGATGGCGGCCTTGAGGTCTTCGGTCAGCCACGAGATCACCGCCAACAGGGTCAGCAGCAGATTGAAAGGGTTTTTGTAGCAATGCCACAGGTGGGTCCACCACGGCAGCGGTTGCTCGTGTTCGACTTCGTTGAGGCCATGCTGCGCACGCAGCACATCGACTTCGAAATCGGTCAGGCCGTCGGTGTGGGTGCCGAGGTTGGTCAGCAGCACGCCGCTGTCGCAATGGGCGGCGTCCACCAGTGTATTGGCCAGAGTGGGCGGCACTTCACGGCTGACCGTGGTGTCGCCGAGGGTTTCCAGCAAGGCCAGGCGACGGAAGTGCCGGGCGATGTGACGGGTCCGCAGGAAGCCTGCGAAAAATTCCTTGAGCGTAAGTTTCATGGCTGTTGCCCCTATGGTCAGCCGGGAAACCGTCGAGCAGGTACGTCCTCGTCCTGGGCACCGCAAAACCGGCACGGCAAGGCGTGGCGCGCCGGTCAGAAAGACAGGCGTGTCGATAGGCTGCAATGACGACGATGAAGTCGACTTCACAGGCTTTTCAGTGTCGATGAGAAGGACGTCGGGACATGACCGGGACCGGTCATGATCGGGATGCCGCTGCTCGCTGTTCGGCGAGACAACGGCACAAAGGAATGCGCGTTATCTTGCCGAGAATCCGCCGGTTACAAGGACCGGCCGACAACTGTCACTCGAACAAGTACCCACTGTGGGTCTCCGCTATTGATGAAAACGCGCGAAGCTTACGCCCCGATATCTGGAGAGTAAACCCGGAAAAGGAAGTGCGTCGGGGAATGTGTCGGGTGTTCAGGAAGGGTTCAGGATTGCCCCCGAGATCGCCGAGATCGTTCCCACGCTCTGCGTGGGAATGCAACCGGGGACGCTCTGCGCCCCATTGGAACGCGGAGCGTCCCTTGAGGCATTCCCACGCAGAGCGTGGGAACGATCAGTGTGGAGGCTGAAAGGATACTTAGCTGGCAGTCGCCAGCAACAGATCCGCCATCGAACGGCTGTGCCCACGGTTCTTGCCATGCTCATACAGCGAGCCGGCAATCTCGTCCGCACGGATCGGCAGGATCGACAACAGCGTATCGCTCAGACCATGGCTGGCCTGGCAGAAGCCCTGCATGTACAGACCGGCCTTGCAGCGCTCGTCGGTGATCAGCTTGTAGTTGCGATCGACTTCGAAGTCGCCCAGGTACTCTTCCAGCGGCGCGAGCAGTTTGCGGTGCATCTGACGCTCGTAACCGGTGGCCAGCACGACCGCGTCGTAGACACGCACGGTGACTTCGCCGGTGGCGTTGTTGCGCACAGTCAGTTCGATACCGCGTTCGGTGGCGGTGGCTTGCTCGACGGTGGTCAGGGTACGGAACGCATGACGGGCAACACCGGAGACCTTCTGGCGGTAGAAGATGCCGTAGATGCGTTCGATCAGGTCGATGTCGACCACCGAGTAGTTGGTGTTGTGGTACTCGTTGACCAGACGCTCACGCTCGCTGCTCTTCTGCTGGAAGATCAGATCAGTGAACTCCGGCGAGAACACTTCGTTGACGAACGGGCTGTCGTCCGCCGGTTTCAGGGCCGAGCCGCGCAGGATCATGTCGACCTGCACCGACGGGAACGAATCGTTCAGATCGATAAAGGCTTCCGCCGCGCTCTGCCCGCCACCGATGATCGCGATGCTCATCGGCTGATTGTTCACGCACGGCTGCTTGGCCATTTCCGCCAGGTACTGCGAGTGGTGGAACACCCGACCGTCGCCCTTCAGCGCCTTGAACGCCTCGGGAATGCGTGGCGTGCCGCCGGCGCTGACCACAACGGAACGCGCGGTGCGCACGAACTGCTGGCCGTCCGTACCACGGGAAATCACCCGCAGCGCTTCAACCTGATGGTTGTGCAGCACCGGCTCGATGGTCAGCACTTCTTCGCCATAGCGGCTCTGTTCGGTGAACTGCGCGGCCACCCAGCGCAGGTAGTCGTTGTACTCCATGCGGCACGGGTAGAAGGTCCCGAGGTTGATGAAGTCCACCAGACGACCGTGGTGCTTGAGGTAGTTGACGAACGAATACGGGCTGGTCGGGTTGCGCAGGGTCACCAGATCCTTGAGGAAGGAAATCTGCAGCTCGCTCTGGGTCGACAGGGTATTGCCGTGCCAGCTGTAGTTGGGTTGCTTGTCGAGAAACAGCACATCCAGCTCGCCCTGGATCGGGCCGCGCTCTTGCAGAGCGATGGCCAGCGCCAGGTTCGAAGGGCCGAAACCGACGCCGATCAGGTCGTGAACGATGGGCGATGCAATTGCCTGTGTCATTTCCAGTGTCCTCTGGATGAACCCCCGAACAGCGCGGAGGAAGAGCTTGGGTGACCGGCCGGCCCGGAGCAGGACAGCAGATCGTCTGTTGAGTAGGAACGAGGACAGTGAAATGAAATTTAACGACGACGGCTCAATGGGCATCCCATTGCTTGATGCGCACGCGGCAATGTTTCATGGCGTTGACGATGTGCTTTTCCACCAGAGCCTTGGAAATGCCAAGGCGCTCGGCGATCTCGGGGTGCGACAGGCCTTCGATCTTGCGCAACAGAAAGCTCTCGCGGCACAGCGGTGAAAGCTCGGCCAGCGCACGCTGCAACATCTCCAGACGTTGACCATGATCGAGGGTGCTGTGGGGGGACGGGGTGAAATAGCGCTCTTCGCTGTCGAGCACTTCCAGCGACTCGACCTGACGCAGGGCATTGCGCCGGTGGTCGTCGATCACCAGGTTCAGCGCGGTGCGATAAAGGAAGGCCCGGGGTTGTTCGATCGGCGTATCGCTGGAACGCTCCAGGACCCGCACATAAGCGTCATGCACCACATCTTCGGCCACCTGACGGTTGCCGAGCTTGGCGTTCAGGAAACACACCAGCTCTCGATAGTAGTTTTCCAACATGACTCCCGGCCGCCTGAATGCGGGTTCTGTCCTTGAGCACACCGTTCTGCTGAGCCGCACAAGGCAGTAGCAAGATAGTGGCAACTTGAGGCGCGTAATTTATAGTAATTCTCATATAGATTTAAAGTGGTGTTTGTCGTTGCCCGACAAATAGTGTCCGGCTATACCTACAGATTGCTGTAACAACCTGTGTCGCCGCTTAAATTCCGCTCCGCTTTCATCGTTTACAGGACAGCTCCCCGTGTCTGTCGCGCCCTGCGGCAGCGTTCAACGGTGCCCGATCCTGCGCACTCCTCTGAATGACGGGCCGATTTCCACTGGCCGGAACCCTGCATGAAACGTCCCCGCCCCGCCCGACGCGCCCTGCTCGTAGTCCTTTGTCTGATCCCTGTTGTCGCCTACGCCGCCTGGCAGATCCTGCCTCCCGGACGGGACAAGTTCGCCACCGTGCAAGTGACCCGCGGCGATATCGAAAGCAGCGTCACCGCGCTGGGCACCCTGCAACCACGGCGTTATGTGGACGTCGGCGCCCAGGCGTCGGGGCAGATCCGCAAGATCCACGTGGAAGTCGGCGACGTGGTCAAGGAAGGTCAACTGCTGGTGGAAATCGATCCGTCCACCCAGAAAGCCAAACTCGACGCCGGACGTTTCTCCATCGAAAACCTCAAGGCCCAGTTGCAGGAACAGAAAGCCCAGCACGAGCTCGCGCAGCAGAAATACCAGCGTCAGCAGAACCTGGCCGCTGGCGGCGCCACCCGCGAAGAAGACGTGCAGACCGCCCGCGCCGAACTGAAAGCCACCCAGGCGCGCATCGACATGTTCCAGGCCCAGATCCGTCAGGCCGAAGCCAGCCTGCGCAGCGATCAGGCCGAGCTCGGCTATACCCGCATTTATGCGCCAATGGCCGGCACCGTGGTTGCCCTCGATGCCCGCGAAGGCCAGACCCTCAACGCCCAACAACAGACACCGCTGATCCTGCGGATCGCCAAGCTGTCGCCGATGACCGTGTGGGCGGAAGTTTCCGAAGCCGATATCGGCCACGTCAAACCGGGCATGACCGCCTACTTCACCACCCTCAGCGGCGGCCATCGACGCTGGACCAGCACCGTGCGGCAAATCCTGCCGGTACCGCCCAAACCCCTGGATCAGACCAGCCAGGGCGGCGGCAGTCCTGCCAGTTCCAGCAAAAGCGGCAGCGCGCGCGTGGTGCTCTATACCGTGCTGCTGGATGTCGACAACGCCGACAACGCACTGATGGCGGAAATGACCACCCAGGTATTCTTCGTCGCCAGCCAGGCAAAAGACGTTCTCACTGCACCGGTTGCCGCCCTGCAAGGCACAGCCACCGCGAACCGGCAGACCGCGCAGGTGATTGCCGCCAATGGCGACATCCAGTCCCGCGAAGTGCACACCGGCATCAGCGACCGCTTGAAAGTCCAGGTGCTGGAAGGCTTGAACGAAGGCGATCACCTGTTGATCGGCCCGGCCGACGGCAGCGGTGGCTAAATGCAGACGCCCTTGATCGACCTGCGGGACATCCGCAAATCCTATGGCGGTGGCGACGCCCCTGAAGTGCATGTGTTGCGCGGGATCGACCTGTCGATCCACGCCGGGGAATTCGTGGCGATTGTCGGCGCGTCCGGCTCCGGCAAATCGACGCTGATGAACATCCTCGGCTGCCTCGACCGGCCCACCTGCGGCGAATACCGTTTCGCCGGGGAAAACGTCGCCGACCTCGACACCGACGAGTTGGCCTGGCTGCGGCGCGAAGCCTTCGGTTTCGTGTTTCAGGGCTATCACCTGATTCCGTCCGGCTCGGCCCAGGAGAACGTCGAGATGCCGGCAATCTACGCCGGCACTCCCGCCGCCGAACGCCACGCCCGCGCTGCCGCCCTGCTCGACCGCCTCGGCCTGGCCTCGCGCACCGGCAACCGCCCCCATCAATTGTCAGGCGGTCAGCAGCAGCGGGTGTCGATCGCCCGGGCACTGATGAACGGCGGCCACATCATCCTCGCCGACGAACCCACCGGCGCCCTCGACAGCCACAGCGGCAAAGAAGTCATGGCGTTGCTTGACGAGCTGGCGAGCCAGGGCCACGTGGTGATCCTGATCACCCACGACCGCGAAGTCGCAGCGCGGGCCAAGCGCATTATCGAGATCCGCGACGGCCTGATCATCAGCGACAGCGCCCAGGACAGTCCCGACGCCCGGACCACAGCCAGCCCAGGCGCCCTGCAAGCGGTCGACCTGCGCAAACGCCTGACCGAGGGCGCACAAGCCTCGGGGGCCTGGAAAGGCGAACTGGTGGACGCTCTGCACGCCGCATGGCGGGTGATGTGGATCAACCGCTTCCGCACCGCGCTGACCCTGCTCGGGATCATCATCGGCGTCGCTTCGGTGGTGGTCATGCTCGCAGTGGGCGAAGGCAGCAAGCGTCAGGTCATGGCGCAGATGGGCGCTTTCGGTTCGAACATCATTTACCTCAGCGGCTCGGCACCCAATCCGCGCACGCCGCCGGGCATCATCACCCTCGATGACGTGGCGGCGCTGGCCAGCCTGCCGCAGGTCAAACGGATCATGCCGGTCAACGGCGCGGAGGCTGGTGTGCGGTTTGGCAACGCCGACCACATGAGCTACGTCGGCGGCAACGACACCAACTTCCCGGCGATCTTCAACTGGCCGGTGGTCGAGGGCAGCTACTTCACCGATGCCGATGAGCGCAACGCCAGCGCGGTGGCGGTGATCGGCAAGAAGGTTCGCGACAAACTGCTCAAGGATGTGCTCAACCCCATCGGCCAATACATCCTGATCGAGAACGTGCCGTTCCAGGTGGTCGGCGTGCTCCAGGAAAAAGGCGCCAGCTCCGGCGATCAGGACAGCGACGACCGCATCGCCATCCCCTACTCCGCTGCCAGCGTGCGGCTGTTCGGCACGCGCAATCCGGAATACGTCGCCATCGCCGCGGCGGATGCACGCAAGGTCAAGGAAGCCGAACACGCCATCGAGCAATTGATGCTGCGCCTGCACAACGGCAAAAAGGATTTCGAACTGACCAACAACGCCGCCATGATCCAGGCCGAAGCGCGCACGCAAAATACCCTGTCGCTGATGCTCGGCTCGATTGCGGCGATTTCGCTGCTGGTCGGCGGGATTGGCGTGATGAACATCATGCTCATGACCGTGCGCGAACGCACCCGCGAGATCGGCATTCGCATGGCCACCGGCGCTCGCCAGCGCGACATTCTGCGGCAGTTCCTCACCGAAGCGGTGATGCTCTCGGTGGTCGGCGGGATCACCGGGATTGGCTTGGCGCTGATCGTCGGCGGCGTGCTGATCCTCAGCGACGTTGCCGTCGCCTTCTCGTTGCTGGCGGTGCTCGGCGCTTTTGGCTGCGCCCTTGTCACCGGCGTTGTCTTCGGCTTCATGCCGGCCCGCAAAGCTGCCCGGCTCGACCCGGTCACGGCCCTTACCAGTGAATGATCGATCTATGAAACCGCGCCTCAGTTTATTGACCGTGTGCCTGTTGCTCAGCGCCTGCGGCAGTCCCGCCCAGCGTCCCGACAGCGGGTTGCAACCGCCCGCCAACTGGCAATCGCCCCACGGCGCCAGCGTCGACCGCATCAATGCGCAATGGTGGAAACAATTCGGCAGCCAGGAACTTGATCGTCTGATCGAACAGGCTCGCGCCGGCAGTTTCGACCTCGCCGCCGCCATGGCCCGGGTACGCCAGGCCCGGGCCGGCACCGTGATCGCCGGCGGCTCACAACTGCCTGAAGTGCAGGCCAGGCTCAATGCCAATCGGCAGAAACTGTTGCGCGGCAATGGCTACAGCCAACTGGACGCCGACAGCAGCAACAAGGCCGTGGATTACTTCGACGCCAATCTGAATGCCAGTTACGAAATCGACTTCTGGGGTGGCAAACAGGCCTTGCGCGACAGTGCGCAATTCGCCTTGCAGGCCAGCGAGTTCGACCGTGCCACGGTGGAGTTGACCTTGTTCGGCAGTGTCGCCGACACCTATGCGCAAACCTTGTCGCTGCGCGAGCAGAGCCGCATTGCCGAACTCAATCTGGCCAACGCGCAAAACGTTTTGAAACTGGTGCAAACGCGTTTTGACTCAGGCTCGGCAACCGCCCTGGAACTGGCTCAGCAGAAAAGCCTGGTAGCCGCCCAGCTACGGCAATTGCCGCGGGTGCAGCAACAGGCCCGGGACGCTTCAATCAGCCTTGCAGCCCTGCTGGGCCGCCCGGTTCAGGAACTTGCGCTGAACCGGGAATCGTTCGATCAACTGCATTGGCCGGAAATCGCCGCGGGCGTGCCAAGCGATCTGCTCAATCGCCGCCCGGACATCGCCCGCGCCGAAGCACAACTGGCCGCCGCCAAGGCCGACGTCAAAGTCGCCCGCGCCGCGATGCTGCCCACTGTCACTTTGAGTGCCAGTATCGGCTCGGGGGCCGACCAGTTCCGCGACGTTCTGCGCAGCCCCTTCTATAACCTGACCGCCGGACTCATCGGGCCGGTCTTCAATAACGGTCGTCTCGGCGCAGAGCGCGACAAGGCCACTGCACGTCAGGATGAACTGCTGCAGAACTATCGCGGCGCGATCATCAACGGCTTCGCCGATGTCGAAAAAGCCTTGAACAGCATTCGCGGCCTCGATGAACAACGGCAATGGCAAAGCGAGGAACTGCGGCAAGCGCAGACGGCGTTCGACATCGCCCAGAGTCGCTACCAGGCCGGCGCAGAGGATTTGCTGACGGTACTGGAAACCCAGCGCACGCTCTATGCCGCGCAGGACTTGAATGTGCAGTTGCGATTGTCGCGAATGCAGGCAAGCATCGCGTTGTACAAGGCGTTGGGCGGCGGCTGGCAGACACTGGCATCACGCTGACCTGCAAATGCAATCGCCAGCAGGCCGAAGCCCACAACATTCATCGATGCAACTGAATGCGTGGGCGTCGACCTGCCGGCGAGTGCAGTGAAGAGCGTCTCAGACCGGCGTCTGTCTGGGCTTCAGATGACGCGCATACCATGGACGCCGCGGCACCTTGCGGAACAACGACGACAACACCTTCTCGTCGTCGCTGAAGGTGATGCGCAGGGCCAGCTTCATGGTTTCCGGATCCATCTCCACGGACTTGCCAGGCTGCAGGCCCGGCACCGTGCTGCAGCCGTGAGTGATCGGCCCGAGCCACGGGTCGGCGACTTCCACCCAGCGTCCCGGTGCAAACCACGGCACACCATTGACCTGCAAGCGACTGACCTCGCCCGGATGAAAGCGTTCGTGCGCGCGGAACCAGTCCTCCAGGCGATCATCGATCCAGCCATGGAACGCCCAGAACACCGGGCTCACATGAGAGGAGAACGGATCACCCAGAAAATCGTTTTCAGCGGCGTACCAGCGCGCGGAAAAATCGGCCGGATCACGCGCAAACGGCACCGGTTGCCCGTTGGAAGGATCGCGCGGCACGGACGCCCAGCGCATGTGCAGCCAGTCGTGCAGCCCCAGTTCAACTTCCGAGCCAAACTGTCCCAGGGTCAGTTTGGCCAGGTAGCGCGGGTCACGGTAGCGCGATTCCCACACCAGGAAATTACTGTGATACGTCTCGGCCGTCTTGATGTCGCTGACCCATTGCGAATATTCGTCATCGTCCTCGGCCAGCCAGGTCGGCGGCAGCGAAGTGCCGTCGTGGTTGTCGAAGTAGGCGGCGAAACCCTGGCGATCGCGGATCAACTCCGGCTGCGGCAGCGGAAAATGCTGCCACGACGGCAGATCCTGCATTGAACGCGCCGTGCCCAGCATGTGGCGGTGCATGAAGAAGAAATCGATCCCCGAACCATTGCGATCCTTGCGCGGGCCACGGGCGTCACGCTCCTTGTCACGCGGGCCGGGCTGCCAGCCGATACCGCGCAGGGCGCCGCGTTTTTCCTCGCTCAAGGTATGCCACTTGTCGCGGCTGGCGTGCCAGAGCTGATGGAACAAGCGGTGCTCGGGAGAGATCAGCCAGGCCAGCAACGTCGGGTTCAACCCTGTGCGTTCGCGGGCCTCGGGGAACACACGCTTGACGGCAATGAAACGATGGTCCTGCGCCGGCAGCATCAAGGGTCGATCAAGGTTGAGGACGCGCCCGCTGAGGCTGCCGCTGCCGGCGTTGCCGAAACCGCCCCAGACTTCATCCAGCGCCATGTTGAATTCGTAGTCCGGTGCACCGTCGGCCGCCGATGTGCTGACCAGACGCCAACTCAATTGCGAGGCTTTGACGTCGGCGAGGTCCGCGAGAATTCGATAGCGCGGCGCCTGTGACGAGCGCAAACGCTCGGCCGTGTCGAGAAAACCGGTCACGCCGCGCCCTTTGTGGGCAACATCGAGAAACACTTCCAGACCGTCTCTGGGCAAACCCGCGATACCGGCGTCATGGCCCTCGAAACGAATCTGCCAGACACCGCGCAACGCATCCGCCAGGCGTTGCCCGGCGACATCCGCGACATCGAACGACGCCTCACCCGGGGTGATCGTCGGATCCGGCTTCGTCCATTCACGATGCCCAAAATACGCTGCAGGCACAGCGGCGCCGGTCAATGCCAGGCCCGCCATGAACCATCGTCGAGAAATCTTCATTGCCCTACCTGTGTCAGCCATGAAGCAGGCTTTATCCAAGCTAGAACGTTTGTTGCAGAGGGAAATTTATGGCGTCCCGGAAAGATCGCAGCCTTGGGCAGTGCCTGCCTCAAGCTGTGTTCTTTCGCGCCAGACCTAAATTACCCGGCTGCTCAGTCGTTCCACCCAGATAGCAAAGGCCCTTGCGCCTGCACCTCGACGGCGAACCTGACTGAGATGGCAATGACAAAACCACGTTCGAAAAAGGCTCTTTACATCGGCCTGCCGCTGGCCCTGGCGATCAGTGCTGCCGCAGGCTTTGCGGTCTGGGAGCACTGGTTCAAGGACAATCCCGGTTACCCGGTCAAAGTCATGCAGCAAGCCGATGCGCTGCAGGATCGCATCCTCTCTTTCGACAGCCACATCACCGTGCCGCTGGATTTCGGCACGGCCGGCAACGAAGCCGACAAGGATGGCAGCGGCCAGTTCGATCTGGTGAAAACCGCCCGCGGACGCCTGTCCGGGGCCGCCCTGACGATCTTCGGCTGGCCGGAAATCTGGAACGGCGCCAACGCGCCACACCGTCCGACTGCCGGGTTTGTCGAAGAAGCACGCTTGGAACAGGAAACCCGCTACAAGATCATCAGCTCCCTGGTGCGCGATTTCCCCAATCAGGTTGCCATCGCCTACACCCCGGACGATTTCCGCCGCCTGCATGGCGAAGGCAAGTTTGCGATTTTCATGAGCATGCTCAACGCCTATCCACTGGGCAACGATCTGAACGCCCTGGACAAGTGGGCCGCACGCGGCATGCGCATGTTCGGTTTCAGTTACGTGGGCAACAACGACTGGGCCGATTCTTCACGACCACTGCCGTTTTTCAATGACACCCGCGATGCGCTTGGCGGTCTGTCGGACATTGGCAAGCAAGCCGTGCATCGCCTCAACGATCTGGGCGTCATCATCGATGTCTCGCAGATGTCGACCAAGGCACTGGAACAGGTCGCACAGCTGAGTCGCGCACCGATCGTGGCCTCCCATTCGGCACCGCGGGCGCTGGTGGATATCCCGCGCAATATCAGCGACCAGGAAATGCAACTGATCAAGAACAGCGGCGGCGTGGTGCAGATCGTCGGTTTCCCGACTTACTTGCGTCCGTTGAGCCAGGCGACCCGGGACAAGCTCAACGCATTGCGGGCCAGGTTTGACCTGCAGCCGTTGCAGGGCCTGGAGATGGCACTGATGCCGGGCGACCCGATCATCACCGTGTGGCCGGAACAACGCTTTGGCGAGTACGCCGGCCAGCTCTACGCAATCGTCGACGAAGAGCCCAAAGCCAACCTCAAGGATTTCGGCGACGCCATTGATTACGCCGTGAAGAAAATCGGTATCGACCATGTCGGGATCAGTTCCGACTTCAACGACGGCGGCGGCCTGGACGGCTGGAAGGACGTCAGCGAAGCGCGCAACGTAACCGCCGAGTTGATCTCCCGTGGTTACAGCGAGGCCGACATTGCCAAATTGTGGGGCGGCAACTTCCTGCGAGTCTGGGAACAGGTACAAAAATCCTCCAAACCTGTCGTCAACCGCTGACACCTCTCGAACAAGCGATCAGAACTCATGACCAACCGTCGTTCTTTCCTCAAGCAGGCCGGCATCCTTGCCGCCGGCCTGCCCCTGGGCGCTGCCATCAACCTGCCGGCCCGCGCCGCCAACCCACAACCGCTCGCCGGGAACAAATGGGACCGATTGCGCCAGCTGTTCGATCAGGATCCGGATTATCTGCATTTCGCCAACTTCCTCGTGACATCCCATCCGCGCCCGGTACGCGAAGCCATCGAACGCTATCGAGTGACCCTCGACCGCAATCCCGGACGGGCGATGGACTGGGATCTGGGTGAAACCGAAAAACGCGAGCAAGCCGTGCGCGAATGGGCCGGTCGCTACCTCAAGGCCAAGCCCGAACAGATCGCCCTCACCGGCAGCACCACCGAAGGTCTGGCGCTGATCTATGGCGGCATCCATGTGCGTGCCGATCAGGAAATTCTCACCACCGAACACGAGCACTACTCAACCCACTACACGCTGGGTTATCGCCAACAGAAAGATGGCGTAAAGGTGCGCAAACTGAAGTTGTTCGACAGCAGCGCAAAGGCGTCCGTCGACGAAATACTGACCCGTATCGACCAGGGCATTCGCCCCGAAACCCGCGTACTGGGCATGACCTGGGTGCAATCGGGCAGCGGCGTGAAACTGCCGATCGGCGAGATCGGCAAACTGGTGGACCGGCACAATCGCCAGCGAGAGGAAAAGGATCGCATCCTGTACGTCGTCGACGGCGTGCATGGTTTCGGTGTCGACGACCTCGACTTCCCCGACATGCACTGCGACTTCTTTATCGCCGGCACCCACAAGTGGATGTTCGGCCCCCGCGGCACCGGGATCATTTGCGCACGCTCCAGCGAACTCAAGGACGTCACCCCGACCATCCCGACCTTCTCTGAAGCCACCACGTTCTCGACCATCATGACCCCCGGCGGGTATCACAGTTTCGAACACCGCTGGGCGCTGGACGAAGCGTTCAAGCTGCATTTGTCGCTGGGCAAGCGCGAGGTGCAAACGCGCATTCACGAACTCAACACCTACGCCAAGAACCGCTTGCTGGAACACCGCTCGATTGAACTGGTGACACCCCGCAGCACCGATCTGTCCGCCGGTTTCACCTTCTTCCGGATCAAGGATCGCGACTGCGATCAGGTCGCCGCCCGGCTCATGCAAAACCGCGTGGTGTGTGACGCGGTGGAGCGCGACGTCGGCCCGGTGATCCGCATCGCACCCGGCCTGCTGAACAGCGAAAACGACATCGAGCGTTTCATGGCCGTACTCGACAAACAGTTGTGACACCCCGCTTTCCTTTAAACGAGATGACTCATGAAACGTGATCTGTTGACCCCTGCCCACGGCGCCAGCGCGCTCAAGGCACTGGCCCTCGCCGCCCTCATGACCGGTCTGCTGCCGAGCGCCGCGCAGGCCGCGACACCGCCCGCCGCAGGCAAAGTATTCAAGGACTGCAAAGACTGCCCGGAAATGGTCGTACTGCCGGCCGGCACCTTCACCATGGGCACGCCGGAGGATGAAGTGGGCCGCGAACCCGACGAGGGCCCGATGCATGAAGTGACCTTCGCCAAACCCTTCGCCATGAGCCGCTTCCAGATCACCGCGGGTGAATGGGACAGCTACATTCGCGAGAGCGGTGCGGTGATCGCCAACGGCGACACGCGCCCTGGTCGCGAGTGCATCGCAAGCAAACCGCGCTACCCGCAAACCCCGCGTCAGCCGGCCGTGTGCATGGATTTCCAGGACATCAAGAACTACGTCGCCTGGCTGTCGAAAAAAACCGGGCAGAAATACAGCATGCTCAGCGAAGCCCAGCGCGAATACGGTGCCCGGGCAGGATCCAAAGGACCGTTCCCCTTCCCGTTCGACGAGGGCAAGGGCTACAGCATCGCCAAACACGCCAACACCTACGGCCCGGCGGACGGTTACAGCTTCAGCTCGCCGGTGGGCAGCTACCCGGCCAATGCCTTTGGCCTGTACGACATGCACGGCAATGTCTATGAGTGGGTCGAAGACTGCTATCACCCGGACTACAACGGTGCGCCAACCGATGGCAGCGCGTGGCTTGAACCCAACTGCGAGACCCTGCGCATTCGCGGCAATGACTGGGGTGAAGCGCCGGTATTCTCCCGCTCGGGCAACCGCAACGACATCGATCCGAAAACCCGTGGCGACTGGATCGGTTTCCGTGTCGTGCGTGAGTTGTAATCGGCAGTAACGCTTCTCCCCCTCCCCCGGTCGCCGCCAGTCGGCGACCGTCTAAATTACGCACCGGATCAGACGTTCTACTGGGTATCTGCCTTACGACCCAAGGAACTGTCCTGTCATGACCCAGCCTACGCGCGGTGCAATTCATGAATTGTTCACCCTACTCAAACCTTTTCGGCTCGTCGTCGCACTGTCGGTCATTCTGGGTATGGTCGGTGGCCTGAGTGTCACGGTCCTGCTGGCCACCATCAATAATGCGCTGCACTCCGAATCCGGTCTGACCCAAGGCGTAGTCGCGCTGTTCGGCGGCCTGTGCGTGCTGGCACTGCTCAGCTCGATCTGTTCGGACATCGGCACCAACTATGTCGGCCAGCACATCATCGCCACCCTGCGCAAACAGCTGGGCGAGAAAGTGCTGTCGGCACCGATCGAGCAGATTGAACGCTATCGCAGCCATCGCCTGATTCCGGTGCTGACGCATGACGTTGACACCATCAGCGACTTCGCCTTCGCCTTCGCCCCCCTGGCCATCTCGCTGACCGTCACCCTCGGTTGCATGGGCTACCTGGCGATGCTGTCGTGGCCAATGTTCCTGATCATGGTCGTGGCGATCCTGATCGGCACTGGCATCCAGTACTTCGCCCAGGGGCGCGGGATCAAGGGCTTCTTCGCCGCCCGTGACGCTGAAGACGAACTGCAAAAGCACTACAACGCGATTGCCGAAGGCGCCAAGGAACTGCGCATTCATCGCCCGCGCCGCCAGCGCATGTTCAACAGCGGCATCAAGGGCACTGCCGATTTCATCTGCAAGACCCAGATCAAATCGATCAACACGTTCGTGATTGCCAAGAGTTTCGGCTCGATGCTGTTCTTTGTGGTCATCGGTCTGGCGCTGGCCCTGCAATCGTTCTGGCCCAGCGCTGACAAAACCGTGATGAGCGGTTTTGTTCTGGTGCTGCTGTACATGAAAGGTCCGCTGGAACACCTGGTCGGCACCTTGCCGGTGGTCAGCCGCGCGCAGATCGCCTTCCGCCGCATCGCTGAACTGTCGGCGCAATTCTCCTCGCCCGAGCCGCATCTGCTGCTCAGCGATCATGGCCAGAAAGCCGAGCCGGTGCAGAGCCTGGAACTCAAAGACGTGCGCTACGCCTTCCCGGCCGTGGGCGAGGCCAACCCGTTCACGCTGGGGCCGGTGAACCTGAAGATCGAACAAGGCGACATCGTCTTCATCGTCGGCGAGAACGGCTGCGGCAAGACCACCCTGATCAAACTGCTGCTGGGTCTGTATCCGCCGCAGCAGGGAGAAATCCGCCTCAACGGCGAATGCGTGACCGCCCTCACCCGCGATGATTACCGCCAGTTGTTCACCACGGTCTTTGCCGACTACTACCTGTTCGATGACGTGGTGCAAGGCGATACGCACATTCCCGACGATGCCAACAAATACCTGCAACGCCTGGAAATCGCCCACAAGGTCAGCGTGCAGGACGGCAGCTTCACCACCACTGACCTGTCCACCGGGCAGCGCAAGCGTCTGGCGCTGGTCAATGCGTGGCTGGAGGAGCGCCCGGTGCTGGTGTTCGACGAATGGGCCGCGGATCAGGACCCGACCTTCCGCCGGATCTTCTACACCGAGCTGCTGCCCGACCTCAAACGACTGGGCAAGACCATCATCGTGATCTCCCACGATGACCGTTATTTCGATGTCGCCGACCAGTTGGTGCGCATGGATGCCGGCAAAGTCAAAACCGCGCTCAACCCGGCCTGATACGCCAACCGCTCAGGGATGAGCTGATCCCGCTTTCGCGCGATAGCAGAGTTCTTCGCAGGTCGCGGGATTTTTTCCGGTTTTTACGCAGTGTTGCGTCTAATTATCATTAACTAATAAAACTGCACTCGCACTTCAGGAGCATCCCGAGCAAATGCAAGCCTTAAAGTTGTCCCGCACCCCTCTGGCCGAGGCCATCTCCCGCCGCAATCCGCGTGGCGCAATGCTGTCAGGTGCTCTGCTGACGCTGATGCTATTGGGCAGCACCCAGGTTCAAGCGACGCCGGTCGACGTCAACATCCCTGCGCAACCGCTGTCCCGGGCACTGCAACAGCTTGGGCAACAAGCCAATCTGCAGATTCTCTACAGCCCGGAATCCCTGGCTGGCCTGAACTCGACCGCGGTATCCGGTCACCTGGAACCGAAACAGGCGCTGGACAACTTGCTGCTGGGGAGCGGCATGACCTATCAACTGACCGGCAACTCGGTTTCGCTGGTGCCAGCCACCGGTGCAGACGCGGGAAACGCGCTGGAGCTGGGCGCGGTATCGATTTCCGGCAAGGCGCCGGGCTCGACCACTGAAGGGTCCGGGCTGTACACCACGTACTCGTCCAGCAGTTCGACGCGTCTGAACCTGACTCCCAAGGAAACCCCGCAGTCACTGACCGTCATGACCCGTCAGCGCCTGGACGACCAGCACCTGACCAACCTCAGCGATACCCTCGACGCCACTCCGGGCATCATCGTGCTGCGTGACGGTCAGGGCGCCGAGTCCGACGGCTACTTCTCCCGTGGTTTCGAGATCCAGAACTTCGAAATCGACGGCGTGCCGACCGTCAAGCGCATGGACAACTACACCCAGAGCATGGCGATGTACGACCGGGTGGAAGTGGTGCGTGGCGCCACCGGCCTGATCAGCGGCCTGGGCAGCCCTTCGGCCACCATCAACCTGATCCGCAAGCGCCCGACCGCCGAGGCTCAGGCCAGCGTCACCGCCGAGGCCGGCAACTGGGATCGCTACGGCACCGGTTTCGATGTCTCCGGGCCGTTGACCGAAACCGGCAACATCCGTGGCCGTCTGGTCGGCGACTTCAAGACCGAACAGTCCTGGATTGACCGCTACAAGCAGGATTCGCAGCTGATGTATGGCATCACCGAATTCGACCTGAGCGAAGACACCTTGCTGACCATGGGCTTCAGCTACCAGCGCACCGACGTCGATTCGCCAATGCGTTCGGGCCTGCCGACGCGCTTCACCGACGGTTCGCGCACCAACCTCAAGCGTTCCCTGAACTCGGCGCAGACCTGGTCTTACAACGACCACGAACAAACCAGCTTCTTCACCTCGATCGAACAACAGTTCGGCAACGGCTGGAGCGGCAAGGTTGAACTGACTCACTCCGAAAACAAATTCGACGAGGTCTTCAACTACGTCAACGGCACCCTGAACCCAGACGGCAGCGGCACCACCCAACTGCCGGTACGCTTCTCCGGCACCCCGCGCCAGAACAACATCGACGCCTACCTGACCGGCCCGTTCGGCCTGCTGGGTCGCGAGCACGAGCTGATCGCCGGTGTGACCCTGTCCAACTACTACGAAAACGTGCCGAGCTACGGTGGCTGGAAAACCGACTACTCCAATTCCCCGGCCGGTGCCATCGACAACCTGCTGAACTGGAACGGCAACTCGGTCAAACCCGAATTCAACGTCACCGGCAAATCCACCGTCGATGAAACGCAATACGCCGCTTACCTGGCCACCCGGCTGCGCGCCACCGATGACCTGAGCATCCTGCTCGGCAGCCGCGTGGTCGACTGGCATCGTGACACCGAAGACAAGCCGTACGGCGCAGCAGAAACCAAGACCAAAGAATCGGAAACCGGTGTCTACATTCCTTACGCGGGTGTGGTCTACGACGTTAACGACACCTGGTCGCTGTATGCCAGCTACACCAAGATCTTCAACCCGCAATCGTCCTGGGTTCGCGACATCAACAACAAGCCTCTGGATCCGATGGAAGGCACCGGCTACGAAGTCGGCGTCAAGGGCAGCCACTTCGATGGCAAGCTGAACTCCAGCTTCGCGCTGTTCAAGATCGAGCAGGACAACCTGGCGATCTGGATCGACACCCCGGGCGGCAACACCTACAAGTCCGAACAGGGCACCACCACCAAAGGTGCTGAATTCACCCTCGATGGCGAACTGGCCGAAGGCTGGCAAGCGTCTGCCGGTTACGCCTATGCCGTCAGCACCGATGCCGATGACAACCGCATCGTCACCACCCTGCCCCGTCACAGCCTCAAGACCTTCACCAGCTATCGCCTGCCGGGCATCCTGGACAAAGTCACCGTCGGCGGCGGCGTGAACTGGCAGAGCAAGACCGGTGCCGACCTGCATACCTTCCAGCAAGGCAGCTACGCCGTCACCAACCTGCTGGCACGCTACGACATCAGCAAAAACCTCAGCGCCTCGGTCAACCTGAACAACGTATTCGACCGCGAATACCTCAGCTATGCCGGCGACCACGGCATGTACGGCGCACCGCGCAACATCATGACCGGCTTCAAGTACACGTTCTGATTTAACCGCTGCAATACAAAAAGCGCCCCGGTCTGACCGGGGCGCTTTTTTTTGGTTCTTCACGGAATCTCGGGAAACACACAAACAAGAACGCCGATTTGATTGATGATGTTCGTGCGAGC
>NZ_JAKUMP010000022.1:0-71984 GCF_026341415.1 Pseudomonas sp. MCal1
TTGGAACCACCTGATCCCATCCCGAACTCAGAAGTGAAACGATGCATCGCCGATGGTAGTGTGGGGTTTCCCCATGTAAGAGTAGGTCATCGTCAAGATTAAATTCCGAAACCCCAATTGCGAAAGCAGTTGGGGTTTTGTTTTGCCTGCAGGAAAGTTTTTGCTCGCGTCAGCGAGCACGTTGACGGTTACCATGAGCGTCCGTTTTCCAGGAGGCAGGCAATGCAACTCCAGTTCAGTCACGTCGATGTACTCGTCAATAACCTCGAAGAAGCCTGTGCGTACTACGCTCGGATATTGAAGGCGAGAATCTCCAGGACACTGTTGTGGGAGCGGGGCGGCTTGCATGTGCGATATGCGATTGCGTTGATCGGGCAGGAGCGTTTCATGCTGGTCCAGCCATTGGCCGGGAATCTGCGAAAGCTCCTGGATAGCGCGGGCGAGGGCATGATCTACCGCCACTGCTATTCGACTCCCGACATCGAAAAAGCCTACGACGAACTGGTCGCCGATGGGGTACAGCCAGAAGATGAAAACGGTAACCCGCTGGCTCGCGAACACCTGCAATCGCCGGCAGGGGCACGCATCATCTGGCTGCCCAAACGCTTTGGCCACTTCTCGATTGAAATTCTGGAGGAGGCGACGTTGGAAGCGTTTATCAAGGACGCGTTTGCCTGACGTTTTTCCTCTTGTGATACGCCACGACTACCCCGTATAAGAGCGACTTTCACTTCCGATATAAGAAAAGGGTGCACGCATGAGCAATGCCTGGAACGAAGGATATTTCACGGACGAAGGCTACACCTACGGGTATAGCCGGGAAATCAATCCGGTTTTCCAGCGTTATTGCCTGCTGTTGCGCGGTTTCGCCACGCTGGAAAGCACGGACGGTTACCACTGTGAGCTGGGCTTCGGTCAGGGCGTTTCGATCAACATCCATGCTGCGGGCAATCCGGGCTCCTATGTCGGCACCGACTTTCACCCCGGGCAGGCGTCCCATGCCATCGCTCTGGCCAGAGACTGGGGCAGCGATGCGCGACTGTATGACGATAGCTTCGAGCAATTGCTGGCCCGTCACGACTTACCTCAGTTCGACAGCATCAGCCTGCATGGCATCTGGACCTGGGTCAGTCGAGACAACCACAAGCTGATCGTGGAGTTCGTCCGCCGTCATCTCAAGCCAGGTGGAATGCTCTACGTCAGCTACAACTGTTTCCCGGGCTGGTCGCCTCAGGCACCCTTGCGCCAACTGTTCAGTTTGCACGACCGGTTCGCCAGTCCGGCCTCTGTACGTCCTGATCAACGTATCGACGCTGCGCTGCAGTTTTCCGAAGCGCTGCTGGCTGCAAACCCCAAATATGCCAACTCGGCGCCTGGGCTGGATGCCAAGCTTCAGAGCATTAAAGGCCAGGATCGCCAGTACGTCGCCCATGAGTATTTCAATCGCGACTGGAACTGCATGTATTTCACCGACGTGGTTGATGCCCTGGCGCCCGCCAAGCTCGATTACGCCACGACAGCCGTGCCGTTGGACTCCGTCGACCCGCTCAACCTGAGCGCCGAAGGCATGGACTTTCTGGAAGGTATCGAGCATCCCGTCATGCGTGAGCAGGCGCGTGACTACTTTGTGAATCAGAGTTTCCGGCGGGACCTTTATGTACGCGGCGCCAACAGACTGTCCGCCTCCGAGCACCGCGAGCGTATGCTCAGCACGCGCTTCGTCCTGTTGCAGGTGGCCGAGAGTGTACCGGTCAACGTCACCGGTCCGGCAGGCGCAGCCACTTTGCAGGCAGAAATCTATGGTCCGGTACTCTCTGCACTGGCGGATGACGCTTATGTGCCGAAGACCCTGCGGCATTTGCTGGATCTCGTGCCCTCATTGGGCTATGGCGATGTGGAGCAGGCGCTCAACGTGTTGATCGGCATGGGAGCCGTGGCGCCCTGTCAGAGCGAGGCAGCCGAAAAACTGGTGCAGGCCCGCTGCAATACCCTCAATCTGCAGCTGTGCAAGCGTTCGTTGTATGGCAACAAAATTCAGACTCTGGCGAGTCCAGTGACGGGGGGAGGTGTGACGGTCAGTCGCTTCCAGCAGTTGTTCCTGATATCGATCAAGCAGGGCAAAAAGCACCCGGCTGAATGGGCGCAACTGGCATGGGGCATCATTGGCGGCCAGGGCGAAGGTCTGCTGAAGGATGGCAGGGCCCTGACCACCGCCGAAGAAAATCTTGCCGAGCTGACCGGGCAGGCCCAAGTGTTTGCCGACAGTACGCTGGTCATTCTCAAGGCGTTGCACATCGTTTAGGCACGAGAATTGATGGAGGACAGGCGCCAGAACGAGATTCTGGCGCCTTTGTATCAAAGGCGTCGTCACGGGCGGCGCCGAAATGGGCTTCTGTCGGTTTTATGTAGCAGTCAGGCGTGGGTGGATCGAATGGAGTTATCAGATCTTCGGCGTGAGCACGGTGCTTCGATCGACGAGCAGGTCAACACTGATCGATTGCATCAGTTGTTTCGCCAATCCGTTTCAGCCGTTATCGGCAGCTACCTGGCCGCGCTCATGCTCTGTGGGCTGTGTTGGGATCGTTTTGAACAAGCCTGTATTTTCGTGTGGCTCGGCCTGCTGACGGTGTCCACGTTGTTGCGTATATCGATGTTCGTCGCCTGGTTTCGCAGCGATGAGAGCGAGCGAACACCCAAGCGCTGGGAGCGCAAATACTGGGCAACCCTGGTGCTGTCCGCCGGCATATGGGGCGCAGGTGCGTTGATCATCATGCCGGCCGACGACCTGTTGGCGCAGGCATTGGTCATGCTCTTCACGGTCGGGATGTCGGTCAGCGCGGTGTCCTGTTATTCGGCTTATCGATACATGACGCTGGTCTCCGTGGCTCTGGTGCTGCTGCCGTGTACGTTCTGGCTGCTGTTTCAACCGTCCACGCTTCAAGTGGGCATGGCGCTGGCGGTCCTTGTCTTTGCGTCGTTCGTCGCCCGTGCTACGCGCAAAATGACTGAAGCGCTGGAGGCGGCCTTTCGCCTGACCCGGGAAATGGAGCGCGCGCACAACATCTCCAGGCTCGCCGCACGAACCGACGAACTGACTGGCCTGAACAACCGGCGGGCGTTTTTCGAGCGGGCACAGCAACTGTTCGATGAGTGCCGGCGACGCCAGTCGAACCTGTGTGCCGTCATGCTGGACATGGATCATTTCAAACACATCAATGACACCTACGGCCACCAGGTCGGGGATCGTGTTTTGCAGCAGATGGGGAGCATCATCTGTACATATTTTCGGGACACCGATGTGCATGGTCGATTAGGCGGCGAAGAGTTCGCGATCCTGCTTCCGGATACCTCGATCGAGAAGGCGCTGGAGCTGCTGGAAAACCTGATTGTGACCATGCCCAGGATCATGACCGGCCCGGTTCATCGCATCACCGCCAGCCTGGGCGTTGCTTCGATGCAGAACGAAGACTCGGATCTTCACAGTTTGATGAACAACGCCGACAAAGCCTTGTATCGGGCCAAAGCCCTTGGACGTAATCAGATCGTGGTGGCTGAAACGGTTTAATCAAGCGCGCCCGAGCACGGCGTCAATGCGAAGACACATAAACAGACGGCGACGTCGGTGCAGGCAGCGCATACGTTGCCTTCATCCATTCAATCTCCGCCTGCGGCGTTCGCCCGAAAAAACGTTTGAACTCGCGGCTGAACTGCGAGGCGCTTTCATAGCCGACACTGAACGCCGCCGCTGATGCCGTCATTGCGTGGCGCAACATCAAAAGTCGCGCTTGATGCAGGCGCGTCGACTTCAGGTACTGCATGGGCGAGGCATCCGTCACGCTGCGAAAGTGCAGGTGAAAACTGGGCACGCTCATGCTTGCTTCGCGGGCCAGTTGCTCGACGTCCAGGCGCTCCTGATAGCTGCTGTGGATCTTGCGGATCGCCCGCGTCACCTTGCCGAAGTGTCCCTGTCGATTGAGTGCGGCACGCATCGAACCGCCTTGTTCACCGGTCAGGATGCGGTAATAGATCTCGCGCAACAGCGACGGTCCCAATATCTGCGCCTCACCCGGAGTGCTCATGGCTTGGAGAAAACGCAGCGTCGAAGCGCGCAGGCGGTCGTCCATCGGTGAGGCAAACATGCCCTTGGGTGGCGCGCCGCTCGGACCGTGAACGTCATCCACTTGCTGCATCAACTCGCTGGCCACCTGGAAATCGAGTTGCATATAGATCGCGAGCATTGGCTCGTCTTCAGAGGCATCGGTCTCCATGGTGAAGGGGATCGGAACCGACACCACCAGATAATGCTGAGCGTCATAGACGTAGACGTCATTGCCCAGATACCCGCGCTTCTGCCCCTGACAGAGAATCACGATGCCGGGATCGTACAGCACCGGCGTGCGAGTCAGTGGCCGGTTCGAGCGCAGGAAGCGCACGCCCTCCAGTGCACTGAGGTTGTAGCCCTCCACCGGTGCGAGCGCTTCCATCAGCTGCACCATGCGAGAAATACTTGAGTCGGCCTGTTTCATTGCGTTCTCTCTGTGGGCCGTTCAATGGTCGGTGGAGCGCGTCAGCGTTTCCCATTGATCGATCTCGCTCGCGGCGCGTTTCAGCTCGTCGCGCACCAGGCTTAATGCATCGCTGCCCAGCAACAGATGCGCTGGTGGAGCAGGGCTGGCAATGATCTGCAACATCGCTTGCGCCGCTTTCTGCGGATCCCCGAGCTGCTTGCCGCTTTTGTCTTCGCGCGCCTTGCGCACGGGGTCGAAGCTGGCGTCATAGTCAGCGATGCTGCGGGGTGTACGCTGCATCGAACGACCGGCCCAGTCGGTTCGAAATGAACCCGGCGCGACGGCGGTCACGAAGATATTGAATGGCGCCAGTTCCTTGCTCAGCGTATCGGAGATGCCCTCAAGCGCAAACTTGCTGCCGCAGTAGTACGCAATGCCCGGCATGGTGATCGTGCCGCCCATCGACGTGATATTGAGAATATGGCCCGCCCGCCGCCGGCGAAAGAACGGCACAAACGCCTTGGTCACGGCAACCGCGCCGAACACGTTCACGTCGAACTGGCGGCGCATGTCCTCCAGCGGCGATTCTTCGAAAATGCCTTCGTGGCCGTAGCCGGCGTTGTTGACCAGCACATCGACCGGGCCGTGTGTCGCTTCGACGGTCGCCACGACGCTATCGATCCGGTCGAAGTCCGTGACATCCAGCAGCACGCCGTATGCCTTATCGATGGACAGCGCCTGAAAGGCTTGCAGGTCGGCTTCGTTGCGCACGGTGCCGATGACGCGGTGACCGGCTGCCAGCGCTTCCTTGGCCAGCGACTGGCCGAAGCCGCTGCTGACGCCGGTGATGAAGAGGGTTTTGGTGTCAGGCATGACGTTCTCCGCAAATCAGGTGTGCCGTCATGGTAGCCAGCGATAAATGGTTCACCTATGCCGGTTTGTCTTCGAGCCTTGCCTAATCCTCTCAGCGGCGATCAGCCCCACAGTGGTCATCGCGGGGCTGATCAACGTGACCCGGATTTATGCCTGATCCAGCGTCTCGGCCACGCCCTGATCTTCACCCAGAAACCCGCCGCTCTGATGCTGCCACAGCCGCGCATAGGTGCCGTTTTTAGCCAGCAGTTCAGTGTGAGTGCCTTGCTCGATGATGCGCCCTTCATCCATGACAATCAGTCGATCCATCGCCGCAATCGTCGACAGACGATGGGCGATGGCGATCACGGTCTTGCCTTGCATCATTTCATCGAGACTTTCCTGAATGGCGACTTCGACTTCGGAATCCAGCGCACTGGTGGCCTCGTCAAGTAGAAGGATTGGCGCGTTCTTGAGCATCACCCGTGCAATGGCGATACGTTGGCGCTGGCCACCGGAAAGCTTGATGCCGCGCTCGCCCACCAGCGTGTCGTAGCCGGTGTGGCCCTGACGGTCGCTCAACTGGTTGATGAAACCGTCGGCCTGGGCGTTCGCCGCAGCGCGCTGGATTTGCGCGTCGGTCGCGTCCGGCCGGCCGTAGGCGATGTTGTCGCGAATGGAGCGGTGCAGCAAGGACGTGTCCTGCGTGACCATGCCGATCGCGCTGCGCAGACTGTCCTGCGTCACCTGTGCGATGTTTTGCCCGTCGATGCGAATCTCGCCGCGATCGACGTCATAGAAGCGCAGCAGCAGGTTGATCAGCGTGGACTTGCCGGCACCGGAGCGGCCCACCAGACCGATTTTCTCCCCCGGCTGGATGCTCAGGCTCAAGCCGTCGAGCACCTGGCGTTCGCCGTTGTAGTTGAAGCTCACGTTGTCGAAAGTCACTGCACCGCCGGAAGGCACCAGCACGCCGGCGTCCGGTGCATCCTGCACCTTGGGGCCTCGGGTCAGGGTGCCCATGCCGTCCTGCACGGTGCCGATGTTTTCGAACAGCGACGTCATCTGCCACATGATCCAGTGCGACATGCCATTGATGCGCAACGCCATGGCCGTGATCGCCGCCACGGCGCCGGTACCGACTTCGCCCTGATGCCACAGCCACAAGGCGTAACCGCCGGCACCCATGATCAGCCCGACCACCAGCGCCTGATTGACGATCTCGAACTGGCTGACCAGACGCATCTGGCGAAAACCGGTCTGTTTGAAGTCCTCCATCGCCGCCCGCGCAAAGTGCGCCTCACGTTTGGAATGGGAGAACAGTTTCACCGTGGTGATGTTGGTGTAGGCATCTGAAACCCGCCCCGTCATCGATGACCGCGCATGAGCCTGCTCTTGTCCAACCTGGCCCAGGCGTGGCACGAAATACAGCATCGCCAGCCCGAACAGCACGACCCAGGCAATGAACGGCAGCATGAGTTTCAGGGCGAAACCGCCGGCCAGGGCGATGATCGCGATGAAGTAAACGCCGATGCCGGGGGCGATTTCGATGACGGTGAACAACACCTCGCGCACGGCCAGTGCGGTCTGCATCACTTTGGTCGTGACCCGGCCGGAAAACTCGTCGGAAAAGAACGAAAGACTCTGCCGCAACATCAGTCGATGGAAATCCCAGCGCAGGCGCAGCGGCAGATTGATCGCCAACACCTGATGCTGAACCATCGTGCGCAACGCCACCAGCCCGACGCTAGTCAGCAGCACGATGCCGATGCCCCACAGCACGCGGCTCTCTTGGCCGTTCACATCGCCGCCGGCCTGCCAGCTCGAGAGCAGGTCCACGACCTGGCCCAGAAAGGAAAACAACCAGGCTTCGTAGATCGACACACCGGCACTGAGCAGCGCCAGCGCGAGGATATAACCACGAGCACCGCGGGTGCAGGCCCACAGAAACCGCGCCAGACCGACCGGCGGTGGCGGCGCTTCGTCGGGCGGGAAGGGGTCGAGCCGTTGTTCAAACAGGCGAAGCATTGTGGGTCTCCGAAACGATCAATTGCGGGGATTCTGCCATCTAACGACGCTCTTGAGGGTTTGCAGGTTCCCGGACATGTCCTCGTTGAGGGAAAACCCTCATTGCCGGAATACCGTCGCGTTACTAGCATGAGGGCTCGGCAATCGACCCTTTCGATGGAGAGCACCATGGCTACCACGCAGACTGACGACAAGCGCCCAACCCCCGATCCGGCTGAGGACAACGCTTTTTTCCCCTCGCCGTATTCCCTCAGCCAGTTCACCTCGCCCAAATCCGATCTCAGTGATGCCGAGTACCCTAATCGCTACAAGGGCGGGCGCTGGAAGATCCTGATGATCGGCGCGGACGAACGCTATCTGTTGACCGACAACGGCACCATGTTCTCCACGGGCAATCATCCGGTTGAAACCTTGCTGCCGATGTATCACCTGGACAAGGCCGGTTTTGGCTTTGACGTCGCGACGCTGTCGGGCAATCCGGTCAAGTTCGAATTCTGGGCCATGCCCTCCGAAGACGCCGAAGTGAAAGGCTTCTACGAGCACTATCGCGATCAGTTCAAGCGTCCGCTCAAACTGTCCCAGGTGATCGAAGACGCGCTGGGCGAGGACTCGGATTACATCGGCGTGTTCATCCCTGGCGGGCACGGTGCGCTGATCGGCCTGCCGGAAAGCGAGGACGTGAAAAAGGCCCTGCAATGGGCCGTCGCCAAGGACAAATTCGTCATCACTCTGTGCCACGGCCCGGCGGCGCTGCTGGCGGCCGGCCTCGGTGAAACAAAAGACTCGTGCATCTTCAACGGTTACCGGATTTGCGCGTTTCCCGATGCTCTGGATGCGACAACCCCTGACATCGGTTACATGCCTGGCCACCTGACCTGGAAGTTCGGCGAGCAGTTGCAGGCGCTCGGTGTGGAAATCACTAACCAGGACATTTCCGGGGCCACGCTTCAGGATCGCAAGTTGCTGACCGGTGACAGTCCGCTGGCGGGCAACGCGCTGGGCAAACTGGCGGCCGCCGCGCTCCTGAAAGAGGTCACGTCGGGGTGAGTCCCGGACCTGCCGAAGCACTCTTGCGCGCCGCCCTCGAGATCGAGGTGGCGCCCACGCTGGTGGCAATCCAGAAGGCCGTCCGCGGTTTCGCGGGGTCCTATGGTTACGATCGATTCGTGCTGTTCTCTGCCACCTCGACGGCAGAGGAAGTGGTCGAGCGCATTTACTGGGTGGAGGGCGACTGGTTCGGCGACGACATGGCTGTCGACGCCCAGACCTATGTTCAGCGCTGCCCCGTGACTCGCCATCTGCTGGACACCCGCGAATCCTTCTTCTGGAGCAAAGTGCAGGAGCCGAGCGGTGAACTCTATCGGGTGGTTCGCTTGCCAAGCGGGCCTGGCCTGCATGGCTTGCAGATTCCGGTCTTCGGCCCGCGAGGGCTTGAGGGCGCCATGAGTCTGGGTGGCGAGCAGATCGATGCTTCTGCGCGGATTCGTCTGGTGCTGGGCATGCTCGCTTCGGTGGCGTTTTATTCCGCTCGACGCTTGCTCGAAGCGCCGCTGGACGAGACGTCCGGCAAACTCTCGACCCGCGAGCGCGAAGTGCTGGCGTGGGTCGCTGCCGGTCGCCGGCAGGCGGACATCGCCGCTACGCTCGGCCTCTCCGGACGCACGGTGGAAAATCACCTGCGTTCGGCTCGTCGGCGTCTGGGGGTGGCAACCACTGCTCAGGCCATCAAGATTGCCATTCGCAAGGGTGAAATAAAGGGGTGAGGTTCTCACTCTGCCCGTGCCGCGCTTGAACGGTCGAGCAAAACTCCTATGATGCAAAGGGCCTGCGCTGGCTGCCTGTAACCGGCGCCGCCCCTATGCTTTTTAGAGAGATCGATCCTCGTGGAGTCTTTTCCGGACGCATTGCACGAATCCCTCACGACTGAATTCATGTTCGGTCCGTTCTGCGTCGTACCAGGCAAACGGCTGCTGACCCGCAACGGGAGGGCGGTCGAGATCGGCGGACGTGCTCTGGATCTGCTGATTGCCTTGCTCGAGCAACCGGGGCGCGTGCTGTCCAAGTACGATTTGATCGACAAAGTCTGGCCCGACAGCGTGGTGGCTGAAGGCAGCCTGCGCTTTCATATGACCGGTTTGCGACGGATTCTCGGGGATGGCGAGGAGCAGGCGCGCTACATCGCGACTCAGGTGGGTGTGGGTTATGCCTTCGTCGCGCCGCTGGAAAGAAAACAGACTGCTGTTCAACCGACGCCCATCGTGTCCCGAGCCACCGAGGGCGTCTGCAGTTTGCCGCCCCGGGCCAGACTGATCGGCCGCGAGACCGACCTGCAACTGGTCATCGACCACATGCAGCAACCAAGACTGTTTACCATTGTCGGCCCCGGTGGTGTCGGCAAGACCAGCCTGGCCATCGAAGTGGCGCATCGCATTGCCGCCCAAGGCTACGAGCGCGTCTGCTTCGTCGATCTGGCGCAGGTGGAAGACTGTGCGCTGGTGCCGTCGGCGCTGGCCCGATCACTGGACATTCCGGTGCAGGCGGAGGACCCGATGTTCGTCCTGCTCGCGCATCTGCGTGAGCAGCGGTTGATGCTGGTGATCGACAACTGCGAACACCTGATCGACGCGGTGTCGACGCTCCTGGAACAGATCAGCGATACCGCGCCGGATGTCGGGGTTCTGGCCACCAGCCGCGAACCGCTGCGGGTGCGTGGCGAATACGTGCACTGGCTCAATCCGCTGGAATTTCCCCGTGAGTCGCAACACCTTTCGGTTGAGGAACTGCTGGCATTCCCGGCCATCAAGCTGTTTGTCGAACGCGCGTCGTCGAGCAATGCGGCGCTGTTGCTGGAAGCGGGCGGAGGGCAAATGATTGCGGACATTTGCCAGCGGCTGGAGGGCATGGCATTGCCGATCGAACTGGCGGCGATGCGGGTCGCCAGCCACGGATTGAAGGCCACCCACGCGTTGCTCGGTGAGCGCTTTTCGCTGGGCTGGTCGGGGCGCAGGACGGCGGTGCCGCGCCATCAGACCCTGCGCGCCATGCTCGACTGGAGTTATGACTTGTTGTCGCCGCAAGAGCGTTTGGCGCTGGAGCGGTTTTCGGTCTTTGTCGGGCCGTTTTCCCAGGAAGCCGCCGCTCAGGTGGTGGCCGAGTCGCAACATGGGAGCGCTGCGGCGGCCGCGATCCTTGACGATCTGGTGTGCAAGGGGCTGGTCACGGTCGATCACAGCGATTCGACAGATTCTTATCGATTGCTGGAGATGACGCGCGCCTATGCCCGGGAGAAGTTGACGGCGCGGGGCGACGCCGAGGTCAATGCGCTGGCGTTCCGGCACGCAGCGTTTTACATGGATCTGCTTGGGCATCTGGGGACTTCCCCCGACGAGATCTTCCGTAATTCGACGCGCCTGGCCAGCCAGTTGGGCAATGTTCGCGGTGCGCTGGAATGGAGCTTCGGCCCCCAAGGCGATCCAGGGCTGGCGTTGCCGCTGGCGGCTGCGAGCGCGCCGTTGTTCCTGCATTTTTCATTGCTGGTCGAGTGCCGCACCTGGTGCTCCCGGGCGGTGGAGCTGCTGCAGCTGGGATACTACGGCACGCCCACCGAAATGGAACTGCAAGCCGCGCTCGGGCTTGTGCTGATGTTCACCCGAGGCAACAGTGAAGCCGCCGAAAAAGCCTTGCTTCGCGCCCAAGACATTGCAGTCGCGCTGAATGACTACGGCTCACAATTGCGGCTGCTGGGCCGCTTGCAGATCTTCTACGAGCGCATCGGTGATTTCCCTTCGTCGCTGGCGTGGGCAGAGCAGGCCGCCGTGGTCGGCAACATTCTCAACGAGCCCGCTGCCATCGCGATTGCCTCATCGCTGACCGGCATCTCCCATCATCTGCTCGGCAACCAGCGTCTGGCCCGTGAGGAGCTGGAAAGCTCGCTGCGCAACAGCTTGCCGTCTCA
Organism: Pseudomonas sp. MCal1; assembly: GCF_026341415.1. Classification (NCBI taxonomy): domain Bacteria; kingdom Pseudomonadati; phylum Pseudomonadota; class Gammaproteobacteria; order Pseudomonadales; family Pseudomonadaceae; genus Pseudomonas; species Pseudomonas sp. MCal1. The sequence goes on from NZ_JAKUMP010000022.1 coordinate 11,344, forward strand.
TCCCAGCAACACGATTTACTACGGCTTCGATCATCGCAATCGCACGGGGCTGGCGCTGGCGCGTTCACTCTGGCTGCAGGGCTACCCCGATCAGGCCCGGCGCCGGGCCGAGCAGATCGAGGCCGAAGCGTCGGCGCTGCAGCATCCGGTCACTTACTGCATCGCAATGGTCTGGATTCTGTGCATCTATATCTGGACCGGTGATCTGGCGAAGGCAACTGCCAGCCTCGAACGGTTCAGTACCATCGCCGAAACCAACGCACTCGGCCCCTATATTGCCGCCTGCCACGGGTTGCGCGCGGCGATCGCCATCCGCGCCGAAGAGCCGGGGGAGGCAGTTGCCATGCTGGAAGAGAGTCTGGCGCGGTTGCGCGGCATGCGATACGAACTGCTTACCACTTCATTCGAAATTGCACTGGCCGAGGGCCTGATTCTGGGGGGGCAACACGCAAAGGCCCTGACGCTGGTCGAAGGCACCATCGATCACTGCCGTCGAAGCGGCGATGCTTTTGCACTGCCGGAGTTGCTGCGAATCAAGGCCGGTATTCTCAAGGCCATCCACGTCGATGATGACCAGGCCATGCTGGCGGTTCTTGAGGACTCCATAGCGCTGAGCCGCGAGCAGGGCGCGTGGGCGTGGGAGTTGCGGTCATCGATGGATCTGGCGCGGTTCTGGCTTGAGCAGGGTCGACCGGATCAGGCCCGGGAGTTGCTCGGCGCCTGCCGCGAGCAGGCTTCGGAAGGCTTTGACAGCCTCGATCTGCGGCGGCTGGAACGCTTCTGGCAGAGCCTGCCTGCTACGCCGGCGTAATCAGTGCCGCCATTTTCACCAGGTCTGCCAGCGAGCGGGCCTTCATTTTGCGCATCACCTTGCCGCGATGGGCCTTGACGGTGATTTCGCTGATGTTGAGGTCGGCGGCGATCAGTTTGTTCAGCCGTCCGCTGACCACCGAAGCCATGATCTCCTGTTCGCGCGGCGTCAGGGTCTTGTAGGCCTCGAGCAGGGAGCGCAGGTTCTTTTCGCCCTCGAGCGCCACGCGACTGCTTTGCAGCGCATCGGCCATGGCGGTGAGGATCACCTCGTCGTTGAACGGTTTGGTCAGAAACTCCACCGCACCGGCCTTCAACGCCCGCACCGTGCGCGGAATATCGCCGTAGCCGGTGATGAAGATGATCGGCATGTTGTGACGTTCATCGGCAAGGGCGGTCTGCAGGTCCAGGCCGCTCAGGTCGGGCAGGTTGATGTCCAGCACCAGACAACTGGGCACCAGCGTCCGAGGCGCGTCGAGAAACTCCTGCGCGGACTCGAACAGCCGTGGCTGCCATCCGGCGAAACGGATCATCAGCTCCAGCGACTCGCGCACGGAAATGTCGTCATCGACAACGAATACGACGGGCGTGACATCACTCATCGGTATTGCTCCACGAGAAAGGGCCATTGCGTTGTTCGCGTTCAACATGTCGATTCCTTGTTCTGTTCGGCTGCACGCTCAGTCGAGGGGCAGGGCGGCACTCAGGGCCTTGAGCAATTGAGCTTCGCTGAACGGCTTGAACAGGCACTCCACCGCGCCACTGTTCAGCAGCTTTGCCTGTTCGCTGGTGTCGCCGTGAGCCGTGATGAAAATCACCGGAATGCGATAGTCACGGCGCAGCAGTTCCCGTTGCAGATCAGGGCCCGACATGCCGGGCATGGCCACGTCGAGAATCAGGCAATGCGTCAGGTCCAGGTAGGGCGATGACAGAAACGCCTGCGCCGAGGCAAATGCCTGGACGGTAAAGCCGAATTCCTTGATCAGGTCAGGCAGTGATTCACGAACCGATTCGTCGTCATCGACCACCGATACGAGCAAATGCGTACCCATCAATCATTCTCCACGGTGCGATCGGTGAGGTCGCGGTTAGCGGTTTGCGGCAAGTCCGTCGAATTCGGGATGGCAAAGGTAAACGTCGCGCCCGGGCCATCGTTGGCGGTCGCCCAGAGTTTGCCGTCGTGGCGCTCGATGATGGAGCGACTGATGGACAGACCAACGCCCATGCCCGAGCTTTTGGTGGTGTAGAAGGCATTGAAGATGCGCTCGATGTCCTGCGGATCGACGCCGTTGCCGCTGTCCTTCACCGCCAGGTAAACGCTCTCGTCCGGCGCCAGACCGGTGCTGACGATCAATTGCCGGGCCCGCTCGTGGATCGCACTCATGGCCTCGGCGGCATTCATGATCAGGTTGAGGATCACCTGCTGAAGCTGAACCCGGTCCCCCCTGACCAGCGGCAGGGCTTCGGCAAACTCCGGATGCAGCACCACACCATTGCGTTGCAGTTCGCCCAGCAGCATGGCGATGACTTCCCGTGCCGCGTCATTCAGATTGACGTCTTCAATGGTGATGCTTTTCTTCGAGAACAGCGCCCGCAGTCGGTTGATCACATCGGCAGCACGATTGCCATCGCGAATGGTGCGGCGCGCGGTTTCCCTGGCGCCATCGACGTTCGGCGGGTCGGCACCGAGCATGCGCAGGCAGGTGCTGGCGTTGGTGATGATGCCGGCCAGCGGTTGATTGACCTCGTGGGCAATCGACGCCGTCACCGCGCCGAGGCTGGCGACTCTGGCCAGGTGCGTCAGTTCCGAGCGCGCCTTGCTCAAGACCTCTTCGGCAAGCCGGCGCTGGGTGATGTCCTGCAGCGCGGCGATGTATTCGAAACCGTCCGGTGCGTGGGGGATCGAGTGCGCCACCAGCCGCACGTATTTCACCGTACCGTCGGGCATCAGCAGCCGGTGCTCATGTTCGAAGTCACGCCCCTTGCGGCGCTGGCGCTTGATCATTTCCCGATGGCTGGAAATGTCGTCCGGGTGCACGCGGCGATAGATCGCATCGAAGCCGGGCGGGGTGTCCGGGTCCAGTTCAAGGATGCGGTAGACCTCGTCCGACCAGGTGATCTCGTCGGTGCTCACCCGCCAGGAAAACGTACCGGTGGCGCTCAGGCGCTGGGCCTTGGCCAGAAAGACTTCCGCCCGTTTGCGGTCTTCGATGTCGGTGTTCTCGCCGTACCAGCGCACGACCTGCCCGGTGTCATCGCGCTGTGGCACGGCGCGGATCAGAAACCAGCGGTAAATCCCGTCGAAGCGCTTCAGGCGGGCCTCGTACTCACCGGCGTTGCCCGATTGCAGAATCGTTTGCCAGTAAACCGCCAGCCCCGGCGCATCGTCCGGGTGGATGGACGCCGTCCAGCCATGGCCGCAAGCCTGTTCGAGGGACATGCCGGTGTAGTCGCACCAGCGTTGATTGACGAAACCGACGCTGCCTTCAGGCGAAGCGCTCCAGACAAAACCGGGAACGGCATCGATGATCCCGCGCAGACGTTCTTCCGAAGCGCTGACTTCGGCGAGGGCACTGGCGATCAAGATCTTGTCCCGCCGGCGTTCATCGATATCGACCTGCAGCACACACCAGCGCGTAATGGCACCTTCGCTGTCTCTGATCGGCAGGCCGCGCACATGGAACCAGCGATAGACACCGTCGGCGCGACGGATGCGATGCTCGTTCTCATAGGGTGTGCCGGTGCCGACTGAATGCATCCACGCGGCGATGACCGAGGGCAGGTCGTCCGGGTGCACGGTTTCGCTGGTCTGCCATTTTTTCAGTTCGTGGAGCGGGGCGCCGATGTAGTCCATGATTTGCCGGTTGACCTGTTCCAGCTCACCGGAAGGCGTCATGAAGGCGACCATGGCCGGGATGCTGTCGATGATGGCTTCGACCCCCGGCGCTGGCATGACCGCGTCATCCGCGCGGCCTGAAGCGTCCTCGATGACGCGCTCCTGCTCGTTCGTCATACCGATTCTCGTTGTGTGCAGTCACCGTTGAACAAAGATGCGCCTTCGGATGGCGCGCGCCCATCATACTTTGGTGTCGCCCGTCGCGAATATCGGCCGCCATCGCACGCTGCGACGGACATCACAGTGGCACTTTTGTAAGCCACTGTATCTACGGCCCCTCGAGCCATACAAACATGCAAATCAGCCTGTTCGAGAAACCGCGAGGATACATCCGCCGCGCAGTCTTGGCCCTGGTTTCAACGTCCTCCGACGATTGAATGAAAACGATGTGACGTCCGCACTCCTGCCACCGCAAAGGCAGCAGGACAGGCCGTCCCTTTGACAGGGCAGAACATTATGAAAGCAGTGGTAATCGAGGCCTTCGGCGGGCCTGAAGTCTTGATGGTGAAAGACATTCAACTGGCAGAACCGGGGCCCGGACAGGTCCTGGTCAAGGTCATGGCGGCGGGTATCAATTTCATGGACACCGGTGCCCGACGCGGGCTCGGCGCTGCCTGGGAACTGCCGCTGACACTGGGCGCAGAAGGCGCCGGCATCGTTCTGGCCACCGGCCCGCAGGTGACGGAGTTCAGTGTCGGTGACCGCGTGGCCTGGCATTACGTGCCGGGCAGCTACGCTGAACAGGTGATCGCCCCGGTCAGCCAGTTGGTGCCGTTGCCGGACGAGATCGACTTCACCACCGCCGCCAGCCTGATGATGCAAGGCCTGACCGCCAGCAATCTGGTGGACAAGGTGCATGCGATCCAGCCGGGCGACGTAGCCTTCGTGCATGCGGCGGCCGGGGGCGTGGGGTTGATGCTGACCCAACTGATCAAACTGCTGGGCGGCAAGGTCATAGGCCGGGTTTCTCATGCCGACAAGGTCGAGGCGGTACTCGCGGCGGGGGCGGACTATGTGGTGATCGGGCGGGCGCAAAACATTGCCGGACAGGTCCTGCGCCTGACCGACGGCCAGCGGGTGAATGTGGTGTACGACGGCACGGGCGCGGAAGGTTTCGCCGACTCGCTGGAGATGTTGGACTACTTCGGCACACTGGCCTTGTACGGACCGTTCATGAACCCGACACCGCCGATCGATATCTTCAGCATGCCGCGCAGCATCAAGCTGACGTATCCCTCGGTCATGCACTACGTGCGCAACCGCGAGGTGCTGCTGGAAAAATCCCGGCAACTGTTCGCGTGGGTCAGTGCCGGCAAACTGAAAGCCGTGATCGGCAAGCGTTATTCACTGGATGATGCGCAACAGGCCCATCGCGATATCGAGTCGCGCAACACGACGGGCAAGTTGATCATCGTTCCCTAGTGCCACGCCGGATCAGCAGGACCGCCAACACCTGGCTAGCGGCGAAAAACATGAACAGGTGTTGTGCGGTCCATCCGGCATCCAGCAGAAACCCGGCGACCACCGGCGAAATGATCGCCCCCAGACGCCCCATCGCCAGCACCACACCGACGCCGGTCGTGCGAACCGACGTGCAGAACGCTTGAGGGGCCAGGACAAACAGAGCCGCGACTGCACCATTGAGCATCAGCCCCAGCGTGACCGCCACGAGTGCCGCCAGACCGGGGACGTGCGAGGCCGGCACCATCAGCGGCAGCAGTGCTGCGTCAAGCAGCAGAAAACCCGACAACAAACGTCGGCAGCCGAAACGATTGGCTGCCAGACCCAGAAACAGGGCGCCGAGCATGCCACCCAGCGCCAACAGCATCCCGATCCGGGCGCCTTGCTGGTCGGTAAAGCCATTGTCGACCAACAGGGCCGGCGTCCAGCTCATCACGAAGTAAAAGCAGAACATCAACAGAAAGAGTGCCAGTGCCAGCGACAGAGTCTGTTGCCACTGACCGGGTGAAAACGGCTGGCTGACGTCGTCAGGCGATAGAGGAGGAATTGGCGCGCGGTGTTCAAGTGCCAGAAATGACGGCGACTCTCGCAGCCAAAAGACACCGGCCAACGCCGCCGCCAGCGTGATGCAGCCCCCGGCGAGAAAGACATACCGCCAGCCCATCAAGTCATTCAGTCCATGCGCCAGCACACCGCCCAGACTGGCGCCCATGGCGAAGGCGAGAGATTGCAACGCGACGGCCAGATTGCGCCGCTGCGGGCTGGCGTGTTCGAACGTCAGCACGTTCGCGCCGACCAGCACCGCCCCAGTGCCGATGCCGGTCAGCAGACGCAGGAACATCAGCACGTGATGATCCGGACTCCAGAACGACAGCAACATACCCAGGCCACTGAGCAGCAGGCCGGCAAGCAATAAAGGTCTGCGCCCGAAGCGGTCGGCCCTGGGCGCAGCCAGCAACGAACCGAGCGCCATCCCGACCAGGCTTGCGCTCAACAACAGGCCCAGTTGCGCGCCGTTCAACGCCCACTCCGCCGCAACCCGGCTGGCGGTGAAGGCCATGGCCATCACGTCGAGTCCGTCGATCACGTTGAACAGCATGCACAGCCCGATCACCCACCATTGCGAAGTGGTCGATGGCGTAGTGCTCAGGCGTTCGAGCGCTGTTTCCCCACGCATCCGCAATCCTTGTTCCGCTCTGTCATTCAAATGGGCCGTTTCCCCGCCGCATTCTGCCCGTTAACCGCTGCTGAATTCGAGCGCGATTTTGCGCGCCAGGCCAGCGCGTCATACCAAGGTATCGACCGACACCATCGTGTAATCGTCCCGATGCCAGCGCGGTGGTCTGATCCGATTGGCGATGCCTTTCGAATAATGACTACAAGGAGATCCATCATGGTTGCGGTTCTGTCCGGTCTCACCTGGCGCCATTGCCTGGCGTCATCCATCAGGGGCGGCGCGCTCGGCCTTGCCGTACTCGCTGGCAGCAGCGGCGCCTGGGCCACGACGCCGGCCGCGGATTCATCGCAAGCCATTCGCCCGTACACCGTGCATGTCGACGAAGCGAAGTTGAGCGACTTGCGCAAACGCATTGCCGACACCCGCTGGCCGGACAAGGAAACGGTCAACGACGTGTCCCAGGGTGTGCAACTGGCGCAGGTCCAGGCACTGGTCAAGTACTGGGGCAATGGCTATGACTGGCGCAAGGCCGAAGCGAAGCTCAACGCCTTGCCGGAATTCGTGACCACCATCGACGGCGTCGATATCCAGTTCATTCATGTGCGCTCGCGCAATCCCAATGCGATGCCGCTGATCCTCACCCACGGCTGGCCGGGTTCGCAGTTCGAGTTCCTCAAGACCATCGGTCCGCTGACCGATCCCGTGGCCTACGGTGGCAAGGTCGAGGACTCGTTCGATGTGGTGATCCCGTCGATTCCCGGCCATGGTTTTTCCGGCAAGCCGACCGAACTCGGCTGGGGGCCTGACCGGGTGGCGAAGGCCTGGGATGTGTTGATGCAACGTCTGGGCTACAGCCATTACGTGTCCCAGGGTGGCGATCATGGTTCGGTGATTTCCGATGCGCTGGGCCGCCTGGCGCCGCCCGGCTTGCTGGGCATCCACCTGAACATGCCGGCCACCGTGCCGCCGGAACTGGTCAAACCGATCAACAGCGGTGATCCGGCTCCAGCGGGACTGACCGCACCGGAGGTCACGGCCTTCAATTCGCTCAGCCAGTTCTTCGGCCGCAACGCCGCTTACGGCGCAATGATGGTGACCCGGCCGCAGACCATCGGCTATCTGCTGGCCGACTCGCCCGCCGGCACGGCAGCGTGGATGTATGAAAAATTCGCCGCGTGGACCGACAGCGACGGTCAGCCCGAGAAGGTCCTGAGCCGCGATGAAATGCTCGATGACATCAGCCTGTACTGGCTGACCGACAGCGGGGCGTCGTCCTCCCGTTTCTACTGGGAGAACAACAACAATAACTTCAGCGCCGCCGCGCAGAAGACTGCCGACATCAAGGTGCCGGTGGCGATCACCGTATTCCCCCACGAGATCTACCGTGCGCCGAAAGTCTGGTCGCAGCGCGCCTATCCCTCGCTGGCCTACTTCAGCGAAGTCAGCAAGGGCGGGCACTTCGCGGCATGGGAACAACCGCAACTGTTCAGCGAAGAACTGCGCGAAGCCTTCCGGCCACTGCGTGCGGCTGCGCAGAAAACTGCTGCGCAGGCAGCGCGCTAACCCTTCAATCCGCAAGCCCTTCAAACCAAAGAACGGAACCGCCGCCCGGCGGTTCACGAGGGAGACTCGGCATGACTGACTCTAATGCTCTAACCCCATCCCGGCGCTTGCTCACCGTTTCGATGCTGGCGCTTGCGCTGGGCATTGCCTCGGCATACGCCAGCGCCACCGAAGTGCCCGCCGGCAAGATCGACGCCATTACCGCCGGCACCAACGTATCCTTCGGCGCGCTGAAACACGTCAAGGCCGGATTGCTGGACGTGTCCTACGCCGAAGTCGGGCCCGCCGACGGTCCGGTGGTCATCCTGCTGCACGGCTGGCCATACGATATTCACAGCTACACCGACGTGGCACCGGCACTGGCGCAGAAGGGTTATCGGGTGCTGATTCCTTACGCGCGCGGCTATGGAGACACACGTTTCCTGTCTGCCAAAACCGTGCGCAACGGCCAGCCGGCGGCGCTGGCGAAGGATCTGATCGACTTCATGGACGCACTGAAGATCAAGCAGGCCGTGCTCGGCGGTTATGACTGGGGCGCGCGCACCGCCGACATCGTCGCCGCGCTCTGGCCCGAACGGGTGAAAGCGCTGGTGGCGGTGAGCGGTTACCTGATCGGCAGCCAGGACGCCGGCAAGACGCCGCTGCCGCCGGCGGCGGAGTTGCAGTGGTGGTATCAGTTCTACTTTGCGACCGAGCGCGGCCGCCTGGGCTACGAAAAAAACACCCATGACTTCGCCAGACTGATCTGGCAGCTGGCCTCGCCGAAATGGAACTTCGACGACGCCACCTATGACCGCAGTGCCGCCGCGTTGCAGAATCCGGATCACGTCGCCGTGTCGATCTTCAACTATCGCTGGCGCCTGGGACTGATCAAAGGGGAGGCGCAATACGATCCGCTGGAGAAAAAACTGGCGGCATTCCCCTCGATCGGCGTGCCGACCATCACCCTCGAAGGCGACGCCAATGGCGCGCCGCACCCACCGGCCGAGGCCTACGCCAAACGCTTCACCGGCAAGTACGAATACCGGCTGATCAGCGGCGGCATCGGCCACAACCTGCCACAAGAGGCGCCGCAGGCGTTCGCTCAGGCGGTGATCGATGCCGATCATCTCTGATCGCTGGCCGAAGGGAATCCGACGATGAAACTCAACCATTGGGCCGCGCTGCCAGCGGCCATTTCGCTCGCGGCACTGGCGGCTGCCGGTGTCGCTTTGGGCCAGGCCGATGACGGCGAAGCGTCGCCGATCTACGGCGTGAAGCTGCCGAAAAACTACCGCCAGTGGGCACTGATTGCTCCGGCACAGGAAGCCGCGCCGCTGAATGAACTGCGCGCGGTACTGGGCAATGACCGGGCGATCAAGGCTTACCAGGGCAAGACGCTGCCGTTTCCCGAGGGCACGGTGCTGGTGAAGCTGGCATGGAAGCACGTGCAGTCGCCGGAATTCGAGCCAGCCTCGATTCCGGGGGCGGCCACCACCGTTCAGGTGATGGTCAAGGACTCGCGCCAATACGCCTCGACCGGTGGCTGGGGATTCGGCCGGTTCATCAACGGCAAACCCGCCGATGAAGCCCAGCACCAGACCTGCTTTGCCTGCCATCAGGCGCGGGTGCAGAACCACGATTTTGTCTTCACCCGATACGCCCCCTGAATCTGTCATACGAGGAACATCCACATGAAAAAAACACTGACTGCACTCAGCATCGCTGCCGGCCTGTGCCTGGGCGCCAATGCCTTCGCCCAAACCGCCAAACCCACGGTCGTGCTGGTGCACGGTGCGTTTGCCGACGCGTCGAGCTGGAATGGCGTGGCGAAAATTCTCGAGAAGGACGGCTACACGGTGATCGCCGCCGCCAATCCGTTGCGCGGCGTCAAGAGCGATGGCGCAGCGGTATCGGCATTGCTGAGCAGCATCCAGTCGCCGGTGGTGCTGGTTGGTCACTCCTATGGCGGCAACGTCATCAGTGAGGCAGCCAACGATCATGCCAATGTCAAAGCACTGGTGTACGTCAGCGCCTTCGCCCCCGAAACGGGTGAGACCGTCGCAGGACTCGCCGGCAAGTTTCCCGGCAGCACCCTCGGGCCAACGCTGGCGCCACCCGTTGCGCTGGCCGATGGCGGCAAGGACTTGTACATCCAGCAGAGCAAATTCCACGACCAGTTCGCCGCCGACGTGCCGGCTGCACAAGCGGCCCTGATGGCCGCGACCCAACGCCCGGTGACCGAAGCGGCGCTGAACGAACAGGCCGGAACGCCGGCCTGGAAGCATATTCCGTCGTGGTACATCTACGGCGACAAGGACAAGAACATCCCGCCCCAGGCGATGGCGTTCATGGCCAAGCGTGCAGATGCCAGGGCGGTCGAGGTGGTGAAGGGCGGCTCTCACGTGGTGATGGTGTCGAACCCGGCGCCAGTGGCCCGATTGATTGAAAAAGCCGCGGCGGCCAACTGAAACCCTGCGACGTGCCGAGGCGCGTCGCAGGTCTGTCACTTCGCGCTCAGGCAGCGGACACCTGCGGCGATCTTGCCGGTGCCAGTCTGAGCAGCGGGGTGATGCCGAGCATCAACAGCAGTACCGCGAACAGCAAGGTGTACGCCGGGCCATAGTGCCCGGCGTATCCGCGCAGGGCACCGAACAACAGCGGCCCGAGCGCGGCAATCAGGTAACCGATGAACAACATGAACACCGTCCACAATCCGGCCTGTTCGCTGGTGCTGGCGTGATCCAGCGGCAAGGTCATGGCCACGGTGAAACCCATGCCCAACCCGATGGCCGCGAGCACCACGTACAGCATCGGCCAGTACGCCGGCAGGAACGCCATGCCGCCCACCCCGAGCAGGGCCAGCAACGCCGACAACCCGAGCAAACCGCGCCGGTCGTGGGCCTTGCCCGGAATCAGTCCCGCACCCACGCTGGCGACGGCGAACACCGCCGTAAAAATGCCCAGCAGGATGCCAGGGGAAATACTCGACGTGGCCGCTTCCACCGAGGCAGGCGCCATCCAGGCGAAGAGGGCGTAGACCACGAATTGACCGGCACCGAAGTTCAACGCGATCAGCCACGCCTGCAGCTTGCCCCATGGCAGGCGTTTGCTCGGGTTCGACGGCGATTTCACCGCTGGCGCCGGTGTCGCAAAACGCCGTGCCATCCACACCCAACTGACGATGGCGGTGAGGCACAGCACGCTCCAGACTCCGGCGCTGACCCGCCAGTCCTGCGCCAGCTCGGCAATCGGCGCACTGAGCACCGCCGCGAGGGTCGCGCCCAGACTCAGGCCGCCGGCATAAATGCCCATGAACAGCGCCGGCCGTTGCGCAAAGTGGGTCTTGATCCACGCACCGGTCATTGCGCCGGCGACGGCAATACCGATGCTGGCGAAGAACGTACTGCCGAGCAGGAACAATGCGTTTGGCGAGATCGCCCGCAGCAAGGTGGAAGCGCCCAACAGTGCCAGCGCGACGACGACACTGCGATCAATCCCGAAACGTCGGGCCAGGCTCGGAACCAGCAACGCGAACACGCCCATGCACACGTCGGGAATCGAGGTCAGCAGCGCGGCCTGGGTGTAGCTCAACTGGAAGTGCTGCTGGATCAACAGCAGAATCGGGCCCACCGAGATGATCGGCGGACGCAGGGCGATGGACAGGATCAGCAGGCCGATCACCGCCGTGACGCTCTGCTGGTGGCCGGAGAGATTGCGGGTGATTGCCATGGGAAAGGCCTCATTGATGAACAATGAGCGCAAGGCTAACAATGGGCCGGCCATGGCAAATGCCAGGATTTGTCGCCAAAGTGACAATCGCCGCTTTACCACGATCAACGTCTGTTTTCAGGAGAAAACACTCGATGAAACAAGAGGTGCGCAAGGTCGTCGCAAAGCGAGAATCCGCGCCGCGCAGCGAACGTTATCCCGACTATCAGGATGTGCCGCGCGTAATGACCGTGCTGGTGCGCGATCAGGCCACCGGCGAGTACAACGAACCGCATGTACATCGACACGGGCAGTTGCTGTATGCCTCGAACGGCGTGATGCGGGTAGCCACCGAACGAGGGTTGTGGATCCTGCCGCCGAAGCGGGCGCTGTGGATTCCGCCCGGAATGATCCACGATCAGTTGATGCTGAGCGCCGTCAAAATGCGCTCGATCTACATCGACCCGCAGGTCTGCGCCGGGCTGGGCCCTCACTGCAAAGTGCTGGAGATCCCCGGACTGCTGCGCGAGTTGATTCTGGCCCTGGCCGAGCAGCCGATCGAGTATCCGCAGGAGGGGCGCAACGCGCACATCGTGGCGCTGATAATCAATGAGTTGCAGGCGGCGCGGACGTTGCCGATCGAAGTGCCGTGGCCGCTCGACCGGCGACTGGTCACGGTCTGCGAGGCGATTCTGCAGGACCCCGGACAAGACCATTCGATCGGCTATTGGGCAGACCGGGTCGGCGCCAGTTCGCGCACGCTGATTCGCTTGTTCGTCAATGAGACAGGCCTGAATTTTCGCCACTGGCTGCAGCAGGTGCGGCTGGCGACCGCCATCGACCGGCTCGACAAGGGGCAGTCCGTCGGGCTGATTGCCCGGGATCTGGGCTACGCCAGCCAGAGTGCATTCAGCGCAATGTTCAGACGGGTGATGGGCGAATCGCCCCGCGAATTTCTCGTCCGCGATTAGGGTGTTTTTACGATTCCGATACCTTCGTATTCTGTCGTTGAAGGGAGGCGGGTGGTATCAATGACGCTGCTGTTGCAGGTGCATTGAACACCCAGCCTCGTTCCGCGAGGAACCTTCGAAGAGTGAGAATCCTGATGCTTTTATACCTATCGACCTGGTCCGAAATAGCGCAATTTCTCGAACGCAGCCGCACCATCGTCATCCCGATCGGTTCCAACGAACAGCACGGGCCGACCGGCCTGCTGGGCACCGACTGGATGTGCCCGGAAATCATCGCCCATGAAGCGCAGAAGAACACCGACCTCCTGATCGCCCCGACTTTCAACATCGGCATGGCGCAGCATCACCTCGGTTTCCCCGGCACCATTTCGCTCAGGCCTTCGACCTTCATCGCTGCTATCGCCGACTGGACTCGTTCGCTGGCCGCCCACGGCTTTGAAAAGATCTTTTTCCTCAATGGCCACGGCGGCAACATCGCGTCAATCGAAGCCGCGTTTTCGGAGCTGTACGCTGAAGCGAGTTTCGCCCGCCGCAAAGCCGGGTTCGCCCTGAAGCTGTGCAACTGGTGGGACCTGGAAGGAGTTAACGAGCTGGCCCGTGAGCAGTTCCCGACCGGCCACGGCATTCATGCCACGCCTTCGGAAATCGCCGTGACCCAGTGGGCATACCCCGATTCCATCAAGTCGGCGGACTATTCGCCGCAGATCGCCAATTGGGGACCGATCCGTGAGGCGGCGGATTTTCGCGCCCGTCACCCGGACGGCCGAATGGGCTCGGACCCGGCGCAGGCTTCGCCGGAAAAGGGCCGGCAACTGGTGGAAATGGCCGCTCGCGGCCTGGTGCAGGAGGTGCAAGCCTTCAGCCGTGAATCATTACCCGACTGAGCCGTCGCCCTGACCAGCGCCCGGATTTTCCGGGCGTTGCTGTTTCAACCCTTTGGGAATATCGACATGTGGACTATCAAGCACAGCTACATCGATGGCGTGTTCGTGCCCGTTCAGGGCCGCGAAACGATCGAATGCATCAACCCGGCAACGGAATCTGTCATCGGCACCGTCACCCTGGCCAACCGAGACGACGCCAGGCAAGCCATCGCCGCCGCCCAGCGTGCGCAAAACACGATGGGGCGTACCTCCAAAGCCGAGCGTATCGACATGCTCAAGCGCCTTCAGGCGGCGGTACTGGAGAGCACCGACGAAATACGCGACACCGCCATCGAGAAATACGGCGCACCGTTGGCCCGTGCGCAATGGGTCAGCCAGTACGCGTCGCAGTCCTTCGCCAACGCAGCGCAGGTGCTGGAGAACTACGAGCTGGTCCGGTCTGTGGGGCATGCAGGGGTGATCATGGAGCCGGTCGGGGTGTCGGGGCTGGAAGCGTTTCTTGAAGCGAAAAGCATCGTAGAGGACTGACAACGGCAGCAGGGCCAGCAGGATCAATCCTGCCGGCCCTGCTTGCATCATTGCGGATCAGCCCAGCGCTTCGATGGCCTGCGCAACACCTGCACCGTACGCCGGATCGGCACGGGTGCAGTTATCGATGTGGCGTTGTCGGGTCTGGGCGCTGGCGCCATGGATCGAGCGCGCCGTGTTCTCAAACAAGACCTGTTGCCGGGCGGGCGACATGGCCCGGAACAGCGCACCCGGTTGCGAGAAGTAATCGTCGTCCTCGCGATGATTCCAGTGTCCGGCACTGCCTTTGAGGGCCAGCGGTGGCTCACTGAAATCCGGTTGCTCGGCCCACTGGCCGTAGCTGTTGGGCTCGTAGCCGATTGTGCTGCCCGCGTTCGCATCGGTGCGCATCTGGCCGTCCCGGTGATAGCTGTTGACCGGGCAGCGCGGCGCATTCACCGGGATCTGATGATGATTGACGCCGACGCGATAGCGCTGTGCATCGCCGTAGGAGAACAGTCGTGCCTGAAGCATTTTGTCCGGCGAGAAGCTGATGCCGGGCACCACGTTGGCCGGGTTGAAGGCTGCCTGTTCGACGTCGGCAAAGTAGTTGTCGGGGTTGCGGTTGAGTTCGAGCACACCGACTTCGATCAGCGGGTAATCCGCGTGGGGCCAGACTTTGGTCAGGTCGAACGGGTTGATCGGATAAGTCTCGGCATCCAGCTCCGGCATCACTTGCACGTAGAGCTTCCATTGCGGGAAGTGACCTTCCTCGATCGCGTTGTACAGGTCGCGCTGGGCGCTTTCGCGGTCATCGCCGATCAGGGTTGCGGCTTGTTGGTCGGTGAGGTTTTCAATGCCTTGCTGGGTCTTCCAGGTGAATTTCACCCAGAAACGCTCGTTCGCCGGGCTGATGAAACTGAAGGTATGGCTGCCGAAACCGTGCATATGGCGATAGGTGCGCGGCAGTCCGCGGTCGCTCATGACGATCGTGACCTGATGCAGCGCCTCGGGCAGCAGTGTCCAGAAATCCCAGTTGTTGCGGGCGCTGCGCAGGTTGGTGCGCGGGTCGCGTTTGACCGCATGGTTGAGGTCGGGGAATTTCAACGGATCGCGCAGAAAGAACACCGGCGTGTTGTTGCCCACCAGGTCCCAGTTGCCTTGCTCGGTATAGAACTTGATGGCGAATCCACGGATGTCGCGCTCGGCATCCGCCGCGCCACGTTCGCCGGCCACGGTCGAGAAGCGCACGAACACATCGGTGGTCTTGCCCACGCAGGAAAACACTTTGGCCTTGGTGAAACGGGTGATGTCGTGGGTGACGGTGAAAGTGCCAAACGCACCCGAACCCTTGGCGTGCATGCGCCGCTCAGGAATGACTTCGCGATCGAAGTGCGCAAGTTTTTCCAGCAACCAAACGTCCTGCAACAGCATCGGGCCTCTCGGGCCGGCGGTCTGTACGTTGTTGTTATCAACCACGGGCGCGCCCGCGGCAGTCGTCAGCTTGTTCATGCGCAACTCCTGGCTTTTGTCGGTTTCCCGCCATCACATCAAAAGCCCCGGGCGCGATCTATTGCACCATGGTGTCGCCGGATAGTACGAAGGTGTGGTTGGAAGACTGGGCGTTTTGCTGTGGGCAAAAGGCGGATCAGGCGAGGGTGATGCTGACCTTGATGTTGTTGCGCGTGGCCTTGGAGTAAGGGCAATTCTGGTGCGCCGCGTCGATCAGTTGTTGCGCCACCTCAGGCTCGATCTCCGGCAGTGACACCGCCAGTCTCGCCTGCAGGAAAAAACCCTGCTCCCCATGGACCAGATCGATTTGAGCATCGACTCCGGCCGTTGCCGGAAAACCGATCTTGCGCGCGTTGCAGGCATGGCGCAGTGAGCCCAGAAAACAGGCCGACCAGCACACGGCAAACAATTGCTCGGGGTTGGTTCCGCTGCCGGGTGCGCCCGGTGGAGAAAGCTTGAGATCCAGTCGGCCATCCTGACTGCGCCCTGTGCCCTCTCGACCTCCTGTGGTGTGGGTATGCGCGGAGTAGAGGGTTTTTTCGATATCAATCATGGGCATTCCCTGAAGAGCATTGCACAGCGAGAAGGGCGGTTCACGTTGCCCGTGTGGCTTCATGGCATTCGCGTATGGGCGCACCCGCTAAAGCGTCGGCCGTGGCCACGGCGTCAGTGCCGCGATGGCCCGGATTGTTGAGCAGAGTCGAGCGCGCGATCTCGATCAGCCAGGCGCGAAACGGAAAGCTCGGGTCATGGGCGGCCTGTTCCTGATAGAGCATCCTGAAAGCTTGCTGGACGAGGTTGCCGGTGTCTTCACGACGGATCCGCCCGGCCTGCGCCTGTCCCTCGTAAAAGGCGATGAGTAACGGCGTCACCGTCGCGAACAGTTGTTGCGCCTCCCCCCGGCCATGGCTGACGGCACCCGCGACCAAGGCATACAGTTCGTCATTGCCGAGCCGGTCAGCCTCGCGCAGGCAATTGTTGCGATAACCTTCAGCCATGGTCGAATCCCTCGCAAAACCATCGTTCGACTGAGCGAGGCGACCGAAAAGGTTCGCAGGTGGCCTGGCGTTCAGCGGTGAGATTCAAGCCTGCCTTCACGGCCGAATGACTGCCAGTTATGCGTTGTTAGCGTTTGTTAGCGCTGGGTGATTGCAACACGTCGCGCGGTGGTTTTTTCACTGGCCGGTCAAGACTCTGCGCGGGTTTCGAGGCCCGTTGCATGGGCGAAACGGTGGGGCGGTGTTCGAGCATTTTTGACATTCCTGTCTCTTTGCCATCGTCACAAGGGTGTAGGAAACAGCTGATATTTATTTCGTCGAATTCCTACATTTTGTTTGCCTCACCAGCAAAAAACGTGGTTATTATCCGCCGGCGCTTCGGGTCATAAACCCGGCGCCAGAAGATTGCCGTGTGTCTACAGACCCGGCAGTCGCAGCCGATCGGGACCACCCTGGCGCTGTCATCCCCGCGCAGGTTGTTCCTCGTCGTTGACCCTCAAATGGAAGTCGAGGTTTCAATTGGTCACGCGGTTTGCAATTGTCGATGCAATGAACGGGGCGACATCTGTCGCCAATGATTCGGCCCACTTTCCAGTTGCCTGCGCCGACCGCGCGGCGGCGTTCTTCTCCAGCCTGTCTCCCCCCGATTTTCTGCGTGTGCCCGCGTTCAACGCGAGTCTGCACGCGCGCGCCGCGCCATCCTCCTGAATTCGAATGACCGTGCCGGCACCTGATGCCGGGGCCTGACCGGCAGGGCGCGTGCTGTCTCTGCCTGATCACAAAAATAATGTAGTCACGGACGGTATCTCCGATGCTCGACAACACTTCCTTGCGTGGGACGAATCCCGCGCAGCCCGACTTTTCCTCGTTGAAACCGTTCGATGCAGACCTGTGCGTGCACGGTCTGTTTGAGGCGCAGGTGCTGCGCAACCCCGAGGCCATCGCTGCACGCTGGCAGGAGCAAGCGCTCGGTTACCGTGAACTGAACACCCGCGCCAATCGGCTGGCCCATCACTTGCGCAACCTTGGGGTCGGACCGGACGTGCGAGTCGGGCTGTGTCTGGAGCGTTCGCTGGAGATGTTGGTCGGCGTACTCGCCGTGCTCAAGGCCGGCGGCGCCTATGTGCCGCTGGACCCGGCATATCCGCAGGCGCGGCTGGCGCACATGCTGGCCGACAGCGCACCGCCGGTGGTGCTGACCCATGGCTTGGCGCGCGAGGCATTGCGGGCGGCGCTCGAACAGTCGGCGACTGCCCCCGCGATATTGGATCTGGCCGACGCCTCCGATTGGTCTTCGCTCCCGGCAGACAACCTCGATCCTCACGCTATCGGCCTGACATCCCGACACCTGGCTTACGTGATCTACACCTCCGGTTCCACCGGCACCCCGAAAGGCGTGATGGTCGAGCATCGCGGGCTGGTCGCCGTGAGCGCCGATTGGGCGCAGCTCTATGGCTTGGCCGGCCCGATCAACCACCTGCAAATGGCCGGTTTTTCCTTCGACGTGTTCAGCGCGGACCTGATCCGTTCGCTGGGTTTTGGCGGCACGCTGGTGCTCTGCCCACGGGACACTCTGATGGATCCTCCGGCCCTGTATCGCCTGATGCGCGAGGCGCAGATCGGCTTTGCCGACTTCGTGCCGGCACTGCTCAATCCGCTGCTGGCGTGGGTCGAAGAGACCGGCCATGACTTGTCGTTCCTGCGCACCGTGATCTGCGGCTCCGACATCTGGACCGCCCACAGCGCGCGGCAATTGCGCAGGCTTTGCGGTGATCGGGTGCAGATCGTCCAGGCCTATGGCGTGACCGAAGCGAGCATCGACAGCACCTGCTTTGAATTCACCGAAAACAGCCAGATCGACGCGGTGCTGCCTATCGGCCGGGCACTGCCCAACACCCGGATTTATCTGCTCGACGCTGACGGCACACCGGTTGCCGAGGGCGTTGCGGGCGAGCTGTACATCGGCGGCGTCGGCGTGGCGCGCGGTTATCTGAACCGGCCGCAACTGACTGCCGAACGCTTCATCGACAGTCCATTCGTGGCGGGCGAACGCCTTTACCGCACCGGGGATATGGCGCGGTATCGGGCCGACGGGCATCTGGAATTCCTCGGCCGCAACGATTCCCAGGCCAAGTTGCGTGGCCTGCGTCTGGAGCTGGGGGAAATCGAAACGCGACTGGCGGATATTCCGGGCGTGCGCGACAGCGTAGTGCTGCTGCGCCAGGACAGTCCCGGTGAACCACGGCTGGTTGCCTATTACTGCGAAAAGCCAGACACAGCGCTGAGCCCGCGTTCACTGCGTGAACAGCTGCACAAAAGCCTGCCGGACTACATGGTGCCGACCGCGTTCGTGCGGCTCGACAAGCTGCCGCTGACCGCCAACGGCAAGGTTGATCGGCCCGGTCTGCCGGCGCCGGACGTCGAGGCGTTTGATCAGCAGGAATACCAGGCGCCCCAAGGATCGCTGGAAACTGCGCTCGCCGCGATCTGGGCCGACGTGCTCGGCGTCGAGCGGGTCGGGCGACAGGATCAGTTCTTCGCCCTCGGCGGTCACTCGCTGCTGGTGATGCGCGTGCTGGCGCAGGTTCGTCATTCGCTGGGGCTGGAAGTCGCGCCTTCGACGTTGTTTGCTGCACCGGTTCTGGCGCAGTTCGCCGAACGGCTGCAAGCCAGTCAGGCTGCGGCTCGTCCAGCGATCACAAGCCTTGAACGCGTGGGCGCGCAAACGTTGTCGTCTGCCCAGCAACGCCTGTGGTTTCTGGCACAAATGGAGGGAGGCAACGCGGCGTATCACATGCCGCTGAACCTGCGTCTGCGCGGTGCGCTGGACGTGGCGGCACTCGAACGCAGCTTCAATCAGCTGGTGGCGCGCCATGCTGCGCTGCGCACGACGTTCATCGCCGTTGAGGGGGAAGGGCGTCAACGGGTGTCGCCGCCAGCGCACAGCATCCGGCTGACGGTGACTGACGTGCAGGGCCTCGATGCGCAAGAGCGCCTGACCCGCTTGATCGACGAGGAGGGCAGTCGACCGTTCGACCTGAGCCATGGCCCGTTGATGCGGGTCAGCCTGCTGCGATTGGCGGCGGATGACCATGTGTTGCTGCTGACCCAACATCACATCATCTCGGATGGCTGGTCGATGGGCGTGCTCACCCGAGAGCTTGGGCAACTGTACGCAGCGGCGCTGCTGGATCGCGACGATCCGCTGCCGCCATTGCCGGTGCAGTACGTGGATTACGCGGTGTGGCAAAAGCAGTGGCTGTCCGGCGAGGTGCTGGAGCAGCAGAGTCGTTACTGGCGCGAAACCCTCACCGGCGCGCCGGTGCTGCTGGAACTGCCGACCGATCACAAGCGTCCGCCCGTGCAGGATTATCTCGGCGGCTTCGTTCCATTGGTCTTCGACGAAGCGTTGACCGTGCGATTGAAAGCCCTGGGCATGCAGCAAGGCACCACGCTGTTCATGAATTTGCTGGCTGGTTTTTCGCTGCTGTTGTCGCGCCTGTCGGGACAAAACGATGTGGTGATCGGCGTGCCATCGGCCAACCGTCCGCAGCAGGAGCTGGAAGGGCTGATCGGTTTCTTCGTCAACACCCTCGCGCTGCGCATGACGCGGTCAGGTACGCCGTCGGTGGCGCAATGGCTGCAACAGGCGCGGCGAGTGGCGCTGGACGCTCAGGAGCATCAGGACCTGCCGTTCGAGCAAGTGGTGGAATTGCTCAACCCGACGCGCAGTCTGGCCCACAGTCCGCTGTTTCAGGTGCTGTTCGCCTGGGAGCAGGATCAGGATTCCGACCTGTTGCTGAGCGGGCTGGACGTTACACCGATCGAGAGCAGCCATCAGGTGGCCAAGTTCGATCTGCAACTGGCGCTCAGTGAGCGCGACGGGCAGATCGTCGGTGGTCTGGAATATGCCTCGGGCCTGTTCGAGCGCCGCACCGTCGAGCAGTTCGGCGAGTACCTGCGTCGGGTGCTGACGCAAATGGTCGAGGACAGCCAACAGTCGCTGGCGGGGATCAAGCTGCTGAGCGCCGAGCAACACCAGCAAATCGTTCATGACTGGAACCGCACCGCGCGCAATACCGCGTCGTTGCCCGGTTGCGTTGAGCGCTTTGAAGCCCTGGCCCGGCAAACGCCCGACGCCGTGGCGCTGCTCGCCGACCGCGAACAACTGAGCTATGGCGAACTGAATCGCGCGGCCAATCGCCTCGCGCATTACCTGATCGAACAAGGCGTCGGCCCCGAGCATCGCGTCGGTTTGTGTCTGGAGCGCTCGCCGCACATGGTCATCGGCCTGTTGGCGATCCTCAAGGCCGGCGCGGCGTACGTGCCGTTCGACCCGGCTTACCCGAGCGAGCGTCTGGCGTTCATGTTCAGCGATGCCGCGCCGACCCTGTTGCTGACGCAATCAAGCCTGATGGCCGGGCTGCCGGCGAACGAGGCGAAAATCTGCTGTATGGACACTGAAGCCTCGCAATGGGCGCAACTCCCAACGGATGATCCGCAAGTCACGGTAAGCCCGGAACACCTCGGCTACGTGCTCTACACCTCCGGCTCCACCGGACGCCCGAAAGGCGTGGCCCACAGCCGTCGCGCGCTGGACAACCTGATTGCCTGGCAACTCGATCAGGCCACGGCACCGCAGCGTGTGCTGCAATTCGCCTCGCTGAACTTCGACGTCTCGTTCCAGGAAATCTGCAGCACGCTCTGCCAGGGAGGCAGCCTGTTGCTGATGACTGAAGCCAGCCGCAAGGACCTTGCCGCGCTGCGTCCGACGCTGGTGGCCGAAGGCGTGCAGCGAGCGTTCCTGCCGTTCGCCGTGTTGCAGCAACTCGCCGGTCTGACAGAGCCCGATGCGCCGACGCCCGCCGGCGGTTGCGAGATCATCACCGCCGGTGAAGCCTTGCAAATCAATGACGAGCTGCGCGGGTTTGTTCGTGGACTGGGCGGTGCTCAGTTGCACAACCAGTACGGGCCGACCGAAACCCATGTGGTCAGCCAGTTCAGCCTTGAGTGCAACGAGGCCGATTCCTGGCCGGACGCGCCGCCCATCGGACGGCCCATCGCCAACGCGCGGCTGTACGTGCTGGACGAGCACTTGAATCCGGTTCCGGTCGGCGTCGCGGGCGAGTTGCACATCGCCGGCGCCTGTCTGGCCCGTGGCTATCTGAACCGCCCGGACCTGACCGCCGAACGCTTTCTGCCGGATCCGTTCAGTGCCGAGCCGGGCGCGCGGATGTACCGCAGCGGCGACCTCGCGAAATTCCTGGCCGACGGCAACGTGCAGTACCTGGGACGCATCGACCAACAGGTGAAACTGCGCGGCTTTCGCATCGAACTCGGCGAGATCGACAGCCTGTTGCACCAGCAGCCCGGCGTGCAGGAAGCCGCCGTGCTGCTGCGTGAAGACGTCGCCGGGGACAAGCGTCTGGTGGCCTACGTGGTCGGCACCGCAACGAGTGAATTCTTGCGTGGCGAACTGCAACGCCAGTTGCCCGAACACATGATCCCGAGCGCCTGGGTGCGGCTCTCGCAACTGCCGCTGACCCGTAACGGCAAGCTCGACCGCCAAGCGCTGCCGGCGCCGGAACGCAGTGCCGGGGCGACTTACGAAGCGCCGCGTAACGACACTGAACGGCAGATGGCCGAGATCTGGGCCGAGGTGCTCAAGTGCGAGCGAGTGGGCATCCACGACAACTTCTTCGACCTCGGTGGCCACTCGCTGCTGGCGACGCGGATGATCTACGCGATCAACCAGCGGATGGGCGCGCAACTGTCCCTGAGCAGTCTGTTCCAGACGCCCGTATTGATGGATCTGGCGGCGCAGGTCTCGCGTGATGATCAGAGCATCGAGCCAGCGTTCATCCAGATCGGGCCGGATCGTGCTAATCGACATGAACCGTTCCCCCTGACCGATATCCAGCAAGCGTACTGGTTCGGTCGCGAGACCACGGTCAGCCTTGGCGGTGTCAGCGCTCACGGCTACGAAGAGCTGCGCATTCCCGGGTTCGACGCCGAACGTTTCGAGCTGGCGCTGAACCGCATGATCCAGCGCCACGACATGCTGCGCGTGATCTTCCTCAGCGACGGTACGCAACAAGTGCTGGCGCAGGTGCCGACCTATCGCATGCCTCGCAGCGATCTGCGCGGTTTACCCGCCGATGTGGCGCAGCGCACGCTGGAAGCGACCCGCGAACGCCAGTCCCATCAGGTGCTGGATGCCAGTTGCTGGCCGCTGTTCGAGTTCAGCCTGTCGTTGCTGGATGACGGCATCACCCATTTGCACATCAGCCTCGACGCGCTGATCGTCGACGCCGCGAGCACGCAGATTCTCGCCCGCGAACTGATGGCGTTCTACGTCGATCCGGTGCTGGAACTGGCCGAGCCGGGCCTGACTTTCCGCGACTACGTGCTGGCCGAACAACAGCTGCGTAACGGTCGCCGCTACGAGCAGGCGCTGGGCTACTGGCGTGAACGGGTGACCACTCTGGCCCCGGCGCCGGACCTGCCGCTGGTGCGCCAGCCCGAAAGCATCGCCAACCCGCACTTTACCCGCCGTGACCGCGACATGTCGGCGGCGCAGTGGGCGCAACTCAAAGCCGTGGCCAAACAGTTTGCGGTGACGCCGTCGGTGATGCTCCTGACTGCGTTCAGCGAAGTGCTGGCGCTGTGGAGCCGCACACCGCGCTTCACCCTGAGCCTGCCATTGTTCAACCGCATGCCGTTGCACCCGGATGTCGATGAAATCATCGGCGACTTCACTTCGCTGGTGCTGCTGGAAGTCGGTATCGACGGGGCGCTCAGTTTCACCGACAAGGCCCGCGCCGTGCAGGCGCAGCTGTGGCGCGACATCGACCATTCGGTGGTCAGCGGCGTGCGGGTGCTGCGCGAATTGTCCCAGGCACGGGGTGTGCAGCAGACGGCGATGCCGATCGTGTTCAACAGCACGCTGTCCGAGGCGGCGCCGGAACTGGCCGAATTCAACCTGGCTGACGCGTTGAATGCCAAACACATGCACAGCATCACCCAGACCCCACAGGTTTGGCTCGACCACACCTTGCTGGAGCTGGAAGGACGCCTGTTGTTCAACTGGGACAGCATCGACGAGCTGTTCCCGCAAGGCATGATCGAGCAGATGTTCGTCGCCTATAACGCGCTGCTCGACAGCCTTTGCGAGCCGGCAGCCTGGGGCGCAAACACGCCTCGACTGTTGCCGCAGGCGCAGTTGCCGGCGCCGGTCGACAATCAGCAAACGCTGCCACTGATGCACGAATTGTTCGAACGTCAGGCCCTCGCCACGCCGGATGCACTGGCGGTGATCGGCGCACGGCAGCTGACCTACGCACAGTTGCGCAACGAGGCCCGGCAACTCGGCGCAAGACTGCAAGCGCAGGGCGTGGTGCCGAACCGGTTGGTCGCGGTGGTGATGGAGCGCGGCTGGGAGCAAGTGGTTGCGACCCTGGCGATTCTGTATGCCGGCGGTGCCTACCTGCCGATCGAACCGACCCAGCCAGCGGAACGATTGCGGCATATTCTGGAGCGGGCCGAGGCGAGTCTGGCCCTGACCCAACCGGCGCTGCTCGACCAAATCGAATGGCCGGCGCAGATCACGGCCATTGCCGTGACGGATGCAGTCTCAAACGATGTGCTGGCGCTGCAACCGGTGCAGGTGAGCGAAAGCGACCTCGCCTACGTGATCTACACCTCCGGCTCCACCGGTCAGCCGAAAGGTGTGGTGATCGATCATCGCGGTGCGGTCAACACGCTGCTCGACATCAACCGGCGCTTTGCCGTCGGCCCGAACGACCGCGTATTGGCGATCTCGTCGCTGAGTTTCGATCTTTCGGTCTATGACTTCTTCGGCACGCTGGCCGTGGGTGCTGCGGTGGTCATCCTCGACCCGCAACTGACTCTCGATCCGGCGCACTGGCTGCAATTGATCAAGCGTCATCAAGTCAGCCTGTGGAACTCAGTGCCGGCGTTGCTTGGCATGCTGATCGAGTACGCGGAGGGCGAGGGTGGTGCGTTGCCCGTCAGCCTGCGCGTGGCGATGCTGTCCGGCGACTGGATTCCATTGACCCTGCCCGAGCGGGCCTGGGCCTTGCAACCGGACTTGCAGTTGATCAGCCTGGGCGGCGCCACCGAAGCATCGATCTGGTCGATCTGCTATCCGGTGCAGCATGTCGACCCGGCCTGGCGCAGCATCCCCTACGGCAAGGCCCTCGATCATCAGCGCTTCTATGTGCTGGACGAAGCGCTGCAAGTGCGCCCGACCTGGGTCGCCGGGCAGCTGTACATCGGTGGTATCGGTCTGGCGAAAGGTTACTGGCGCGATGAAAAACTCAGCGCGGGCAGTTTCTTCGCCCATCCACTGACTGGCGAGCGGCTGTACCGCACCGGCGACCTGGGGCGCTTGCTGTCGGACGGCAACATCGAATTCCTCGGCCGCGAAGACAACCAGGTCAAGGTGCAGGGCTATCGCATCGAACTGGGCGAGATCGAAGCCGCGCTCAATCGCCATCCCGGCGTGCAGAGCGCGGTGGTGCGGATTCTCGGCAGCACGCTGGGCGAGAAGCGCCTGGCGGGTTATGTACTCAAGGCCGATCCGGCGTTGCAGGCCAGCGATTTCAGCACGTACCTGAGCGACAAACTGCCGGCCTACATGATTCCGGCGTCGTTCACCTTCGTCGAGGCCTGGCCGTTGTCGTCCAACGGCAAGGTCGACAAGAAACGCCTGCCCGAACCTGAGCAGATCGAGCAGCAGGGGCCGGCGCTGGAAGTCGAGGGCCCGCAGGAACAGCGGCTGGTGGAAATCGTGCAGGGCGTACTCAAGCGCGATTCCATCGCCGCCAACGCCAACCTGCTGAACCTCGGCGCAACGTCGATCGATATCGTCCGGATCAGCAACGCCTTGTCCGGTGCCTTGCAGTTCCGCCCGCACGTGGCGCAACTGCTGGCCCAGCCGACGTTGCTGCATTTGCTCGGCATGTATCGCCAGAACCGCGCGCGTCAGGAACTGCTCGGCAACGTGCAGCAGACGCCGGAGCCCGTGCAGGACATCATCGAAGATCCCCAGCAGCGTGCGCAGTTCAAGGCTGAGCAGCGCGGTCGCCGTGAGTTTGTTCGAACCCTGCCGGCGCTGGCGCTGGATCTGCCGCAAGACCCGGCTTTCGCCCGGCGTCTGAGCGATTACCGCTCGGTGCGTCAATACGATCGGCAACCGATCGCCACCCAGGCCTTCGCGCACGTGCTGGCAGCGCTGGCCCAAGGACAACTCGACGGTGAGGTGAAATACCAGTTCCCGTCGGCGGGCGGCCTGTATCCGATTCAGGCCTACCTCTACGTCAAGGCGGATCGCGTGCTCGGTGTGCCCGGTGGTGCGTATTACTACGATCCGCGCCAGCATCGTTTGCTGGCGCTCGAGAGTGGATTGCTCGACCCGGACACCTACGACTATTTCGTCAACCGTCCGGTGTACGAGAACGCCGCGTTCTCGCTGTTCTTCATCGCCGACATGGCCGCGATCCGGCCGCTGTATGGCGAGCGCAGCCGCGACTTCTGCCACATCGAAAGCGGCGCCATGGCCCAGTTGCTGAGCATGACCGCCGTCGAACACGGTCTGGGTCTGTGCGGCATCGGCTCGGTCGAGGAGCAGCAACTGACGGCGCTGTTCGACCTCGGGCCGAGTCATGAATTGATCTACTCGATGATCGGCGGGCTGCGCACGGCCGATGAACAGCACCGCGCGCCGGTCGAGGCGTTTGCCATCGAGCCTGTGAGCGCCAGCCTGGACGACGAAGACATGGAGGAGTTCGAAGTATGAATGCCGATCAATTGCTGGCGTTGTTCGCTCGCCATGGCGTGGCGCTCGAAGTGGACGGTGACAGGCTGCGCTGCAAGGCGCCGCGCGGGTTTCTCACCGAAGAGCTGACCCAGGCGCTCAAGCGCCACAAACAGGAACTGATCGCCTTGCTCGGCGGGCACGCTGACGCGGCGATTCCCCGTCGCACTGGCGAACACGCGTCCTGGCCGCTGTCGTTTTCGCAGCGGCAACTGTGGTTTCTCGATCAACTGGAACCTGGCAACCCGTTCTACAACGTGCCCACGGCGGTGACGCTCAAAGGGCAGTTGGACGTCGCCCGGCTGGAACGAGCGTTGAATGAACTGGTTGCCCGCCACGAAGTCCTGCGCACGACGTTTTGCAAGTTCGACGGTGAACCGCGTCAGGTGGTGCATCCGTCGATGCCGCTGTCGTTGTCGGTGACGGATCTGCGCCAGTTGCCTGGCAAAGAGCGTGAGCAGCAAGTGCGATTCGCCGTCGAACAGGACGCCCGGGCGCCGTTCGATCTGGCCACCGGACCCTTGCTGCGGGCGTCGCTACTGCGTGTGGCAGACGACGAGCATCTGTGGCTGTACAGCGTGCATCACATCATCGCCGACGGCTGGTCGATGGGCGTGATCCTGCAGGAGGTGGCCACGTTGTACGGCGATTATGTGCGGGGCGAAACCCCGTCACTTGCGCCGCTGCCGGTGCAGTACGCCGACTATGCCTGCTGGCAGCAACAACGTGTGGGCGGTGCGGTGCTGGACGCTCAGCTCGATTACTGGCGGCGCAACCTGGACGACGCGCCGCTGTTGTCGACCTTGCCCGCCGACCGGCCGCGGCCGTTGGTGCAGCGTTATGTCGGCGCCACTTTCAGCTCCTCGGTCGATGGCGGCACCTTGCGCGAACTCACGGCGCTGGCCCGGCAGACCCAGGGCACGCTGTTCAACGTGCTGCTCGGCGCTTTGGCGGTGTTGTTGTGGCGCCACAGCGGTCAGCAGGATCTGTGCATCGGCACGCCGTTCGCCAACCGCAATCGCCCGGAAGTCGAGCCGCTGATCGGTCACTTCGTCAACACGCTGGTGCTGCGTCAGCGCCTGAATCCGCAGCAGACCTTCGCCGAACTGCTGCGCGAAGTGCGCGGCCAGATGCTCGACGTCCATGCCCATCAGGACGTGCCGTTCGACCGCGTGGTCGAAGCGGTCAACCCGCAGCGCGACCCCGGTCATTCACCGTTGTTCCAGGTGATGCTGGTGCTGCAGAACACGCCGGGCAACGCGGTGTCGATGCCCGAGCTGGAACTGGCGCCGTTCGGCACCACTAGCGCCACGGCCAAGTTCGATCTGGCATTCGAATGGGTCGAGCGGGCAGGGCGGCTGGACTTGCTGGTGGAATACAACACCGACCTCTACGACGTTGCGACCATCGAGCGCCTGAGCGGGCACTACCGTCATCTGCTCGAACAGATCGCCGCCGACGCCAAGCAACCGATCAATGCTTTGCCGTTGATGAACGAGGCGGAGCGCCAGCAAGTGCTGGTCGACTTCAACCGCGCCGCGCCACTGACGCAAGTGGCGCCCTGCGTGCATCAACTGGTCGAGGCGCAGGCCGCGAGCAACCCTCAGGCTTGCGCGGTGGTATTCGAGGGAGAAGCCCTGAGCTACGCCGAACTCAATGCCAGGGCCAACCGACTGGCGCGGCATTTGCGCACGTTGGGCGTCGGCCCGGATGTGCGCGTGGCGGTGTGCATCGAGCGTTCGCTTGAATTGCCGGTGGCGCTGCTGGCGGTGCTCAAGGCCGGTGGCGCCTACGTGCCGCTGGATCCGGATTATCCGCTGGGACGCCTGAGCCATATGCTCGGCGACAGCACCCCGGCGGTGCTGCTGACGTTCGGTTCGGCGCAGGGGATTTTGCGTCAGGCCGTGCAAGGCTCGACCTGGGAAGCGCCGATCCTCGACCTCGAACAAGATGCCGCGAGCTGGGCGTCGTTGCCGGTGGACAATCTCGACCCACGCAATGTCGGCGTCACCCCTGACCATCTCGCCTACGTGATCTACACCTCCGGCACCACCGGTTTGCCCAAGGGCGCGATGGTCGCCCACCGTGGCTTGAGCAACCTGCTGCTTTGGTGTTTGCAGGTGTGCGGCGAAGCGGGGGCGATGCTGCACAAGATCCCGTTCGGTTTCGACGCCTCGGCGTGGGAGACCTTCTGGCCGTTGGCAACTGGCGGACGGCTGGTGATCGCGCGGCCCGGCGGGCATTACGAGCCGGCGTATCTGGCGCGCGAGGTGCGCGAGCAGCAGGTCACGGCGCTGGTGTTCGTGCCGGCGATGTTGCAACTGTTTCTGGAGGTCGACGAGGTCAGTCAGTGTGCGTCGCTGACCGATGTGTTCAGTGGCGGCGGTGAACTGCCGCCGGCTCTGGCCCGGCGCTTCCAGGAGCGTCTGCCCCATGCGCGGTTGCACAATGTCTACGGCCCGACCGAAACCACGGTGATCAACAGCATCTGGACCCTTGAGCCCGGCGCCGACGTGCCGGCCCGGCAACTGCCGATCGGTCGGCCAATTTCCAACAATCGCTTTTACGTGCTCGATGATCGCGACGAGCCGGTGCCGGTGGGCGTGACCGGGCATCTGCATATTGGCGGCGTGGGCGTGGCCCGGGGTTATCTGGGGCTGGCGCAACTGAGTGCCGAGCGCTTTATCGACAACCCGTTTGTGTCAGGTGATCGGCTCTATCGCAGCGGCGATCTGGCGCGTTATCGCCCGGACGGCCAGCTGGAGTTTCTCGGTCGCAACGATTTTCAGGTCAAGTTGCGCGGCGTGCGCCTGGAACTGGGCGAGATCGAAGCCCGGCTCGAAGCGTTTCCCGGCATTCGCAGCGCGGTGGTGTTGATGGTCGGTGAAGCGGCGCAGGACCAGCGGCTGGTGGCTTGTTGCGTGGTGGCCGAGCCCGTTGACGAAGCGGCGGTGCACGCCCATCTGGCGACAACCCTGCCCAGAGCGGTGATCCCCGGCAGCTATCTGTGGCTGGACGCGCTACCGCTGACCGCCAACGGCAAGGTTGATCGCCCTGCGCTGACAGCGTTGGCGGATGAAGAAATGGTCAACCGTCAGGTCAACCTGAGCAGCCCGCGCGACCACATCGAGCTGGCGCTGTACCAGATCTGGAAAAGCCTGTTGCTGGCGCCGCAGATCGGCATTCGCGACAACTTCTTCAATGTCGGCGGCACCTCTATCGCCGCGATCAAAATGGCCCATGAAATCAGCCGGCAGTTCGCGGTCGAAGTGCCGGTGCGCGTGGTGCTCAGCTACCCGACCATCGAGGCGCTGGGTGGCTGGTTGCGGGTTGGCGCCAATCCGGCGCTGACCCAGAGCAACCTGATCGAATTCCGGCGCGGCAGCGGCCAGCACAACGTGGTGTGCATTCACCCGGCGGGCGGTACGGCGTTCTGTTATCTGTCGCTGGCCAAGGTGCTGCCGGATGAAACCGGCGTGTACGGGGTGCAATCGCCGGGCCTGAATCCGGGGGAGAGTATCGAACCGACGGTCGAGGCGATGGCCGAGGCCTACTTGCGCCAGATCGAACCGCTGACGCAGCAACCGCTGATCCTCACCGGGCTTTCATTCGGTGGGCTGGTGGCCTATGAAATGGCGCGGCGGTTGACGGCGGCGGGGCATCGGCAGGTGACCGTGGTGCTGCTCGACACCCAGGGTAGCGACGACCCTGGTTTCCGCGAACAGATCGGCACCGTGGACATGGCCGAGTTCCGCGACAAACTGGTGCGCTTCAACGGCATGTACCCCGGCATCGAAGACGCCCAGGTCGAACGCTACTTCAACATCTACAACCACAACCGCTTGGCCATGGCCGCCTATGAGTGCGCGCCGCGCGCCGGTCGCGTGGTGCTGATTCAGGCGCGGGAAGATTTCAGCCGCCATCAGTTGCACGAACTGCGCGGGTTCTGGCGCCGCCGCTCGGGCAGCGGCTATCTGGCGAAGCTGGTCAGCGGCGGGCACTGGGACATGCTCGAAAGCGCGGAAATCCACCGGGTCTCGCAAATCATCCGTCGGGAGCTGCAACGCTTCGACGCGCAGGAGGCGAAATGATGAGTGCACCCAAAGACATGCCGTTGCTCGCGCGTTTTGCCGAGCACGTGCGAAATAATCCGCAAGCCCCGGCAGTGATCGATCAGTCGCTCACGCTGACCTATGCCGAACTGGCCAGCGCCAGCGAACGCATTGCCCGAGGATTGCTGGCACGGGGTGTCGAACCCGGCCAGTCGCTGGCGTTGTGCATGCCGCGCTGCTGGCAGTGGCTGGCGGCAATTCTCGGCGCGTTGAAAGTCGGCGCGGTGGTGGTGCCGCTGGATCGGGCGAGCCCGCGCAAACGTCGGGAGTTGATGCTGGCGGATGCGGCGTGTGTCGGCCTGATTACTTTGGAGGAGGAACCGCAGTGGTCGCCTTCTTTGTGGCAAACCGGCATCGAGACTTTGCTCGATCAACCTGACGCTCCGCCGCAAACACTGGCCGAAGACTTTGCCGAGGTGGTGTTCCTGTTCTACACCTCGGGCACCACCGGCACGCCGAAAGCGGTCGAGGTGGGCGAGCGCGGTCTGCTGCGGCTGGCGCACACCGACGGTTATATCGAGATTTACCCGACGGACCGGTTTGCCTGCCTGTCCAACCCGGCATTCGATGCGTGCAGTTTCGAACTGTGGGCGCCGCTGCTCAACGGTGGTTGCTGCGTGATGATCGCCGACGAGGACGTGCTGGACGGGCGTCGACTGGCCGAGGTGCTGGAGCGCACGCAAGTCGACAACCTGTTCATGACGGTGTCGCTGTTCAATACCTTGATTGCCGAGTGGCCGTCGTGCTTTGCCAGCGCACGTCAGGTGTTGATCGGTGGCGAGCAGATCAGCGCCGCTGCAGTCCGGGCGTGGTATCGGGCCAATCCAGAGAGCCAGTGCCGGATTCATAACGTCTACGGCCCCACCGAATGCACCACGTTTGCGCTGTGCTGGCCGATCAGCCGCGACTTTACCGGTGACCTGGCGCCCATTGGCCGAGCGCTGCCGGATACCGGCGTGCAGGTGCTGGATGAACAGCAACGGCCGGTGCCGGCGGGAGAGGTGGGCGAGCTGTATCTGAGTGGCAGCGGCGTCGCCCGAGGCTATCGCAACCGGCCCGAAGAAACGGCTCGCCAGTTCGTCCGTTTGCCCGATCTCGACGGGGGGGCGCAGGTGCATTACCGCACCGGCGATCTGGTGCGGTGCAATGCCGAAGGCTTGATCGAGTACCTGGGGCGGGTCGACCGACAGGTGAAGATTCGTGGTTTCCGGATCGAGCCGGGGGAGGTGGAGCAACGCATGCTGGAGCACCCGGGCGTGGCGCAGGCGTACGTCTGCACGCGGCGGCTGGCGGCTGAAGATCATCAGCTGCTGGCGTTTGTCGTGCCGCGCGGGGATCTGGACTATCACGCGTTCGAAACTCACCTGCGGGCACAACTGGCGCCGTATATGCGGCCGCATCAGTTGTTCCTGCTGGAGCGCCTGCCGCTGACGGCCAATGGCAAGATCGACCGCGACGGCTTGCTGGCCCAAGGGTTGAGTACTTGGCATCCAGTCTTGACGGCAACGGATAACGAAAGCGCTTCACCGGCGCTGGACTGGTTACTGAGTCAGGCCCGTTCGCTGCTCGGCCAACCCGCTCTGAGTGCGCAGGACGACTGGCTGGCCAGCGGCGGCGATTCGCTCAAGGCGATGCGCCTGCGTTCGGCAATCCGTGTTCGTTGGCAGCGCGAGATCGCTATCG
Source organism: Pseudomonas sp. MCal1 (assembly GCF_026341415.1). NCBI lineage: Bacteria > Pseudomonadati > Pseudomonadota > Gammaproteobacteria > Pseudomonadales > Pseudomonadaceae > Pseudomonas > Pseudomonas sp. MCal1. Next base: position 43,446 of record NZ_JAKUMP010000022.1, read on the forward strand.
ACACGTTGCTCAACGAGCCTTTCTCGTCATTGGCCGAACGACTGACCGGTCAAACCACCTGCGATTCGATCTACCCGCCGGCGCCTCCGATCAGTAGCGCCAAACGCCTGCCGGCCACCGCCGAACAGCGCCGCTTGTGGCTGTTGCAACAACGCTCGCCGACCTCGACCGCCTACAGCGTGCCGCTGATTCTGCATCTGGCGGCGGGCGTTGATGTCGCGGCGCTGGCCGAGGCCGTGGGGCGTCTGGTGCTGCGCCATCCGGGATTGCGCACGGCTTTTGCGCCCGGTGCCGATGGACTTGATCAGGTCATCGCCGAGCAGGGGCCGACCTGTCGCACCTTCGCGGTCGGGCATTTCACCGAGGATAACTGGCAGGCCTTCGCTGAATGGGTGTTCGCCGCGCCATTCGAGCTGACCACCCCGAACCTGTTTCAGTCCTGGTTGTTGCCGTTCGCCGATGGCAGCTGTCGGCTGTTGCTGAACCTGCATCACATCATCGTCGATGGCTGGTCGGTGAACCTGTTGTTCGACGACCTGGTGCAGCTCTATGCCGATATCCTGCAAGGCCACGACAGCCCGACGCCAGTTGCCCGATTGACGACGCTGGAGTTTGGTCAGTGGCAACGCCAGTGGAGCGTCAACCCGCATTATCGTGACCAGCGCCGCGCACTCGCCGAGTTGCATCGCCGTCAGGAAGAACCGTCGCCGGCCCTGATGCCAATGCGCAAAATCAGCCCGGACGCCCGTTTGCACCGGGAACCCTTGGGCGCCATCCGAAGCGCAGCCCTCGAACGCTTTTGCACCCAACAACGACTGACCCGTTTCGAAGTGCTGTTCAGTGTCTTCGCCTGGAGCCTGTACGCCCTGACCGGGTGCGAGCGGCCACGGATCGCCAGCCCGGTGTCCAACCGACCGTTGGTGGAGTTCGAAGATACCGTCGGCATGTTTGCCAACACCGTGTTGATTCCCACCACCGTTGAACACGGATTCACGCTGAGCGAGCAGTTGCGCCAACAGACCGCCACCGTGCGCGAAGTGCTGGCGTTGCAGGACGTGGCGCTGGCGGATCTGGTGGAAGACCTGCGGCTGTCGTCGAACCCTTCTTTGTTCGATTTCATGTTCGTGCTGGAAAACACCGATTACGCCGCGTTGGCCGACTCGAACCTGCGCGCCACGCTGGAATTCAACGAGCAGTTGCACGCCAAGTGCCCGCTGACCTTGTTGATGGTCGGCAGCGGGTCGCAACTGGAATGCTGGTGGGAATATCAGTGCAACTACTTCGATGCCGAACAGATGCGGGCGGTGAATGCGCTGTTCCGTCGAGGGCTGGATCTGTTGCTGGAAAGCCCGGCGGCCAGGCTCGATGATTTGCTCGGTCCGTATCGACGCAGCCTGCCACCGGCCAGCGAAGGTCCGAAGATTGCACTGCCGTTCAACACACTGGCGGACGGGTTCGAGCATCAAGTGCATTGCACGCCGCAGGCGGTCGCGCTGGTTCAAGGCCCGCAGCACCTCAGCTACAGCGAATTGAATACGCTGTCCGATGCTCTGGCAGCAACGCTGGTCGAGCGTCATCCATTGCCGACCGGGAATGCGCCGCTGCACGTCGTGCTGTTCCTCGATGCCTCGGTAGAGCACATCGTCGCCTTGCTGGCGCTGGCCAAACTCAACCTGACCGCCGTGCCGCTGGACCCTGCCTATCCGGTGGCGATCCAGCGGCAGGTGCTGGAGCAGGCGCAGCCGCATTGTGTGCTGTTCAGCGACACGACGGCGGCCGCGCTGGATGACCTGAACGCCGGACGATTTGTCACGCATCGGGTCGATCTGAACGCCAATGCCGGATCGTTCGAGCGTCCGCGCCACGCCGGTGAACGGCCGCTGTACACGCTGTTCACCTCCGGATCGACCGGCACGCCCAAAGGTGTGCAGGTGTCGGAGCGCACTCTGTGCAACCTGCTGCAATGGCAGCGCAGCGAAGGGCAGTTGCCGGCGAAAGCGGTAACCCTGCAGTTCTCGATGCTGTCGTTCGATGTGTCGTTTCAGGAGATTTTCAGCACCCTGTGCGGTGGCGGTTGTTATCACCTGATCACACCGCGCTGGCGTCAGGATGCCGAGGCGTTGCTGGATTACATGGTCGAGGCGCGGATCGAGCGTCTGTTCCTGCCGTACGTGGCCCTGCAGCATCTGGCGCAAACCGCGGTGGCCCGTGGCATTTATCCGTCGGCGTTGCGTGAGGTGATCACGGCCGGCGAGCAATTGCTCTGCACGGAGGCTTTGCGCAACTGGTTTGGCGGCATGCCGCAGGCCTCGCTGTTCAACCACTACGGTCCGACCGAAACCCACGTGGTCAGCGCCTGGCGCCTGCCGCCCGTAGCGCGGGACTGGCCGTTGCGCGCGCCGATCGGCCATGCCGTCGGTAATGCGCGGCTGTTGCTGGTCGATGAGCATGACCGTCCGGTCCCGATGGGCAGTCGCGGCTATCTGCTGGTGGCCGGGCCGATGGTTGCCCGCTGCTATCTGGCAGATCCTTCGCTGAACGCTGCGCGGTTTGTCGAACTGGCGGATGGCTGTTTGTACTACCGCACCGGCGATCTGGCGTGGGCCGATGCCCAAGACTGCCTGCATTACCTGGGACGTGACGATCAGCAGATCAAACTCAGCGGCCATCGTCTGGAACTGGGGCAGATCGAGGCGGCGCTGATGCAGGTGCCGGAAGTGGTCAACGCGGTGGTGGCGGTGCAGGCCGATCCGCCGAGGCTGATCGCCTGGCTGCAACTCGATGGCGAACCTGCAACCTCACAATTGCTGGATCGTCAGGTCGTGCGTCTGCTGCCGGCCCATGTGCGGATCGATGAATACCGACGGATCGACCTCTGGCCACGCACCCCCAGCGGCAAGATCGACCGCAAGGCTTTGGCGAATGTTGGCGAGGCGCTGGAGCGGCGCAGCACGCCACAACCGGTTGTTCAATTGACCGCGCTGGAACGACAACTGATCGAGTTGTTCCAGGCTGTGATCGGCCGTGACATCGAGCCGGAGCAGACCTTCTTCGAGGCCGGCGCCACCAGTCTCGGTCTGATGCGTTTGCATGGGCGTTACGCCGCAGAGCTGCCGCACAAGGTGACGATGGCCGATCTGTTCGAACACGTCACGGTGCGGCGTCTGGCGGCGCATCTGTCGACCGCACCGGTGGAGGTGGCGGAGCGTGTAAGGCTTTCCGATGCAGGCCATCAGCCGATGGCGATCATCGGCATGTCGGTGAATGTGGCCGGGGCGCAGAACCTGTCCGAGTTCTGGGCGATGGTGCAAGGCAATGAGTTGGGCATCGAGCACTTTGCTGCCGAAGAAGGCTTGATCGGCGCCCGCAGTCAGCTGGCCGGCATGCTCGATTTCGATCCCGAGTACTTCGGCATCAGCCGCCAGGAAGCGCGCCTGATGGACCCGCAACAGCGGCATCTGCTGATGGCGTGCGTGCAGGCCCTGCAACACGCGGCCATCGTCCCGTCGGCCGATGGCCCGCGCATCGGCCTGATCGCCAGTTGCGGCGAAACCACCTACTTCCAGCAGATGCTGCGCGAAACCGCCGAAGACGATCTGCCGGATGGTTTTCAGCTGGCGCTGCATCACGACAAGGACTTTCTGGCGACCAAAGCTGCGTATCACCTGGACCTCAACGGCCCGGCCCTGAGCGTGCAGGCCGCTTGCGGCAGTTCGCTGATTGCCGTGCACCTGGCCAGTTCGATGTTGCGTCAGGGCGACAGTGACGTGATGCTCGCGGCCGGGGTGCTGATCGACCCGACCCTGACCGAGGGCTACCGGCATCGCTCGCAGCACATCTTTTCCGCCGATGGTCTGTGTCGTCCGTTCAGCGACGACGCCAGCGGCACCCTTGGCGCCAGTGGTTACGGGGTGGTGGTACTCAAGCCGCTGGCCAGGGCGCGAGCCGATGGCGACCGGATCTACGCGCTGCTCGAAGGCTCGGCGTTGAACAACGATGGCCGGGCCAAGATGAGTTACACCGCACCGTCGGTGGCCGGGCAGAGTGCGGTTATCCGCGATGCCTTGAACCGCGCCGGGTTGAGCGGTGCCGACATCGGCTACATCGAAGCCCACGGCACCGGCACCTTGCTGGGAGATCCGATCGAAGTCGCGGCGCTGACCAAGGCTTTCGGCGATGCGCCGGCCGGCAGTTGCGCGTTGGCCTCGGTGAAGAGCCAGATCGGTCATCTGGGCGCGGCGGCGGGGGTGGTCGGGCTGATTCGTGCCAGTCTGTCGGTGTTCCATGGCGTGCTGCCGCCGAACCTCGGTTTTGGCCGGATCAACCCGCAGATCGATCTGGAGCATTCGCCGTTCTATGTGCCGACCACGTCCCGGCCATGGCCGCAAGGGCGGCGTCGGCTGGCCGGTGTCAGCAGTTTCGGGATTGGCGGGACCAATGCGCATGTCATCGTCGGCGCTGCGCCCAAGGCGCAGGAAGAGGGCGAGGAAACACTGCCGCTGCTGATGATATCGGCCCATGGCCGAACGGAACTGCTGCGCGATATCGCGGCGATTCGCGAATATCTGCAAACGAACCCGGGCCAGCACACCGCGTTGTTGCGGCACTTGCAGTCAGGTCGTCGGCAACTGCGTTGGCGCTTCGCGATGGTCTGCCGGGCAGGTGATGAGATTCCGTTGCAGCCAACTTCGATCAAGGAAATCACCGCTTCCGGCGCGCAGTTGATCGCCCGTGATCAAGCGCCGCAGGAACTGCTCGACGCCTGGTACGAAGGCGCGAATATCCAGTGGCCGCAGCGCTCGGCACCGCCACCCTGGGACTTGCCGCCGTCGTCGTTCGATCTTCAGCCGTATCGCTTCCAGACGCCTGTAGCTGCTCAACCTGATGCACCAGCCCTGGAGCGACAATCGCTGGCGGACTGGTTCCACCTACGTCAGTGGGTGCGCACCCGGCGTCTGAGCGGGATAACTACGGCCGGATCCCGTGAGGTGCTGATCCTGTGCAGCCACGAAGCGCCCGAATCGACCTTGCTCGCGAGCCTGAGCGCCGTGTACCGACGCGTGATTCAGGTCCGCGCGGGCAACGGCTTCAAACGCTTGAGTCCGGACCGTTTCGAGTTGGATCCTCTGGACACTGATGCCCTGAACCGGTTGCTCGCCGAAGTTGCTGAACCTGATCTCGGCGAACTCGACTGGCTGCATGCCTTGCCGCTGGCGGTGTCGGGCGCGGTCACCGAGCAATCGCTGGATCTGGCGCAGTGGGCCTGCCTGGATACGGTCAGTGCGCTGATGCAGGCCTGGGGGCAGACCGCGCGCACGACCCGTCTGCGCTTGTGGTTGATGTCATGGCAGGCGTGCCCGGTGGACGGCGTGGTTCAGCGTCCCGAGCTGTCGGCGCTGGCCGGCATCACCGAAGTGGTGCCGCAGGAATACCCGGTGCGTTGCCACTGGCTGGACTGGCCGTCGTCGCGCCTCGAAACCCAAGGCGCAGTGCTGGCGGCATTGCTGGCCGATCCTTCATCGTTGCCTCGGCGAATGGCGGTGCGCGACGGTTACCTCTGGCAGCCACGCCTGATGCCTCAGCCATTGACCGGCCCGGCAACCACGCCGCTTTTACCGGAAGACGGAACGTTCCTTGTGCTGGGCGGCAGCGGTGGCATCGGTCGGACCTTGTGTGAACACCTGCTCCAGGCACCCGCGCGCCGTGTGGTGCTGATCTCGCGCCAAGGGCAATTGCCTGAGTCACTGGCGACTTACAACTCGCGGATCGATTGCATCAAAGCGGATATCGCCGACCTGGCGCACTGGCCGCAGGTCCTCGATCAACTGGCGGTTCGTTACGGTCGTCTGAGCGGGGTGATTCATGCGGCGGGTGTGGGGGCGGGCAGTCTGATCCGTCATCGCGATGCCGGGCAAATGGCCGAGGCGATGGCCGCCAAGACCCGCGGCATGCTGGCGGTCGAGGCTTTGATCGAACACCTGAAACCGGGTTTTGTTCTGTACTGTTCGTCAATGTCGGCACTGTTCGGCGGCGCGGGGCATCTGGACTACGCAGCGGCCAGCGGGGTGCTCGACGGCTTCACCCACTATCGCCCGAATCCGGCCGACGCTTGCCTGCGCCTGGGGATCAACTGGGACATCTGGCGCGACATCGGCATGGCCACCACCAGCAACGGCGGAGACGCCGCGCATCTGGAGCATCTGACGGTCGGTCTTTCGGCGCAAGAGGGCTGCCGGGTGTTCGATCTGGCGATGGCGACGCAGTTGCCGCAACTGCTGATCTCCACTACCGGCATCGACACGGCGCGGCGGTTTTATCCGGTTCGCCATGGTGCCGTGGCCGCAGTGGTCGAGGCGCCGAAGGGCGTGGATCTGTCGGCGCGCTTGCGTGAGTGTCTGTGCAAGTGGCTCGGCGTGGCCGAGCTGGAAGATGACGATTCGCTGTACGACCTGGGCGCGGATTCGTTGACGCTGCTCGATCTGATCGACGAACTGCAGGCAGCCACCGGCGAGGTGTTCCAGTTGTCGCAATTCAGCCACAAGGTCAGCCTGAACGAGGTGCTGGGGCTGGTGTCGACCGCCACGTTTGAAGAGGCCGCCGTGACACTGCACGGCTGGCACGACGCGGTGCGGATCGATCAGTGGCATGCCGGTGCCGGCCGCGATTGGCTGTACCTGATCCACCCGGTGGGTGGTGATGTTCAGGCTTATCGGGAACTGGTCTCGGCGCTGCCGGCGGAACTGGGCGTGTGCGTGATCGCCGACCCGGCGCTGCGCCTGCCGCAGTTGCCGAACATCAGCGTGGAGGAACGTGGACTCTGGTATCTGGAGGCGATCAAGGCCCATCTTCCGCACGGCAGCACTTGGCGTCTGGCCGGCTGGTCGTTCGGTGCATGGGTGGCGCAGGCGCTGTGTCATCAGGCTCAGGCTGAGGGCTTCAGGCAACCGTTGTTGTACCTGATCGACCCGCCCGCACCGGATGCCGGTGCGGAGCTGGCCGGCATCGACGAACAGACCATCGAGCAAGTGTTCCAGCGCGAGTTCGCCCAGCGCTGGCCGGCGGTCGAAGGGCAGGGCTTGGCCGAGGAACGTCAGGCGTATCTGCAACGGTTGACGGTGTGCTGCCGCAACAACATGACCAGCATGATCGACTTCCAGTCGCCGGCGCTGGCAACAACAGCAGTGCGACTGTTCATCGCCGGGCACGCCAATCCTTACGGGCTGGGCAATGCCTGGAATCCGGATGACCTGCAACGCAGCTGGCAGGCCTTGCTGCCGCAGTTGCGCAGCAGGCAAACCCTGGACACCGATCACTACGGCATCGTGGCGGGCCGCTGGGCGCGGTTGTTGGCCGAAGTTATCGGTACGGATGAGCCAGCGCCATGAACGAACCGACCTTGATGCCGCAATGGTGGCTGGCCCTGACCAAGGTGCTGTGTGAAGTCGAACCGGACGAGGCCTTGCGTCTGCGCTTGAGCCGAGTCCGGGGACAGGTGCCGTTTCAGCTGTTTCATCTCTGGCAGGCTGACGTCGTCATGCCGATGCTCGGCGATGCCTTGCCTGAACATCAGCAGGCGCTGCTCGCGTTGCAAAGCCTGCACCAGCGAGCGGCGCTCGGCGTGATCGGGCGTCAGGGCGAATGGCGGGCAACGCTCAAACCGGTGTTGCTGGCGCTGTATCGCAAGGCCTATGCCTACGACGCGGCTTACGCCAAGGCCCACGCCAGTGCGCTGAGCTACGGCCTCGCGCCGGCTAACACCGCCATGATTGCCGAGCACTTCGGCGATGCCGAGGCGTTCGCCGAGTACTACGCGCAACTGAATACCGAGGCCGCTGCCACGGCGTTTGCCCAGGCCCATGCCAGCGCCAACGCCGAGGTCTCGGCCCGGGCTTTTGCGGCCGACGACGCAGCAACCTGCGCGCAGGTCTGTGGGTCGACCGTGCGGGTCTACGTCGGGGCATGTGCTTCGAGCGACGAACAGCGGCATGCCGCACTCAACCATCTCGCCGCCGGGCTCGAGCGAAGCCTGGCCACGCTGCAATCCCGTTCAACAGGAAAACGACATGAATGACGCACAACTGCAATTCGATGTGGTGATCAACGCCCAGGGCCAGTATTCCCTGTGGCCGGCGGGCAAGCCGATGGCCAGCGGCTGGAGCGAGGCGGGGATGCGCGGTGAGCGCCAGGACTGCCTGGATTACATCAATGAACACTGGATCGACATGCGCCCGCGTTCGCTGCGCGAGCAGTCATCGCTGTCGTTCCAATAAAAAAGGTGAGGGAACATGGATCAGTTGGCACTCAAGGCAATCGAGCGCATCGCCGCAGAACAGCGTGCGCCTTATCGGCACATCACGGTCGAGCGGATCACGCCGATCATCGGCGCCGAGATTGGCGGCGTCGATCTTTCGCAACCGCTGAGCAACGAGCAACTCGCGGAAATCCGCCGGGCCTTTCTGGAGAACCACGTGGTGGTGTTCCGCGACCAGCACCTGACGGTGGACGAGCACAAGGCGTTTGGCCGACTGTTTGGTGAGCTGCGGGCGCTGCCGGTGGAAGACATCGACGGCGATGACCCGGAGCTGGTGGTGATCCGCGCCAATGCGCAATCGCGCTACGTGGCCGGTGAAACCTGGCACACCGACGGCACCGCCGACCTGGCGCCGTCCATGGGCTCGATGCTGTACGTCAAGGAAACCCCGGCCATCGGCACGGGCGGCGATACGCTGTTCGCCAACATGCACCTGGCGCTGGAAATGCTGTCGCCGACGATGCAGCAGTTTCTCGGCGAATTGACCGCGATCCACGACGGCGCAATTCCGTGGAAGGGTTATGAAGCGCCGGCCAACCTGCCGAAAAACGAACACCCGGTGGTGGTTCGCCACCCGGAAACCGGGCGCAAAACGCTGTTCGTCAATTCCGGGTTCACGTCGCACATCGTCCAGTTATCCGGCGGCGAAAGTCAGATGCTGTTGAACATGCTTTTCGATCTGGTGGCGCGGGAGCCGGTCCTGAGCTGTCGCGTGCGCTGGGCGCCGAATACGTTGGTGTTCTGGGACAACCGTTGCACCCAGCACCATGCGGTCTGGGATTATTTCCCGCATTCGCGGTATGGCGAGCGGGTGACGATTCTGGGGACGCAGCCCAAGGCGTGATGACCCCCTGTGGGAGCGAGCAAGCTCGCTCCCACAGGTCCGGGTCTAAATTCCTCGTTTGAGCAGTTGCTCGACGATCAGCTCGCCAAACGCCAGGTTCCCGTGCAGCGGGTCATCCACTTCGCAGTACGCCGGAAGCTGAAAACCCTGTTCATCATTCGCTGCGGCGCGCACGTCGATCAGCTCGATGCCGAGCCCTTGCAGACGCTCGATCAGTAGCGCCTGCGCGGCCATGAACACCCGCGAGTCGGACAACTCCGGCACCCGCTGCGGTGGCAGCACGGCGAACACTTTGAGGTTCATCGCCCGGGCCTGCTCATAGAACGCCAGCGCAGGCCGGGACAGGGTGTCGACGATGGATTCGAACAACGGCCCGGCGAGAAAACCTTCATCGAATTCGCAGTCCGGCGTCTGGTAGCACGTCCAGTTCGGCGCGGTGGCGAGGTAGTGCAGGCTCAGGCCGATGGTGCTGACCAGCGGCACCCCGACCTTCGCCAGTTGCGGCACTTCGAACGGTTCAAGGGCCTGGCGATACAGGCGCTCCATCTCGGCCTCGCGAAACACCACGTCATGGCGGGTCAGGCTGAAAAAGTCCACCGCGAAATCCCGGCCGGTGCCCAGCGGGCCGCCGCTGAAAGGCAGCTCACGGGCCTGTGCCGCCTTGCCGATGACCCCGGCATGGGAATCGCCCAGCAGCAGAAACCTAGGCGTAGTAATCGAGCACGGCGTCTTCACAGACAAGCTCCTCGCTGGGCATGCAGGTGGAGGGCACGATGACCGGCGTCTGCACCGGTTGAACGGCATCGAGTCCGGCGAAAAACTGCTGCATGACGAATGCCACGCCTTCGGGTGTGACCTCACGCTGGTTGGGCTGGTAGAACGCGCCGTTGAACGGTGTGCCGGTGATGATTTCGTAGGAGGGGAAATAGTCGACGTCGCACAGGTCTTCACATAGCTGCCCGGCGACAGCGCGCAGGACCGATTTGGAATAGGTGGTGGCGCTCAGCACATGCTCACCCGTGGCGGTCGCTGTCAGGGGCACCGGTGACACGGTGAGCAGCACGCGCAGTTGCGGGTTGATCGAACGCATCAACTCCAGTGCCCTGACCATCTCGCCATAGGTGTCCATGAAGCCGAAATTGCAGAAGCGGTGCAGCTGCGGATCGAAGGTCCCCCGCACGGTGCCGGGGCACACGGGGTACACCAGACCGGTCTGACGGTTTTGCCAGGCTTCGGTCAGGCCGAGGGTAAACACGAACACTTTGGCCCGGCGCAGGGCTGTGCGGATCGCATCGAGGGTGGCTTGGCGCGATGCGAACAGCGCGTCCTCGCTGGCAAAACCGTCGGGCTCCACGGCAGGGCGGAACGGGTCGAAGAAACGCCCGTCATGGGCCCAGGTTTCGTCGGGCGGCAGGCTCACGCCCAGCGCCCATTCGAGCCATTGGCAGAGCATCGCCGGGGTGTACAGATTGCCGGTGCGAAACGAGAAAACCCCGTAGTTGTGGGCCTTCCAGTCGGTTTCGGCCAGTCCGGCCGGGGCCGGTTCTGCATCCAGCCAGTTCATGCCGCGTTCCACCAGCGCCCGGCCGATGTGCTGAGCGAAACACGAACCGGCGGTGACGATGGCGTCCTTGTTGCCGATCTCGAATTGCGGCGTCCACAGTTGATCGATGTTCAGCGCGGGCTTGTCCGCCACGGCGGTGCGCCAGAACGCGCGGGGTGGCAGGCATTGATAAGGATTCACGACGAGGGCCTCCTTGGCGGTCGCTGATAAAACGGGGTCAGCTGATTTGATAGCGGTAGATCAGGTCGTCAAACCAGCGATCGCCAATCTGATAGGCCTGCGGCACGCGGCGCTCGAATACAAAACCGCATTTCTCCAAAACCTTGCAGGACGCGATATTACCGTCGGTCACGGTCGACTCCAGCGAGTCCAGGCCGATGGCGGCGGCGTAGTCGATGATCGCCTTCCGCGACTCGGTGCCAAAGCCTTTGCCCTGATGTTCGGGCAACAGCAGACAACCCACCTCGGCACGCCCCGGCGACAGGATGCGAAACCCGGTCACGCCCAGTTCCTGCCCGCTGGCCCTGTCGGTCACCACCAGACACAACCAGTGATCCGACTGCGGCCCCCAGGCCGGAAGCCGATGCTCGAAGCCTTTGCGAACCTGGTCCTCGGCGATTTCACCGAACACGTACTGCATGGTTTGCGGCTCGGAATGCAGCCTGAGGAACAGCGGCCAGTCGGCTTCGACCATCGTGCGCAGGTCCAGGCGTTGCGTGGTGAGCTCAAGCATCCGCTGCTCCTTGCAAGTGCGAAAAGGGAAGACGGTTTTTTACTGGGTGTGGGGGGAAAGATCAATGTTTTGATCGGGCATGTTTTGCCGCGCCGACCTTGGACGCCCCTCGTCGCGGTACTCTCCGGCGGCCGGACTGCCGGAGGTGCATCGGCAAATGGATCGGCTACGGCTTGACCGGTTTGACCAGGTCGGTCTCGCTGCTGTCGAGCACGAACACCGCCAGCAGACGGGACGGTTCGGTGGTGCTGGCATTGGCGCTCACCGCGTGGAAATCACCCGGTTGTTCGACGAAGTTTTCCCCGGCCTTGTAGACCTTCTCCGGCCCGTCGCCGACCTTGCTGCGCACCGCACCCTCAAGCACCGTGGCGTAAATGAACGCGGACTTGGGATGAAAGTGCGCCGGCGAAGATCCACCGGGCGCGTATTCCACCAGCACGCCCCTCATGGATTTGCCCGGAACGTTGGGCAGGGTGCGGTCGAACACCACGGTGACCTTGCCGGCCTGCGGCTCGGCGGCCGAGGCGGAGGAAATCGAAACGGCCGCAAACGTGGCGGCCAGCAGGATTCGGCTGAACATGGCGATACTCCTTCTAAGCGGATGGGGGTGTTTCAGCGCTGGGTCGATTTCGCCAGCCAGTCTTCGAAGCGCGTCGGGCCCAGGCGCGGGTTGCTGCTGCCGGGGGTGAGCGACTGGTCGTCGAGCACATCGCCGAAGTAGCGGGCGTGAACGTCCGGGATCACTTTGCGGGTGTCGAGGGTGGCGCGGAAAAAGCGCCGGACCAACTCGTCGAGCGGCATGGCTTCGGGGCCGGCAATCTCCTGCGTGCCGTTGATCGGCGCGGCCAGTGCCACGTCGGTGAGCGCTGCCGCGACATCGTCAGAAGCCATGGGCTGGATCAACGCCGGCGACAGGCGCACTTCCTCGCCGACGGTGGCGGCCTGGGCGATGCCGCCGACAAATTCGAAGAACTGCGTGGCCCGTAACAGGCTGTACGGAATGCCGGACGCCTTGATCAGATTCTCCTGCGCGACCTTGGCGCGGAAGTAACCGTTGGCGGGCAGGCGCTCACTGCCGACGATCGACAGCGCCACGTGATGGCGAACCCCGGCGGCGTCTTCGGCAGCGAGCAGATTACGGGTGGAGGTTTCGAAGAAATCGAGCACGGCCTGGTCTTCCCACGACGGCGCGTTGGACACATCGACCACAACCTGGGCACCGTCCATCGCTTCGGCCAGGCCTTCGCGGGTGATGCTGTTGATGCCGGTGTTGGGGGAGGCGGCGAGGGCATCGTGGCCGCGTTCGCGCAGATTGTTCACAAGTTTCGATCCGATGAGGCCGGTGCCTCCGATAACGACGATCTTCATGGCAACTCTCCACTTGCCGACGGCAACCATTGCTGTCGATGTGCGTTGAGCATGCCTGTGGCGCCCGGGCAAATCCTTGTGGTGACCTTGGATTTGCCTTGGTTTTTTGTCCAGACAGGCCAATCCGTCGGCAGATGCGTAGACCAATGCGCACACCGGTGCGGCGGTTCAAGGTCTGCCGTATCATTGAGCGCACGACAATCGCCCGCTCGGATACGGAGTCGGGGGCCCAGACCAGAGAACAGCCACCGTGCAATTCGTGTTTGAAGACTACGTGCTCGACCAGCAGCGCCGGGAACTGACCTGGCGCGGGGAGGTAGTGACTGTCGGGCCGCAGGTCTTCGACTTGTTGCTGGTACTGGTCGGCAACCGCGAGCGGGTGGTGAGCAAGGACGAACTATTGAGTGCCGTGTGGAGTGGCCGAATCGTTTCCGAATCGACCATCACCAGCCACATCAACGCCGTGCGCAAGGCTATCGGCGACAGTGGTGAACAGCAGCGCCTGGTGCGCACGGTGCCGCGCAAGGGCTATCGCTTTGTCGGTGAAATCATCCCGTGCGACAGTCCTGTCGACGCACCAGAAGCACCTGCGAAACCCGAGGTGGCCGCGACACTTGTCCTGCCGGAAAAACCTTCGATCACCGTCCTTCCATTCCAGAACCTCAGCGGCGATCCCGAACAGGACTACTTCGCCGACGGCATCGTCGAAGACATCATCACCGCGTTGTCACGCCTGCGCTGGTTGTTCGTCATCGCTCGCAACTCCAGCTTCACCTATAAGGGCAGGGCGGTGGATGCACGAGGCGTCGGTCAGGAACTGGGTGTGCGTTATGTGCTGGAAGGCAGCGTGCGCAAGTGCGGCAACAAGATCCGCATCACCGGCCAGCTGATTGACACCTGCAGCGGAACGCACCTGTGTGCCGAACGCTTCGAAGGTCTGCTCGACGATATTTTCGAGCTCCAGGATCAAGTGGCCGAAAGCGTTGTGGGCGCCATTGCGCCACAGCTCGAACGCGCGGAAATCGAGCGGGCCAAGCGCAAGCCCACCGACAGCCTCGATGCCTACGATTACTACCTGCGAGGGACTGCCAAGCTGCACATCGGCACCCGAGCGGCGATCGAGCAGTCATTGGCGCTGTTCTACCGGGCGATTGAGCTGGATCCGGAATTTGCCTCGGCCTACGGCATGGCCGCGTGGTGCCACTTTTGGCGCAAGCTCAACGGCTGGATGACCGATCGGTCTCGGGAAATCGCCGAAGGTGCGCGGCTGGCGCGAATGGGTGTGGAGCTGGGGCGCGATGACGCCGTGGCGCTGACCCGTTGCGGTCATGCTCTCGCCCATCTGACCGGGGATGTCGATTGTGGCATCGCCTTGCTCGATCGGGCTCGACTGCTCAACCCCAACCTGGCGCCGGCCTGGTATCTGGGTGGCATCCTGCGTGCCTTGCGGGGCGAAACCGAGGCCGCCATTGCCAACCTCGAGCACGCCGTGCGCCTGAGCCCGCTGGATCCGGAGATGTTCCGCATGCAGGTCGGGATGGCACTGGCGCACTTCTTCGCCGGTCGCTTCGAGCTCTCGGCTTCCTGGGCCGAGAAAGCGCAGGGAAACCTGCCCAGTCTGCTGGCAGCGGCGGCCTTGATCGCCGCAAGCCACGCGCTCAGTGGGCGAACCGACAAAGCCGGGCAAACCATGGAACGTGTGCGCCAGCTGGACCCGACCTTGCGGGTGTCCAGCCTGAGTGCGTGGCTGCCCATTCAACGGCCTGAAGACGTGGCCCGGTTCGCCGAAGGTTTGCGGTTGGCGGGGTTGCCGGAGTGACGACGCAGTCGGCCAATCAATCCATCGAAAAATGCATTCGCATGTCCATCGCGGCATCGTACTGATTGCTGGCTACCCGGCGTTCGATCAGGCGGTCGGAGCCGCCCTCGGCGACGCGACGTTCGATCAGCCGGTCGGAGCCGCCTTCGGCAACACGGCGTTCGATCAGGCGGTCGGAGCCGCCTTCGGCAACACGACGTTCGATCAGGCGGTCGGAGCCGCCCTCGGCGACGCGGCGTTCGATCAGGCGGTCGGAGCCGCCCTCGGCGACGCGGCGTTCGATCAGGCGGTCGGAGCCGCCTTCGGCAACTCGACGTTCCATCAGCCGATCCGAACCCCCTTCGGCAATCTGGGTCGGCGCCTTTCTGGCACGGTACTGTTGCACCGATGAAAGCTCTGAATCCGGAGTACTGGTTTCCTGTCTGTTGGTCACCGGCATGTCGGGCAGGCAACTTGCGCCGAATGCATGAGTGGCAACTATCCAGGTGGCTGAAACAATGGCAACGGGCAATACCAATCCAATAGTTTTCATCGTGATCATCCTGAGTCGTAGTGGGATTTCGTTATTGAACTTCCGGGTTGCAACCAGACAGGTTCTAAATCAATCGAATACTTTTAGTGAGGAACTCCATGTTCCTGCGCGGCCAGGCGAATTCGGTTATGCGCAATCAGGCGCATGACGTAGCCCAACTTGATCGCGGTCGGCCCGAGGATCGTCATCCCGTGGGCACCGACCAGCGTGGGCAAGGCCAGGTGAGCGTCAAACACATACGCCAGGAAGACTCCCGCCATCAACATGCCCAGACCCCCGATCAGTAATACGTGGGACAACTTCAGCACGCGGTACGAGTCTTCAAAAAAGTCATACATGTTGATCAGCCATCCCTGGGTTCGTGAATGAGTGGGTAAATGTCGACGCGCACGGAAACCGCGAAGTCAATGACTTTGCCGGCCGTTGCATTTGATGGAGGGATTTTACTGTTGGGCGTAGGGATCAACCATGTTGCATAAGTTTGGTTTTATCCTGCCCGTGTATGGAGAAGTCATACCAACGTATATAAACAACTATCAATGTGCGCTGGATAAGGGCGCTGCATCTAATGGTTGATACCCAGGCTTTCGGCCATTCGAACCAGATCGGCGAACGATTGCGCGCGCATCTTGCGCATGGCCTGGCTCCGGTGAATTTTCACGGTGATCTCGCTCAAGCCGATGGCACTGGCGATCTGTTTGTTCATCAAGCCCGAAACGGCCAATCCCATTACCGACTGCTCTCTGACCGTTAGTGCCCCATAGCGGGTGCGCAATTCATGATGGCGGCGTTCGCACTCGCGGTGTGACCTGTCCCGCGTATGCGCGGCGACCACGGCATCGATCATTGCCTGCTCGCGAAACGGTTTTTCCAGGAAGTCGACGGCACCGGCTTTCATGGCGCGCACCGTCATGGCGATGTCGCCGTACCCGGTCATGAATATGATCGGCAGGTGGATTTTGGCGTCGGCGAGCGCCTGCTGAAAGACCAGCCCGCTGGTGCCTTGCAATCGAACATCGAGCACCAGGCAACTGGGCAGGTCAGGTCGCTCGTATTTCATGAAGTCGGCGACCGATCCGAACAGCTCGACCTGCAGGCCGATGGAGCGAAGCAGGCTGCCAAGGGCCTCGCGCAGGGGGGCGTCATCATCAATGATGAAAACGATGGATTCAGGGTTTCGCTCGGGTGAAAGTTCTACGTCCATACGCGGGATGGCTTCGCGGCGATCGGGCTGCGCAGGATGCTGAACAACTCAATGGAAAGCTTTGCCCGAGCCTCCGGTTTTCATTGGATTTTGCTTGGCTAACCGTCCAGAGGCCATCGACCTGGTACTTCTTCTATCGATGGCCTTGATGGGTCAGTTTCCTGTCCGGGCGACAATCGCAAAATTCCCCGGTGCCTTTTCCAGCAACCCCAGAAATCTCACCAGATCGACCTTGCTGCCATCCACCTTCAGATCATCGGAGGTGAGCGTTTCTTTCAGCCCGGCGGTGCCGCCCAGCAGCTGGACGAACAGGTCCTTGGTGACGGTCAGGGTTGCGTTGGCGTTCGCCGTGGTCGGGCCTTTTCGATAGTGCAGCACGGCATTCTCGATCCACAGCACGAACGATTCATTCGTATCGGTCAGCACCAGATTGAACGTCCAGTGCTTGCCATCTGCCGCCGGGCCGTCGAGGCTTGCGGCCATGGCTTCGAGGAAGCGTTCGGTGGGCGTCTGCTTCATCAGTTCGATCAGGTCGGAGCGTTTGACGCCCTTGGTCGGCGGGCCGTTGCGCAGTTCCATGGCAGCGGTCAGGTAGCTGTTGCGCCAGGTCGCCGATTCCGCCTGATAGCCCATCTGTTCGTACGCGCGGGCCAGCAGTTCCTTGGCGGCGGTGTCGTCCGGTTTGGCGAGCACAGCCTGGTCCAGCAGTTCGGCAACCCAGCGATATTCGCCCTTGTCATAGGCCACGCGCGCGGCTTCGACCACCTTGGCGTTACCTCCCATCAATTCGACGTAGCGCTTTGCCGATTCCTTGGGCACCAGCGGATTCAAGTGCGCGGGGTTGCCATCGTAGGCGCCCAGATACATCTGGTAGATCGCCTTGACGTTGTGGCGCAGGTCGCCGTAATAGCCGCGGGTGCCGAAGTACGAGGCCAGCGAATCCGGCAGCTGGATCTTGTCGGCGATCTCGTTGGGCGTGTAGCCGGCGTTCATCAGGCGCACGGTCTGGTCGTGCAGGTACTTGTAGACATCGCGGTGCTTGGTGATGAATTCGCGGATCCGTTCGTTGCCCCAGATCGGCCAGTTGTGCTGACCGAAATAGACCTCGGTGTCGCCCAGTTCGTCGAGGGCGATTTGCGTGTATTCGGACCAGCGCAGCGCATCGCGCACCTTGGCGCCACGGATCGGCAAGAGGTTGTGCATGGTCTGCGCCAGCAGCTCCGCACCGCCATACGCCTTGAGCGCGGGGATCGAAAACGTCAGCTCGGCCGGGGCTTCCGCGCCGGGCATGTTGTGGAACACGAAGCTGACGCCGTCGAGTACCAGCGGCTGGACCGGCTGGTCGATGATCTGCGTCGGCGGCAGGATGCCCATGCTGCCGTAGGCGACGTTCTTGCCCAGCCCCGTGTCGACGATGCCGGTCACGCCCGGGGTCAGGTTCTTGCCGAACTGATACATCGAACGCCGCGCCATCGCCGGGCCCGCCAGGATGTTTTCGCTGGTGGCTTCCTCCATGAATCCGGCCGGCGCGACGATGGGAATATTGCGCTGGGCCACTTCACTGCTTGAGGTGATGCCCAGCACACCGCCGAAATGGTCGGCATGGTCGTGGGTGAAAATGATCGCGCTGACGGGCTTGTTGCCCAGATGCTCACGGGCGAAGGCCAGCGCTGCGGCGGCGGATTCCCGGGAGGTCAGCGGGTCGACCACGATCCAGCCGGTTTGCCCGTCGATCAGCGTCATGTTGGCGATGTCGAAACCGCGCAACTGGTAAATCCCATCGCGGACCTTGAACAGACCGATCTGCGCATTGAGCATCGCGTGCCGCCACAGGCTCGGATTGACGGTAGCTGGTGCCGGGCCTTCGACGAAACGGTACGCATCGAAATCGATCAGGGCATTGCCGTCAGTGCCGAGGATCTTGCCGGTCGGGCGGGCGATAAAACCGCGCTGGGCATCTTCCATGTCGCGGTTGTCGCTGAGGTCCAGGCCCTTGATCGACGCCTGGATCACCGCTGCCGTGGCGGGCGTGGCGTCGCCGGCTGCGACGCCGGGTTTGTTATCGCAGCCGGCGAGGGACAGCAGCGCCAAGGCGATGATCGTGTAGAAGGTCGGTTTCATTCTTGTTGTTCTCCGAGGGTCGAATGCGCTCCAGCCTAGGGGCAGGGCGGCGATGTATCCAATGCATTGTTTACATCCGGATAATGCGTCGCTAGCATCGCGCGAATGGACCTCAAACGACTCTCACACCTTCTCGCACTGGCCGATGAACGCCATTTCGGCCGCGCGGCCGAACGCGTTCATCTCAGCCAGCCAGCCCTGAGCCGCAGCATTCAGGCGCTTGAGAGCGAAACCGGGCAACGGCTGTTCGATCGCGATAGCGGCGACGTTCGCCCGACGCCGGCAGGGGAGTTTCTGATCGAGCGGGCGCGGCGGCTGCTGTTCGATGCCCGCTCGCTGGAGCGGGACATGGCGCTCTACAGCGATCGCCAACTGGGCAGCCTCGCCTTCGGCGTCGGCCCGTTCCCGGCTGCGATGTTGATGCATCA
This sequence comes from Pseudomonas sp. MCal1, assembly GCF_026341415.1. NCBI lineage: Bacteria > Pseudomonadati > Pseudomonadota > Gammaproteobacteria > Pseudomonadales > Pseudomonadaceae > Pseudomonas > Pseudomonas sp. MCal1. Next base: position 62,370 of record NZ_JAKUMP010000022.1, read on the forward strand.
AGTGGTGCCGCGACTGCGTCAGGATCACCCGGCGGTTACGCTGCGGGTGGAAGTGAACAACTGGCAGATTCTCGAAGCGCGGTTGCGTGCTGAAGCGATCGAATTCTTCGTTGCCGACATTCGCAACTTCACGGCGGACTCCGACCTGCTGATCCGTTCGCTGGGCCAGGTCTCGGCAGGTTTCTTCGTACGACCGGAGCACCCACTGGCCGGGCGTAAAGTGGCGATGGGAGACCTGGAAGGCTATGGCATCGCCACGACGCGCCTGCCGGAAGTAGTGAAACTCGAGACCGCCCGAACCCTCGGCATCCCCACCCGCCAGGCGCTGCCCATTGTGCTGGAGTGTGATGACGTGGCGTTGCTCAAGACCGTCGCTGGCTCAACCGACACCATCCTCGGCGTCATTCATGGTGCTGTGGCTGAAGATATTCGGGCGGGGCGTTTGATCGAGCTTCATGTTGTCGACAGGCCGGGGTTTCACTCCGAAATCGGCGTGGTGAGTTTGCAGGGCAGAAGCTTGTCGCCGACCGCGCTGTGTGTGATCGAGGCGGTCGTTGCCGAGATGCAATCCGTTCACGTCGAACAATCCCCACGTCTTTAGAGATACGTCCTACAGTCACGATTTTCCTGCTTCGTTAACGTCGTGCAGCCCCTTGCGAGGGGCTGCCGATGCATGAACGAAAGGACAATCAGTGGCTGGTCAAAAGGACATTCCCCGGGTTCCCAACCCACCGGCGGGCGACGGGCATCACGTCACTTACCGCTACATGACGGCCACCGAACTGGCCTATCAACAAACACGACAAGACAAGTACGACGCCATGCTGGCGCGGCAAGACGCCTTCGAACGCAGCCGTGAGATGGCGGCGAACAAGCCAGAGCCAGCGCGCGCCGGCTGCGTGTTTGCCAAGTCGTGCAAGCTGCCGGACGCGATTATCGATTACTCGAATCCTTCGGGAATGGTGCCGACTGACAGCCTGAAGGATTACGGCGAGCTGATTTTGCTCGGTGGGCGTGAGGCCGATGACAGCGGTGGCGTTGCACTCAAGAAAATCAGCGGCACGGCAATTTCAGCGGGGCTGGGCGCTTTTGCCCTTACCGGTGAGGCGTTCAAGGCATTGCCCGCGATGGCCTCTGCTGCCATCAGCCCGTTGCTCGGTCTGGTGGCGATGTTCATGCCGTCGAACCTGGGCGACAGCGCCCTCTATACCGAAGACCAGTTGCTCGCCCTCAAACAGGCCCGAATCCGCGTGCGCCTGCGCGTTGAGCAGCAGGCCGATGGCAGTCTAAAGGGTTACGGCTTCTATACCGGCAAGAATCGCGACTGGGAGATGGTTGATGTCGTGCGGTTCGCTGCACGCGGTAACCGGTTTATTGCAGACCTTGGCGAAGGCGTTGAGCTGATCTGGACGCCTGCTGTGGACGGTTCCGACATCCTCGGTATTCCGGCACTGGAGGCTGCTCCGCAAGCGCCGCATATCTGGGTGTATCCGCCGACGAAAGCGGCGGAGGGGATTCTGGTGAATCCGGTTTATCCGCCGGAGTATTGGGATTTCATATTGGTGTTTCCGGCGAGTTCCGGGGTTCGGCCGCTGTACATTGTCTTGAATGTTTCCAGCAGGAAGCTTCCCAGCCCCGACCACGATTACCATTCGGCACCTGAAACGGAAGAAATTGTCGGATTCCCGGGTTTGAAGGAAGCGAAGAAGAAAACACCAAAGCAGGGCGGTGGCGGTCTTCGAGAACGCTGGACGGATGCTAAAGGCAGAAACATCTATGAATGGGACTCACAGCACGGAGAACTCGAAGCCTATCGTGCAAGTGATGGCAGCCATCTAGGGGCTTTTGATCATTTAACAGGTGAGCAGATTGCCCCTCCCAAGAAAAACCGCAGCATTAAAAAGTATCTATGAGGCTGGAATGGGACTGAAAGTCAGATTGAATTGGTATGACAAAAAAACAGAGCTCGCTGAGGGAAAGGAGTACTCGGTCGATCTCGGTGATGACGGTTCAATCATCGAGTCGTTGGGTCTGCTGGAGGAAAATGAGATTTATGACGGCGGATTTGATGTACGGAATGACTGGATAGCAAAATTACAGCCATTGTTTACCCACAAAATCGAACCAGCGGTATTCGACTACCAAGTGTCCTTTCGATACAGAACAACGTGGTGAGCAACCACTAGCAAAGGGGGCGGATGTATTTACGAAAATACATCCGCCCCCCTTTTCACATAAGCCAATCAGCCCCGCTGACCCCGCCCCGGATAATTCAGCACAAACTGCACATGCGCCTTCACCCCGGTGGCCAGTGTTGCGTCATCGGCGGTGAAGTAGGGGCTGTGGTTGTTCGGCGCCTTGCTCATGTCCTGGCCTTCCGGCGTGGCGCCGAGGAACACGAACAACCCCGGCACCTTGCGCGCGTAGTAGGAGAAGTCCTCGCTCGGTGACAGGGAGGCGGGCAGGCGCTCGACCTTGCCCGGTGCTGCCAGTTCGAGGGCCGGGATCATGGCTTCGGTCAGGGCCGGATCGTTGGTGGTCACGGGCGCATTGTTCACCAGCAGCAGATTGGCCTGGGTTTCGTAGGCGCTGGCGATGCTGTTCACCAGCGGCGGCATCTTTTTCAGGATCGTGTCGCGGATGTCGGCGTTGTTGGTGCGAATGGTCCCGGTCATTTCCACGGTCTCGGGAATGATGTTGGCCGCCGAACCGCCGTTGATCGTGCCGACACTGATCACGCCCATGCCCTGCGTGAGATCGACACGCCGACTGACCAGCGTCTGCAATCCACTGATGATGCCTTGACTGGCGACAATCGGATCGACACCGCTCCAGGGCGCCGAGCCGTGAGTCTGCTGGCCCTTGACCGTGATGCGGAACGAGTCACTGCTGTTGAGCACGGTCCCGGATTTGTAGAACAGATGCCCGGTCGGATAACCCGCCATCACATGCACCCCGAACACCGCTTCGACCTTGGGCGAATCGAGTGCGCCATCGCGGATCATCGCCTGTGCGCCGATCAGGGTGTCGGTCTGGAACTCATCGACATCGGCCGCGCCTTCCTCGGCCGGCTGAAACAGAAACACCACCGTCCCGCGCACCTGATCGCGATGCTCGGCCAGCACTTTCGCGGCGCCCAGCAACATGGCGGTGTGGGTGTCGTGCCCGCAGGCGTGCATCACCGGCACACTCTTGCCCAGCCGCGTGCTGGTGGCCTGGCTGGCGAACGGCAGGTTCGTCATCTCCTTGACCGGCAAGGCGTCCATGTCGGCGCGCAACGCCACGACCGGCCCCGGCAATCCGCCTTTCAGAATTCCCACAACCCCCGTCTTGCCGACCCCGGTGCGCACTTCAATGTTCGACGCCTTCAGCCGCTCGGCCACCAGCGCGGCAGTCTTGAACTCAAGATTGCCCAACTCTGGATGCTGATGAATCGTGTGGCGCAGATCGATGACATCCTGATTGACCGCGCTCACGGCGCTATCCACCCAGGGCGCATCGGCGGCATGGCTGGCAGTGGCAACGAACGAGGACAGAACGGCGAGGCACAGCGAGGTTTTGCAGAAACGGATCAAGGCGGGACTCTCTCTTATGGTTTTTATTGGCGTCAGAGGGTATGCCGCGATGCAAGACGGGACAAACGACTCTGGCCGGTAATCGCACGGCTTTTGGCTTTTCGCATTTTTGCCTGAGCGCGGCTTTCAGCGGATTGTTTTCCATCGTCTGATCCGCTTCACTGTGGCTCTTTTGCCTGAGCGGAAATCAATCATGGAACGATGCGAAGCACTGGTCATCGGCCTCGGCGCCATGGGCGCGGCCACGGTGTATCAACTGGCGAAAGCCGGGGTCAACGTGGTCGGCATCGACCGTCACCATCCGCCGCACACATTCGGCTCCAGCCATGGCGACACCCGCATCACCCGACTGTCCGTGGGCGAGGGCGCGCAATACGTGCCCATCGTGCGCAACTCCCACCGCATCTGGCGCGAACTGGAAGCGCTGTCGGGCGAGGCCCTGTTCGAACAGACCGGCCTGCTGGTGCTGACCTCAAGCCCCGACTTCGATCCCGCGGACGAAACCGACTTCACCCTGCGCACCATCGCCCTGGCGCAGATCTACGGCATCGAACACGAAGTCCTCGACGCTGCCCAGATCCGCCAGCGCTTCCCGCAGTTCGCCCAGGTGCGCGACGACGCCATCGGGGCGTTCGGTGAGTTTGCACCTTGGGTGAGCGCGACCGACGAACTGGCAAGCCGATTATCGAACCTCCACATCCACCGGTCGTTGGATGTTTATGAATGCACGAACTGTGGGCGTCTTTGGCTGCAAAAGGTCGCGGGTAACCAGTTCGTTTCATATGTTCCTGAAGAGGGCGGATATCATGCGATCTTGTCGGCGACGTCAGGCGATTCCGAGAGCCTGGATTGCGAATAAATAGGGAACAGCCCAGTGTCTAACCGCTATACCGCCTCCCGAGAGAGGATGGCGAATGACTTGAGAAATGCGCAGCTGCTGCAGGGGCAGCGACTTGCTGAGGTATTGCATGACCAATATTACTTCAACGAGGAAAAATGCCTGTCTGACGTAGGGCCGTTGCTCTGGCGGTGTGGCGAACATCAGAATGTTGCGATGTACCTGCTGAGCGATGGTAAATGTGTTGGAGCTGATGAGTCCGATCTGGAACCTCCCACATCCTTCACACTTGATGCCACCAGCGTTTGCTCGTGGCGTAGGGAAAATCTGCTTCGCAATAGATCAGCTCTCTTCCTCGAAGACAAAATCATCACAGCGGTTCAAGGTGTTGTCGATAAAGTGGCGGGCGGAGAGGTTTGGCTTGTCGGCTTTCAAGTTGCCTTCGAGACAGGTGACTACCTGATCTACCTGAATCAAGGTGACGATGCAGTCGTACTTATTAACGAATGGCCCAAGAGGTTGGAGGGCATCGAAACCTGCTTGGTGACCTCGCTGGAATGAGCGTTTTGTTCAATAGCAGCTTGGGCGAAAATAGATGCGTCCCCATTTTTTCGTCCCATTTTTCTCATTTTTTCTCAAGGTGTATTTGCTGGCCGCTTTATCCTGAGACTGCACCTGTCGTTGCTGGACTTACCCGATTCCTATCTGTCGCGAACAGGACTTTCATTACGCGCTCGGCTAAACAAAGGTCGCAACAGTGACAAGTGAAAGCTTCGCCGCCGGTAGTCTGAGGTTACAACCTGGGAGACTATCAATGACTCGACTCGCCTGCTTGGCCGCTCTTTTGGCACTGACTGCATCAACCGCCTTTGGTGCCCAAAGCTACAATCATCTCTATGCTTTCGGTGACAGCTACTCTGACAATGGTGCGGGTGAAGCCTTCACTAGAACCTTAGCCATGCAGAAGGTCAAAGATGCCCAGGAGCTGCCCGGCTCGTTGTATTGGAAGGGGCGCTGGAGCAATGGCCCCACCGCCGTCGAGAACTTGGCTCGCGTCTTGAAAATACCCTTGACCGATTACGCGATTGGCGGTGCCAAGAGCGGCAACGGCAACTACTATGCTTGGATGGAGCCATCTCGCGACACTGGCGTTTTCGGCCAAATTGCCGATCATCTAAAAGCCGCTAAAAAACACAAAGCGGATCCGGATTCGCTCTATTTTATTTTCATCTCAGCCAACGACTTTTTTGAATGGGCCGACTTCTCGCATCCAGAATCGATTGAAGTGCTAAGCCAGAAAAGCACGGCGAATATTCAGAAGAGTACCGAGGCGCTGATTGCAGCAGGCGCGAAGCACTTAATGGTCGTGGGGACCACGGATTTGAGTCACGTTCCAGCTGTGGTGCAGGGCAATCAAGTCAAGAGTGCAACAAAATACCAGCAGATACTCGAACAAAAACTGCCAACCGTGCTGACAGCGCTGGCTAATACTCATGATGTCAGTATCAGTTACTTTGACCACCTGGCCTTCAGCAACAAACTTCGTGCGGCACCCGATGTTGCGAGGTTGAAGGATCTGGATACCCCTTGCCAAGTCACCTATCCGGACGTCAAGCCGGTGTGTCAAAACCCAGATGCCCATTACTACTGGGATGAATGGCACCCGACCCGCAAAGTCCACACCTTGGCTGCCGAGGCGATGCTTGAAGTGCTAAAAGCTGGCAGTTGAGATTCTCTGTAAGCGCTCAGGGCTGTGCACGCGAAACGTAATCAAGGCAGTTAAGCAGACATCACCGCCCTTATCTTTTGGATCAAGCAGGTATGTCCGCCGGACGATTATTTTAGTCGTGTTACATCGGCCGGTTGAATCCACAGCCGATAGCTGCCATTTACTGTGGCAGCTTCGGCTGGCATCGTTTTCTCAAGCCCCCTGTCAATCAGTCATGACAAAGGGGTTGGCTTTCAGGTCTTCACCTCAACATGATCCAACGCCTGATTCACCGCCAACTCACTCAACATCACCAACTGCGCAATCCCGATCGCAGTCTTGCGATGGGCTGGCTCCAGCGTGGCCGCAAAGTTATTGAGCATTTCGCTGGCCGAGCCCAGTGATTCACTGGCGTTGGCCAAGAGGGATTCAGTGTTGTAGGCCGGGTTGGCCAGGTACATGGGATCATGCCTGGTGTGTCTGCCCATGATGCGTTGTTGTGGGGTGAGGTAATGGTCGAGCGCGCGTTCGGCCGCTTCGTTGAGGGTTCGAGAATCGGGAAATTTATAGGGCGATACCGGATCGGTTTCCGGTGGGTTCGGTGTGGGTTTGAACATATATGTAACTCCAGGGTGAGAAAGTGGAGCCATCAGCCTCGCTACCAAACGAGGGTGGTGGCCATACGGAGGTTGGTAGACCGGTCACCTGGATACCCGGCGCGTCCGAAGACGCCCTACGCATGGCCACCATAAAACAGAGGACGAAAGAGTCCCTGCAATCTGGTGTTGCGATGCGACAGGTAATCCGGGCTACCAAACCCGATCACTGTTTTTCAGTGACCCGGAAACGATAAAACCCGCACCCCAGACGCACAAGCCGGCGGATTCTGGCGTAGTCGTAGGCAATGACGCAAGACGCTGTAGCCGTGGGGAAGTAATGCCGGGCGTTTCTAAACACCCTTCGGAAAACGCTTAAACACGCCGCCCTCGCCATGTCGAAATCAGACGCTCCATGCAGCTCCTGAATAATCCGATCACATCGATTTCAATTTTCCTGTGCGCACCATTCGTTCTTGGCACCTACCGACGCGCGTCTCTTTTTAAGCTTGATGAAACGTTTCAGCAGGTTTATAAAAACGGCACAACTCCAAGAAAGGCTTCTCCCATGACCCCGCTCAAACTCGTTGTTGCCCTCAGCGCACTGTCCGCTGCTTCCCACGCCATGGCCTGGGATTACGTTCTGATCGACACCGACAAAGCCGCTCAGAACTGGCAGATCACCAGCCAGCAACTTGGCGTGAAAACCGACAAACCTTTCAGCGTCAGCCTGCGCACCTTGCATGGTGGTCGGCAGGAGGGCGTCAGCATTGTCGACATTGATAACGGCACGATGAAGCTCTCGGTGGTGCCGACGCGGGGCATGAACGTCTTGCAGGCTTCGGTCGGCAATGTGCGCATGGGCTGGGATTCGCCGGTCAAGGAAGTGGTCAATCCGTCCTTCATCGAACTCAATGGCCGCGGCGGTCTGGGCTGGCTGGAGGGTTTCAATGAGTTGGTGACCCGCTGCGGGTACGAATGGGTCGGTCACCCCGGCGTCGACAACGGCGAACTGCTGACCCTGCACGGCCGGGCCGCCAACATTCCTGCGAACAAAGTCACTCTGCACATCGATGAAACGCCACCGTACGCCATCACCCTGCGCGGTGAACTGAAAGAGCAGGCGTTCAAGAAAGTCGACTTCTCCGTCGCTACCGAACTGGTCACCGAACCCGGCAGCGCAATGTTCGCCCTCAACGACACGCTGACCAACAACGGCGACTATCCGAAGGAGTACCAGGCGCTGTACCACAGCAACTTCAGCACCCCGTTCCTGGAGCAGGGCGCTCGTTTCGCCGCGCCGGTGAAACAGGTGTCGCCGTTCAACGACAAAGCCAAGGGCGATTTGGCTGAATGGCAAACCTACCGCGCACCGACCAAGGACTACGACGAAACGGTTTACAACGTGGTGCCGTATGCCGATGCCAAGGGCGATACGTTGACCGTGTTGCATAACAAGGCTGGCAGTCTGGGCGTTTCGGTTGGCTTCAATACGCAGACATTGCCGGTGTTTTCCCTGTGGAAGAACACCGATACCCAAGGTCAGGGTTATGTCACCGGGCTGGAGCCGGGAACGAGTTTTTCCTACAACCGCCGTTATCAGCGGCCACTGAACCTGGTACCGACAATCGGGCCGAAGGAACACAAACAGTTCCGCATCAGCTACAGCTTGTTGGCGGATAAGGCGGCGGTGGATAAGGCCTTGAAGCAGGTGAGCGAGATTCAGGGCGGGCGGGAGACTGAGGTGCGGCAGGCACCGTTGGTGGATCTGAGCAAGGGGTGAAGCCGGCGGTCGTTCAACTGTTCAGCGACATCGGCTTGTCGCCACCCGGAGGCAAGCCGAACACCTTGCGTACCCTGTTGAGAAATGCCCCGTAGGGTCGCCCCAGCGCCAGCATCATCAAGGCCGCACCGAGCGTGCCGCGCACCAGCTCACCTCCCGATGCACCACTGGAGGCAATGATCGCTGCATAGAGGGGGACCTGGAAACTGACGAGGGCGAAGCTGTCCCACAGCAGTCTGGAAACTCGACGCGGGCTGGCTCGCTTCATCACCCAGTCCCGCCACAGACCGTAAGGTCTTGCGACGGGCACCATCAATACGGCGCCTACAAGGCGCGCATGAAGAACCTGATCCCACGTCATGCCGGCAATGAATCGTTCATTGATGATGCCGGTGGTTGTGAAAAACAGGATCAGCGCCGTTGTGTCTGCGATGAATGCAGTACGGCGCATTGACTGTTGCGGGCGTTGAAGCAAATCACATCTCCTGTCCTGGTTCAGGTAGGTGCCAGCGCATCCTCCAGATGTGACAGCGGCTGCACCGCCAGGTGCGGAGATTCGCCGAAGAACTCGATCAACAGCTCGGTGTGCACGCGTATTTTCCGGGCGGGATGCGGCCCCGGCGGGCGGAGGAGGTAGGCACCTGCTGGCGGTGGGGGATGGTTTGTCATGATCTGCAACAGTGCTCCCGTTGCCAGGTGCTCATGGGTGAGGCAGTCAGGCAGGTAGGCGACGCCCAGGCCAGCAACTGCGGCAGCGGCGGGTGATCGCGTTCATCTGCGCCGCGCTCGCGGTGATGATGGTGACCCCCGAGCATCGTCTGGAAGTGACGTCGACCATTGGCCTGGCGCTGGCGATTTCCTTTATCGGGCTGGTGACCACGCGCCAGCATGGGCAGGTGAGGGCAGTGGCTTCGGCGGGCGAGGCTTAGGTTTTTTCTGGCGCTTGAACGATGGGGCTGGCCCCGGCATGACGTTGGGGTAGATCGATCACCGGGCTTTTGCCCGCAACCATCGGCCCCCCGGTGTACGCCCCTTTCATTTGGTTCTTCACGGAATCTCGGGAAACACACAAACAAGAACGCCGATTTGATTGATGATGTTCGTGCGAGCAAACA
>NZ_JAKUMP010000023.1:0-63136 GCF_026341415.1 Pseudomonas sp. MCal1
AATCGAATAAAGGTCATCAAACGGATGGCGTACGGTTACCGGGATAGCGAATTCTTTTTCATGAAGATCAAGAGCGTGTTTCCCGGTAATCCGTGAAGAACCAAAAAAAAGCCCCGCCAAACTGACGGGGTTGAGGTACGAGCGTGTGGCGCTCGAAAACGTGGGACACGGTCGGCCCTCCGTTGCCGGAGGGCCGAGCGCATTACAGCAGGATGGTGCGGATGTCCGCCAGCAGGTCGCTCAGACGCTTGGTGAAGCGTGCGGCAGCGGCGCCGTTGATCACACGGTGATCGTAGGACAGCGACAGTGGCAGCATCAGTTTCGGCTGGAAGGCTTTGCCGTCCCAGACTGGCTGGATGGTTGCCTTGGAAACACCGAGGATCGCCACTTCCGGCGCGTTGACGATCGGTGTGAAGCCGGTGCCGCCAATGTGGCCGAGGCTGGAAATGGTGAAGCAGGCGCCTTGCATCTCGTCCGACGAGAGCTTCTTGGTCCGGGCTTTCTCAGCCAGGGAAGCGGCCTCGGCGGCCAGTTGCAGCAGGCTCTTCTGGTCGACGTTCTTGATGACCGGTACCAGCAGGCCGTCCGGGGTGTCGACGGCGAAGCCGATGTTCACGTATTTCTTGCGGATGATCGCCTTGCCGCTTGGGGCCAGCGAGCTGTTGAAGTCCGGCAGTTCCTTGAGCAGGTGGGCGCAGGACTTGAGCAGCAGCGGCAGGATGGTCAGCTTGACGCCGGCCTTCTCTGCGACAGCTTTCTGTGCGGTGCGGAACGCTTCCAGCTCGGTGATATCCGCCGAGTCGAATTGCGTCACGTGCGGCACGTTCAGCCAGCTGCGGTGCAGGTTGGCAGCGCCGACCTGCATCAGGCGGGTCATCGGCACTTCTTCGATTTCGCCGAAGCGGCTGAAGTCGACGGCCGGAATCGGCGGGATGCCCGCGCCACCGGTTGCGCCAGCGGCAGCGGCCGGTGCTTCCTTGGCCTTCTGCATCATGGCTTTGACGTATGTCTGAACGTCTTCTTTCAGGATGCGACCGTGCGGACCGCTGGCGCCGACAGCGCTCAGCTCGACGCCGAATTCGCGAGCCAGTTGACGCACGGCAGGGCCGGCGTGAACTTTCGCACCCGGCTTGGCTGGAGCAGCAACCGGAGCGGCGGCAGCAGGTGCAGCGGCAGCAGGTGCAGCGGCAGCCGGAGCAGCAGCGGCTGGCGCCGGAGCGCTCGGAGCAGCGGCGGCAGCTGGAGCCGGGGCAGCAGCCGGAGCGGCGCCTTTGACTTTCAGCTTGAGGATCAGATCGCCGGTGCCGACTTCGTCGTCCAGCTTGATGGAAACGCTTTCCACCACGCCAGCGGCAGGCGACGGGATTTCCATGCTCGCCTTGTCGGATTCCAGGGTGATCAGCGACTGGTCGGCTTCAACGCTGTCGCCAGCCTTGACCAATACTTCGATGATCTTGGCCTTGCCGGCCGAACCGATGTCCGGCACGTGGATGTCCTGAACGCTGTCGGCAACCGGTGCGGCTGGCGCGGCGGCCGGCGCCGGCGCTGCGGCAGCGGCTGGAGCAGCAGCCTGGGCCGGAGCGGCGGCAGCAGGGGCCGCAGCACCCGCCACTTCCAGATCCAGAATCAGGTCGCCAGTGCCGACTTCGTCGTTCAACTTGACGCTGATGGCCTTGACCACGCCAGCGGCAGGCGACGGGATTTCCATGCTGGCCTTGTCGGATTCCAGGGTGATCAGCGACTGATCAGCCTCGACCTTGTCGCCGACCTTGACCTGGATCTCGATGATCTGGGCCTTGCCCGACGAGCCGATGTCCGGCACGTGCACTTGTTGAACCGAAGCGGCAGCAGGGGCAGCGGCTGGCGCGGCAGCAGCAGGCGCGGCAGCCGGTGCAGCTTCAGCCTTGGCAGCAGGCGCGGCAGCCGGAGCAGGGGCCGCTTGCGCGGCGCCCTCGACTTCCAGTTCCAGCAGTTCGTCGCCTTCTTTCAGGCGATCACCCAGCTTCACTTTCAGGCTCTTGATGACACCGGCCTTCGGGGCCGGCACTTCCATGCTGGCCTTGTCCGATTCCAGAGTCAGGATGCTCTGGTCGGCTTCGATACGGTCGCCGACCTTCACAAACAGTTCGATTACTTCACCTTCACCGCTGCCGATGTCAGGTACGCGAATGAGTTCGCTCACAGAGTTTCTCCTCAGCAGTCCAGTGGGTTGCGTTTTTCCGGGTCGATACCGAACTTGGTAATGGCCTCGGCCACGACTTTAGGTTCGATATCACCACGGTCAGCCAGTGCTTCCAGGGCTGCCAACACCACGAAATGACGGTCGACTTCGAAGAAATGACGCAGTTTCTTGCGGCTGTCGCTGCGGCCGAAACCGTCGGTGCCCAGGACTTTGAATTCCTTGGACGGTACCCACTGACGGATCTGCTCGGCGAACAGTTTCATGTAGTCGGTAGAGGCGATGACCGGACCTTTACGGCCGCTCAGGCACTCTTCGACGTAGCTGCGCTTAGGCTTCTGGCCTGGTTTCAGACGGTTGCTGCGCTCTACGGCCAGGCCGTCGCGACGCAGTTCGTTGAAGCTGGTAACGCTCCACACGTCGGCACCGATGTTGAACTCTTCACGCAGGATCTTCGCCGCTTCACGGACTTCACGCAGGATGGTGCCGGAGCCCATCAGCTGTACGTGGTGCGCCGCGTCGCGGGTGTCTTCTTCGAGCAGGTACATGCCTTTCTTGATGCCTTCTTCGGCACCGGCCGGCATGGCTGGCTGCTGGTACGACTCGTTCATCACGGTGATGTAATAGAAGATGTCCTGTTGCTCTTCGGTCATCTTCTTCATGCCGTCCTGAATGATCACCGCCAGCTCGTAGCCGTAGGTCGGATCGTAGGTGCGGCAGTTCGGGATGGTGGCAGCCAGCAGGTGGCTGTGACCGTCTTCGTGCTGCAGGCCTTCACCGTTCAGGGTGGTGCGGCCGGCGGTGCCGCCGATCAGGAAGCCACGGGTGCGGCTGTCGCCGGCAGCCCAGGCCAGGTCGCCGATACGCTGGAAGCCGAACATCGAGTAGAAGATGTAGAACGGCAGCATTGGCTGGTTGTGGCTGGAGTACGAAGTACCGGCAGCGATGAAGGAGCTCATGGCGCCCGCTTCGTTGATGCCTTCTTCAAGGATCTGACCTTTCTGGTCTTCCTTGTAGAACATCACCTGGTCTTTATCGACTGGCTCGTAGAGCTGGCCGACGGACGAGTAGATGCCCAGCTGACGGAACATGCCTTCCATGCCGAAGGTACGGGCTTCGTCCGGGATGATCGGAACGATGCGCGGGCCGATTTCCTTGTCCTTGACCAGCTGCGCGAGGATCCGCACGAAGGCCATGGTGGTGGAAATTTCGCGGTCGCCGGAACCGTCGAGGATTGCCTTGAGGGTGTCCAGGTCCGGAGTCGGCACACTGAAGCTCTGCGCACGACGCTGCGGAACGAAACCGCCCAGTGCGGCACGACGCTCGGCCAGATAACGGGCTTCGGCGCTGCCTTCTTCCGGCTTGAAGAACGGCAGGTGTTCCAGGTCGGCATCCTTGACCGGGATGTCGAAACGGTCACGGAAGTGTTTCAGGCTTTCGACGTCGACTTTCTTGGTGTTGTGCGCGGTGTTTTTCGCTTCGCCGGCACCGGTGCCATAACCCTTGATGGTCTTGGCCAGAATGACGGTAGGCTGGTCCTTGTGGTTGACCGCCTGGTGGTACGCCGCGTAGACCTTGTACGGGTCGTGGCCGCCACGGTTGAGTTTCCAGATCTCGTCGTCGGACAGGTCGGCAACCATCGCCTTGAGTTCAGGCGTGTTGAAGAAGTGCTCGCGAACGAACGCGCCGTCTTTGGCCTTGTAGTTCTGGTACTCGCCGTCGATGACTTCGTCCATGCGACGTTGCAGGATGCCGTCGACGTCCTTGGCCAGCAGTGGGTCCCAGAAACGGCCCCAGATGACTTTGTTGACGTTCCACTGGGCACCGCGGAACACGCCTTCGAGTTCCTGGATGATCTTGCCGTTGCCGCGAACCGGGCCGTCGAGGCGCTGCAGGTTGCAGTTGATGACGAAGATCAGGTTGTCCAGCTTCTCGCGGCCGGCCAGGGAGATGGCGCCCAGGGATTCCGGCTCGTCGCACTCGCCGTCGCCCAGGAAGCACCAGACTTTCTGTTTGCCCGGCTGGATGAAACCGCGGTGTTCCAGGTACTTCATGAAGCGAGCCTGGTAGATCGCCTGGATCGGGCCCAGACCCATCGAAACGGTCGGGAACTGCCAGAAGTCAGGCATCAGCCAAGGGTGCGGGTAGGACGACAGGCCCTGACCGTCGACTTCCTGGCGGAAGTTGTTCATCTGGTCTTCGGTGATGCGGCCTTCCATGAACGCACGGGCGTAAACGCCTGGCGAGGTATGGCCCTGGAAGTAGATCAGGTCGCCGCCGTGTTCATCGGTCGGGGCCTGGAAGAAGTAGTTGAAGCCGATGTCGTACAGGGTCGCACTGGAAGCGAAGCTGGAGATGTGACCACCCAGGTCAGAATCTTTCAGGTTCGTACGCATTACCATGGCCATCGCGTTCCAGCGTACCAGCGAGCGAATGCGGCGTTCCATGAACAGGTCGCCAGGCATGCGTGCTTCGTGGGTAACGGGGATCGTGTTGCGGTAAGGCGTGGTGATGGCGTAAGGGAGCTGCGAACCGCTGCGGGTCGCCAGTTCACCCATACGGGTCATCAGATAGTGAGCACGGTCTTCGCCTTCTTTGTCGAGAACCGATTCCAGGGCGTCCAGCCATTCCTGGGTTTCGACGGGATCGAGGTCTTGCATGGCTTGCTCCAGGGCGGAAAGGCTTCCAGAATCGGTTGCCTGAGTTTGCGACTGGCCTTGTGGGCAGACGATTTAAAATTCTTGGATTGCCGACAGGTTGTTCCGGCGGCGTGTAGTTTTACTACAAATCATCCGGCATTTCAGCCTTTCGAATGTATAGACGAGTAGTAAAACTACAGATGAAAGGCTTGTGGCCTCCGACTGCGTTGTGAGAATAATCGTTAAGGTTGGTCTTTAGCCATCCGAAAAAGGTGAAAGTTTGATGTTGGCTGCCAAAGAAAAAGAAATTTCAGCTATTTCTCACTTTTGTTCGACAGTCCTTCGCGTAGCGGTTTTTCAATCATCACTACAAGCGGCCATTTACACGCCGATCAAGGATAGACCATGACCCTGCCCGCGCTTGCCGAACTGCCCGCCATTCTCCTGCCGTTGGTCAGCCGATCGGAGCAGTCGTTCCGTGCGGCCGTCGCCGGACTTGAAGATGATCTTGGCTTCTCCACCTGGACGCCGGAACGCTGGGCGCAGTTCGCCCGCGTCAGCGCCGCCAGCGATTTTGTCATTGAACAGTGCGTTCGTGACCCTTTGATGTTGTTGTCGCTGGTGCTGTCCGGCGAGCTGGACCGGCCGTTCGCCCCCGGTGAGTTGTGCGGGCAGATTGCGGCTGCGGTCAGCAGCGCACAGACCGAAGATGAACTGGGCCGCGTCCTGCGCCGTCAGCGCACCCGGCATCAGGTGCGGATCATCTGGCGCGACCTCAATCGCCAGGCCGATCTGGTGCAGACCTGCCGCGACCTCTCGGACATGGCCGACGCCAGCATCGATCAAGCCTATCAATGGTTGTACCGCCGCCATTGCGACCAGTTCGGCACGCCGACCGGCCGGCGCAGCGGCGAACCGCAGCAGATGGTCATCCTCGGCATGGGCAAGCTTGGCGCGGTCGAGCTGAACCTGTCTTCGGACATCGACCTGATCTTCGCCTACCCCGAAGGCGGCGAAACCGTCGGCGTCAAGCGCCCGCTGGATAATCAGGAGTTTTTCATCCGTCTCGGCCAGCGCCTGATCAAGGCTCTCGACCCGATCACCGTCGACGGTTTCGTGTTCCGCGTCGACATGCGCCTGCGCCCTTACGGCTCGTCCGGCGCGCTGGTGCTGAGCTTCAATGCACTGGAGCAGTATTACCAGGATCAAGGCCGCGACTGGGAACGCTACGCGATGATCAAGTCGCGGGTGGTGGCTGGCGATCAGGTGGCGGGTGAGCAGTTGCAGGAGATGCTGCGGCCGTTCGTTTACCGTCGCTATCTGGACTTCTCGGCGATCGAAGCGCTGCGCACCATGAAGCAGTTGATCCAGCAGGAAGTGCGGCGCAAGGGCATGGCTGACAACATCAAGCTTGGCTCCGGCGGTATCCGTGAGGTCGAGTTCATCGCCCAGGCCTTTCAACTGATTCACGGCGGACGCGACCTGAGTCTGCAACAGCGCCCTCTATTAAAGGTGTTGGGCACGCTCGAAGGGCAGGGCTATCTGCCGCCGGCGGTCATCAGCGAACTGCGCGAAGGTTACGAATTCCTGCGTTACACCGAACACGCGATCCAGGCGATTGCCGACCGTCAGACCCAGATGCTGCCGGACAGCGCTCAGGATCAGGCGCGTATCGCGTTCATGCTCGGGTTCGCCGACTGGGAGGCGTTCCACGAGAAACTGATGTTCTGGCGCGGCCGCGTGGCCTGGCACTTCGCGCAAGTGATCGCCGATCCCGATGAGGACGAAGGTGCCGAGAGCGAAGTGGTGGTCGGCGGTGAATGGCTGCCGCTGTGGGAAGAGGCTCAGGACGAAGAGGCGGCCTGTCGCCAGCTGGAAGAGGGCGGTTTCGCCGACGCAACCAAGGCCTTGAAAGCATTGGCGAGCCTGCGTGCCAGCCCGCAGTTGCGGGCGATGCAACGTCTGGGGCGCGAGCGTCTCGATGCCTTTATTCCGCGCCTGCTGGCTCAGGCGGTGGAACACGAAAGTCCCGATCTGGTGCTGGAGCGCGTTCTGCCGCTGGTCGAGGCCGTGGCCCGGCGCTCGGCTTATTTGGTCTTGCTGACGGAAAACCCCGGTGCGCTGCGTCGCTTGCTGACGCTATGTGCCGCGAGCCCGTGGATCGCCGAGCAAATCACCCGTTTCCCGCTGTTGCTCGATGAACTGCTCAACGAAGGTCGCCTGTTCAAGCCGCCGCTGGCGCCGGAACTGGCCGCCGAATTGCGCGAGCGCCTGACCCGGATTCCGGAAGACGACCTCGAACAACAGATGGAAGCCCTGCGTCATTTCAAACTGGCGCACCGCTTGCGCGTCGCCGCCTCGGAAATCGCCGGCAGCCTGCCGTTGATGAAAGTCAGCGATTACCTGACCTGGCTGGCCGAGGCAATTCTGGAGCAAGTGCTGGCCCTGGCCTGGCGCCAGACCGTGGCCAAGTACGGCACGCCGCTGCGCACCGATGGCACGCTGTGCGATCCCGGCTTCATCATTGTCGGTTATGGGAAAGTCGGCGGGATCGAGTTGGGGCATGGTTCGGATCTGGATCTGGTGTTCATCCACGATGGCGACCAGCAGGCCGAAACCGATGGGCCGAAGCCCATCGATGGCACGCAGTTCTTCACCCGGCTCGGCCAGCGGATCATCCACCTGCTGACGGCGCAGACCAACTCCGGTCAGTTGTACGAAGTGGACATGCGCCTGCGTCCTTCCGGGGCGTCGGGGCTGCTGGTCAGTTCGCTCGGCGCGTTTGCGCGCTATCAGGAAAATGAAGCCTGGACCTGGGAGCATCAGGCCCTGGTGCGGGCGCGGGTGCTGGTAGGCAGCAAGGATGTCGGGCAGGCCTTCGAGAACGTCCGGGCCCAGGTGCTGGGCAAGGCGCGGGATCTGACGAAACTGCAACAGGAAGTGAGCGAGATGCGTGCCAAGATGCGCGACAACCTCGGCAGCAAGAGCACCGCTGCCGGCACCGGGGCGAATGCCTTCGAGGCCACGGCGCCGTTCGACCTCAAGCAGGACGCCGGAGGTATCGTCGATATTGAATTTATGGTGCAATACGCGGCCCTGGCGTGGTCGCAGACCCACCCGCCGTTGCTGCGCTGGACGGATAATATCCGCATTCTGGAAGAGCTGGAGCACGAGGGGCTGATGCCTGCCGAAGACGCCAGCCTGTTGCGCGAGGCCTACAAGGCCTATCGTTCCGCCGCCCACCGGCAGGCCTTGCAGAAGGACGCCGGCGTGATACCGGGCGATCAGTTCGCGGACGAACGGCGGCAGGTGATGCGGATCTGGCGAGAGCTGGGGCTAAGCTGATTCTCGAGACGGGGAGGCGTAAGGCCTCCCCGGTTCGTTTATGGAAACCACATGAATATTCTGATCGTTGGGCCCAGTTGGGTCGGTGACATGGTGATGGCGCAGACACTGTTTCAGTGTCTAAAGCAGCGCCACCCGCAGTGCGAAATCGACGTGCTGGCCCCCGAGTGGAGCCGGCCGATCCTCGAACGCATGCCCGAAGTGCGCAAGGCCTTGAGCTTCCCGCTCGGCCACGGCGCGCTGGAGCTGGCGACCCGTCGGCGGATTGGCAAATCCCTGGCAGGCCAGTACGACCAGGCGATCCTGCTGCCGAACTCGCTGAAGTCGGCGCTGGTGCCGTTCTTCGCCGGCATCCCGAAACGCACCGGCTGGCGCGGCGAATTCCGCTACGGCCTGCTCAATGACGTGCGCACGCTGGATAAAGAACGTTATCCGCTGATGATCGAGCGTTTCATGGCGCTGGCCTTTGAACCGAATGCCGAACTGCCGAAACCCTATCCGCGTCCGAGTCTGCAAATCGATCCGGTGACCCGCGAGGCTGCATTGGCCAAGTTCGGTCTGACCCTCGACCGCCCGGTGCTGGTGTTGTGCCCCGGCGCCGAATTCGGTGAAGCCAAACGCTGGCCGTCCGAGCATTACGCCAAGGTCGCCGAGGCGCGGATTCGCGAAGGCTGGCAGGTCTGGCTGTTCGGCTCGAAGAACGATCACGCCGTGGGCGAAGACATCCGCGCGCGGTTGATTCCGGGCTTGCGCGAAGAGTCCGTGAACCTCAGCGGCGGCACTTCGCTGGCCGAGGCCATCGACCTGATGTCCTGCGCCGACTCGGTCGTCTCCAACGATTCCGGCCTGATGCACGTGGCCGCCGCGCTGAATCGTCCGTTGGTGGCGGTCTACGGGTCGACCTCGCCGGGTTTCACCCCGCCGCTGGCCGAGCACGTGGAAATCGTCCGTCTGGGCCTCGATTGCAGCCCTTGCTTCGACCGCACCTGCCGTTTCGGCCATTACAACTGCCTGCGCCAGCTGATGCCGGACGCGGTCAACGATGCCTTGCAGCGTTTGCAGGGCTCTGTGGTCGAGGTTCATTAACTTGCGAGTATTGCTGATCAAGACTTCATCGCTGGGCGACGTGATTCACGCGTTGCCGGCGCTGACCGATGCCGCCCGGGCCATTCCCGGGATCAAGTTCGACTGGGTGGTGGAAGAAGGTTTCGCCGAGATTCCGACCTGGCACCCGGCCGTAGGCAAAGTGATTCCGGTGGCGATCCGTCGCTGGCGCAAAAACATCTGGCAAACCATCAAGAGCGGTGAGTGGAAACGCTTCAAGCAGTCCGTTCGGGCGAACAAATATGACTTGGTGATCGACGCTCAGGGCCTGCTGAAAAGCGCCTGGCTGACCCGCTATGTCAAAGCCCCGGTGGCCGGTCTCGACAAGGGCTCGGCCCGCGAGCCGATCGCCGCGCGTTTTTATGACCGCAAACTGGCGGTGGCCCGTGGTCAGCACGCCGTCGAGCGCGTGCGTCAGTTGTTCGCTATCGCCTTGGGTTACGACTTGCCCAAAGGCCTGGGCGATTACGGCCTCAACGTCGAGCGTCTGGTCGAGTTGCCGCGCAAGAATGCTTACGTGGTGTTCCTCCACGGCACCACCTGGGACACCAAACACTGGCCGGAAGCCTACTGGCGCGAGCTGACCGAACGGGTCGGCTACCTCGGCGTCGGCATCAGGCTGCCGTGGGGCAACCCGCTGGAGAAGGCCCGGGCCGAGCGCATCGCCGCCGGCTTCAAACATGCCGAAGTGCTGCCGAAGCTGAACCTGGCCGGGGTCGGCAAGGTGCTGGCCGGTGCCCAGGCCTGCGTTGCGGTGGACACCGGTCTCGGCCATCTGGCCGCGGCACTGGATGTGCCGACGATTTCGCTGTTCGGCCCGACCAACCCGGGCCTGACCGGCGCCTACGGCAAGCTGCAGATTCACCTCGGCAGCGATTTCCCTTGCGCGCCGTGCCTGCAAAAGAAATGTACGTATCAACCGACCGCGCAGGATGCCCGTCAGTTTGACCTGAAACGCGAGTGGCCCCTGTGCTTCACGCGTCTGAATCCCGAGCGTGTGGCCAGCCGACTGAGCACGTTGTTGATGGCTGAGGAGCTGCGCTGATGCAATTGGCTTTTGTCCTGTACAAATATTTCCCGTTCGGCGGTTTGCAGCGCGATTTCATGCGCATCGCTCTCGAATGCCAGAAGCGCGGACACCAGATCCGCGTCTACACCCTGATCTGGGAAGGCGACGTGCCGCCCGGCTTCGAAGTGCTGGTGGCGCCGGTCAAGGCGTTCTTCAATCATCGGCGCAATGAAAAACTCAGCGCGTGGATGGAAGCGGACCTGGCCAAGCGTCCTGTGGATCGCCTGATCGGCTTCAACAAAATGCCGGGGCTGGACGTCTACTACGCCGCCGACGGCTGCTTCGAAGACAAGGCGCAGAACCTGCGCCATTCGCTGTATCGCCGCTGGGGCCGCTACCGCCACTTCGCCGAGTACGAGCGCGCGGTGTTCGCCAAAGACGCGAAGACCGAAGTGCTGATGATTTCCGAAGTGCAGCAGCCGCTGTTCATCAAGCATTACGACACGCCGCTGGAACGCTTCCACCTGCTGCCGCCAGGCATCGCCCAGGACCGTCGCCGTCCGGCGGATGCCGACCAGATTCGCGCCGGTTTCCGCGCCGAATTCAACCTCAAGGACGACGAACTGCTGCTGGTGCAGATCGGCTCCGGGTTCAAGACCAAGGGCGTCGATCGCAGCCTGAAAGCGCTGGCCGCACTGCCTGCCGAGCTGAAGAAACGCACCCGGCTGTTTGTAATCGGCCAGGATGACCCCAAATTGTTCCAGATGCAGAGTGCAACACTGGGTCTGGGCGACAACGTGACGTTCCTCAAGGGGCGTAGCGATATCCCGCGTTTCCTGCTCGGCGCCGACTTGTTGATCCACCCGGCGTACAACGAAAACACCGGCACGGTGCTGCTTGAAGCGCTGGTCGCCGGGTTGCCGGTGCTGGTCAGCGCGGTCTGCGGTTATGCCCATTACATCGCCGAGGCCGATGCCGGGCGAGTGCTGGACGAACCGTTCGATCAGGCGCAACTGACGCAATACCTGACTGACATGTTGAACGACGACGCTGCACGGGCGGCCTGGAGCCGCAACGGTCTGGCCTTCGCCGAGACGGCCGACCTGTACAGCATGCCGCAGCACGCGGCCGATGTGATTCTGGCGGAGCACGCTTAAATGAAGTTGATGCTGGCTGAACCGTTCAAGAGCCTGTGGGCTGGCCGCGATGCGTTCGTGGAAGTCGAGGGCTTGCAGGGCGAGGTGTACCGCGAGCTGGAAGCCCGCCGGACGTTGCGCACGGAAGTCGACGGCAATGGCTTTTTCGTCAAGATCCACCGGGGCATCGGTTGGGGCGAGATCTTCAAGAACCTGCTGACCGCCAAACTGCCGGTGCTCGGCGCGGGTCAGGAATGGAAAGCCATCCAGCGTTTGCAGGAAGTCGGCGTGCCGACCATGACCGCCGTCGCGTATGGCGAAAAGGGCAGCAACCCGGCGGATCAGCACTCGTTCATCGTCACCGAAGAGCTGGCGCCGACCATCAGCCTTGAAGACTTCAGCATCGACTGGGTCAAGCAACCGCCGCAGCCGAAACTCAAGCGGGCGCTGATCGCCGAGGTTGCGCGCATGACCGGCATGATGCATCGCGCCGGCGTCAATCACCGCGACTGCTACATCTGCCACTTTCTGCTGCACACCGACAAACCGGTGACTCCCGAAGATTTCAGACTCTCGGTGATCGACCTGCACCGTGCCCAGACCCGTCCGGCGATCACCCGGCGCTGGCGCAACAAGGATCTGGCGGCGTTGTACTTTTCCGCGCTGGACATCGGCCTGACCCGACGTGACAAGCTGCGTTTCCTCAAAGGTTACTTCCAGCAACCGCTGCGCCAGATCCTGGCCGAAGAAGCGCCGTTGCTGAGCTGGCTCGAAGGCAAGGCCAACAAGCTCTATGCGCGCAAGCAACGTTACGGGGATGCGCTCTGATGGCGGGTTGGAATCTGGAGCCTGAGTACAGTGAGCTTGCGCAGCATTTCGGTAGCCTCGAAGCGGTCTTTGCCCTTCAAGGCGAGCGCCTGACCCGCGATCCATTGTCCGAGGTCATTCGCGTGCAGTTCAATGACGTCAACTATTACGTCAAGCGTTACGTCGGCGCCGGCAAAGGCTTGCGGCGTTATCTGGGCAAACCCCGGGTGAAGATGGAATGGCAGAACCTCAAACGCTTCGCCAAGTGGGGCATTCCTACCGCCGAAGTGGTGGCGTGGGGCCTGGAGCGCAATGGCATGGCTTACGATCGCGGGGCGATGATCACCCGTGAACTGCCGCGCACCGAAGACCTGTCGGCGCTGGCCGAACGCAACGATCCCAAACTCAAGGATCGTGCCTGGGTCGACGGCGTCAGCCGGCAATTGGCCGGTTATACCCGCGTCATGCACGACCACCGCTTCACCCATAACGATCTGAAGTGGCGCAATCTGCTGATCGACGATCAGGCGCAGTTGTATCTGATCGACTGCCCGAACGGCGATTTCTGGCGCGGTTTCTGGCTCAAGTACCGGATCACCAAGGATCTGGCCTGTCTCGACAAGGTGGCCAAGTATCACCTGTCGAACACCCAGCGCCTGCGCTTCTACCTGCAATATCGTGGACGTGATCGGCTGAATGCCGCCGACAAGCAACGGATTCGCCACGTGGTGAGATTTTTCGAGGGACGCGAATGACTGATTTTCTGGCCACTGAAGACCGTGCGCTGCTGGAGCGCCACGGTCTCGGCACGTTCGATGCGCTGTGGTCCAAGCAGCTCGAGGCCGTGGATGAGCCCAACACCGACGGTGGCGGCTGGAGCAGCGTGTTTCGTCTGGAGCTGGAAGGGCATGCCTATTACCTCAAGCGCCAGTGCAATTACCTGACCCGCACGTTGCACGCGCCGTTCGGCGAGCCGACGTTCGCCCGGGAATTTCGCAACATCAGTCGTTACAACAAACTTGGTATTCCGGCGTTGCAGGCGGCGTTCTTCGGTGAGCGCAAGGTCAATGGCGAGGTCCGTGCGATCCTGCTGACCCGCGCGCTGGATGGCTGGGACGATCTCGACTCGTTGTTGAAGCGCTGGTCGGACCTCGATGCCGCGCAGCAATCGGCGATTCTCAAGTCTTGTGGCCTGTTGGCGCGTCATCTTCATGGTATGCGTCAGGTGCACGGCTGCTTCTATCCCAAGCACATATTCTTGCGCGCCGAAGGCGATGGCTATCAGGCGCAGTTGATCGACCTGGAAAAGACCCGGCCCCTGTGGTTCGGTATGCGTGACCGGGTCAAGGATCTGGAGCCGCTGCAGCGTCGTGCGCCAGAGTGGAGCGAAGCGCAATTGCGTGAGCTGCTGGCGGCGTATCTCGATCAATCGACAGACAGCTCGCTGGTCGACAGCTGGATCATGCGACTGACCGCGCGGCGCAGTCACAAGGAGACCCGTTGATGCAGCTGTCGGACTTGAAAAACGCCGGGCGCACGCCGAGCCTGCCGCTGACGGTGTCGCTGGCCGATGCGGCGGGCGCTGCCGATTTGCAATTGCTCAGTCTGCTGCGGGTGTTGCCGGGTCAGCGTTATGTGGGTGCCGGTGTGTGGCGCGGGCGTCCGGTGCTGGCCAAGTTGCTGGTCGGCAACAAGGCTGCGCGGCACTTTCAGCGTGAACTGGAGGGTGTGAAACTGCTCGCCGCTCAGGGCATGACCACGCCTTTGCTGCTGGCCGATGGCCTGAAGGACGGTGAGGGCGGCTGGCTGCTGTTCGAGTTCCTCGAAGGCGCCGAAAGCCTGGGCGATGCCTGGAACAAGGTCGAATCCTTGCCGGTGCTGGCCGACGAGCAATCGGCGGTGCTGGCCGAAGCGCTCGGCGCCATCGGTCAATTGCACGGCAAAGGCCTGTGGCAGGAAGACCTGCACCTGGACAATCTGCTGCGCCATGGCGGCCAACTGTATCTGATCGATGGTGCCGGCATCTGTGTGGAAACCGCCGGCCAGCCGTTGTCCCGGCAGAAAGTGCTGGAAAATCTCGGGGTGTTCTTCGCTCAGTTGCCCAAGTCGCTCGAGCCGTTCACCGAAGAATTGCTGGTGTATTACCTGCTGAGCAACAGCGAACACGCGCTGCCGCTGGAAGCCCTGCAAAAGCAGATCGACAAGGTGCGCGCCTGGCGCTTGAGGGATTACCTGATCAAGGTCGGTCGTGAATGCACGCTGTTCAGCGTCAAGCGTGGTGCATTTGGTCTGCGGTCGATTCGCCGTGAGGAAGAGCCCGCGATGCTGCCGGTGCTGGAGCAGGCCGATGCCCTGCTCGATCAGGGCCATCTGTACAAGACCGGTGGCGCGGCCAGTGTCGGCAAGGTCGAGGTTGCCGGGCGTGCGCTGGTGATCAAGCGTTACAACATCAAGAATTTTGCCCATTGGCTCAAGCGCTTCTGGCGTCCGAGCCGCGCCTGGCATTCCTGGCGCGAAGGCAATCGCCTGGCATTCCTCGGCATCGCCACGCCCAAACCGCTGGCGGTGCTGGAAACCCGGTTTTTCTGGTTGCGCAGCAAGGCGTATCTGATCACCGAATACCTGGCCGGGCCGGACATCATCGAGCGCTTTGCGCCGTACGTCGAAAGCGGCGAGGCGCCGGAAGCCGAGTTGCAGGCGCTGGATCAGTTGTTTGCGCGGTTGATTGCCGAGCGCATCAGCCATGGCGACTTCAAGGGACACAACCTGTTCTGGCAGGAAGATCGCTGGGCGCTGATCGATCTGGATTCGATGTGCCAGCACGGCTCGGCGGGCAGCTTTGCTCCGGCCTATGCCCGGGATCGCGCGCGCTTCATGCGCAACTGGCCCGAGAGCAGTGCGTTGTATCGGGTGATTGATCAGCGTTTGCCCAAGGATGCATTGGACGCTGCGTGATTGTTTTCGCCTGAGCATAAGACATTTCTGTAATAAAAATCTGGCGAGGCTCGTGGTGACAAATCCTTGTGATTTCTCCTACAGCCTTGCCAGAACCCATGAACTACCCCTCGCAAAACCCCGGTGCTAGTTTGTCCCGACGTACCCGGAGGGCAAATCTTGACCATCGAAACCTCTATCGCTATCGGGGCATTTTCCCTGGCGCTGTCCGGCTGTGCCACCGCCGTTACGGTGTTGCGGGGCGACGAAGCCGCCACGCGCTGTCTGCGCAAACAGAAAACTTACTGTCAGTTAATTCCGCGCATCTACAGTGAACTCGCCCATGATTTCTGTCTGCTGCACGCGCCGCCCGATCCTACCGGCATTCTGGTGCCGGTCTTCCTGCTTGACCTGACTCTGTCCGGCGTCTTCGACACGGCTTGCCTGCCGTATACGATCTATCGCCAGGCGGTGGACGGGAATGTCGGTGTTTATTGGCGATCAGGCCGTGGGTAATCACGTTGTCCCCAATCAGTGAATACAGCGATATCATCGTTTATGTCGATGAGAGCGGTGATCACGGAATGCAGACACTGGATCCCAACTATCCAGTCTTCGTGCTCGCGTTTTGTGCCTTTCATAAAAGGCATTACTGCGAGAAAGTCATTCCTGCTCTACAGAAATTCAAGTTTGCACATATGGGGCACGATCTGATCGGTCTGCATGAACTCGAAATTCGTAAAGAAAAAGGATCGTTTTCTGGTCTCTTCATGTCCAGAGATCACAAAAATGCTTTTCTTGATGAGCTGACTTGCATCATTGAAGCCAGCAACTTTGTTTTGATCAGTTGCGTCGTAGACAAGGCTTCCCTCCGCGAAAAACAAGGCACGGGACACAATCCTTATCACCTCGCTCTCGGCTTTTGTCTGGAAACGCTCTACGAGTTTTTGCAAGAGAAGAATCAGCAGGGGGCGCTGACGCATGTGATTTTCGAGCGTCGAGGAAAGCGAGAGGATAACGAGCTTGAGTTGGAGTTTCGCAGGATGTGTGGTGGGGCGAATCGATGGGGTATTCAACTGCCGTTAGACATCGTTTTTGCAACCAAACAGGTGAACTCCACCGGCCTGCAGCTAGCCGATCTTGTTGCGAGGCCCATTGGCATGAGCCTTTTGAGGGCGGGTCAGGGAAACCGTGCTTTTGACGTGCTTAAGCGCAAGTTCTATTGCAGCGGGGGGCGGAGCAAAGTTGGAGAGGGTTTCGAGAATTGGGGTTTGAAGCTTTTCCCATCCCCAGAAAGCGAAAAGCCCCGATGATCTCACCGAGGCATTAGCGCCGACCGGGATCTCCCAGTCCATTTGTGCTGGAGTCTATGTCGACGCTGCTTGAGTGTCAACGCACCGGCCGGCCAGTTCCGCTAGAGGTTTGTCGGCGCTTTTAAGCTATAATCCCGCCCTTTAGCTGTCTCTCGCCCGGTGCGGGGGCACATCATTTTTCAAGGCGCATCGCGCCTGAATGCAGACTAAAGAGGCTAGACCCCTGTGGCATTGACGATTCTTGGCCTGTCCGGCGCCCTTAGCCATGATCCTTCAGCAGCCTTGTACATCGACGGCAAGCTGGTCGCGGCGGCTGAGGAAGAGCGCTTCGTACGCGATAAACATGCAAAGAACCGCATGCCCTACGAATCGGCGAAGTTCTGCCTGGAGCAGGCTGGCATCAAGCCGTCCGACGTTGACGTGGTCGCGATTCCGTTCGCCCCGATCAGCATTTTCGGCAAGGCTCGCTGGCAATACGCCAAACGTTACTGGTACGCCCCGGATCGCGCGCTCGACGCGATCCTGATGGGCAACCGTCGCTACAAGCGCTATCGCAACAAGATCGTCTGGTGCCTGGAGCAACTGGGCTTCGATCCGAAGAAAATCAAGATCGAACCGGTGGAACACCACCTGGCCCACGCTTCCAGCGCCTACCACTGCTCGGGTTTCAAAGAGAAAACCGCGATCCTCGGCATCGACGGCAAGGGCGAGTACGCCACGACCTTCTTCGGTTATGGCGAAAACGGCAAGATCCACAAGATCAAGGAATTCTTCGATCCGGACTCCCTTGGCGGCCTGTATGGCGCGATCACCGAGTTCCTCGGGTTCGACATGCTCGACGGTGAGTTCAAGGTCATGGGCATGGCGCCATACGGCGACGCCAGCAAATACGATTTCTCGCGTCTGGCCTCGTTCGAGAACGGCGAGCTGGTGATCAACACTGACTACGCCAACGTGATCGGCCTGCGTCGCTATAAAGAGAAGGGCAAGGGTTACTATTTCTCGCCGAAGCTGATCGAGTGGCTGGGTCCGAAGCGCGAGGGCGACATCGCCGACGAGCCGTACATCCACTACGCCGCCAGCATTCAGGCGCTGTTCGAAAAAATCGCGCTGCAGATGATCGACTACTATCTGGGCGACGTGCTCAAGGAAACCGGCAAGCTGGCCTACGCCGGTGGCTGTGCGTTGAACGTCAAGCTCAACCAGAAAATCATCGCCCGTGACGACGTCAAGGAGCTGTTCGTGCAGCCTGCTTCCGGCGATGCCGGCACTGCAGTCGGCGCAGCAGCCTATGTGTCGAACGCCCGTGGCGTGCCGGTCGAGAAGATGGAACACGTCTACCTCGGCCCGTCGTACAGCAACGAAGACGTGATCGCCGCGTGCGCCCGTCACGAGAACAAGCCGACCTGGCGCAAGCTCGACAACATGCCGGAGCAGATTGCCAAAATCATGGTCGATGGCAACCCGGTGGCCTGGTTCCAGGGCCGCATGGAATTCGGTCCGCGTGCACTGGGTGGTCGTTCGATCATCGGTTGCCCGAGCGTGGCTGGCGTGGCTGATCGCATCAACCACCAGATCAAGTTCCGCGAGCGCTGGAGGCCTTTCTGCCCGTCGATGCTCGACACCGTTGCGCCACAGATGATCAAGATCGATCACCCGGCGCCGTTCATGACCTTCACCTTCGAAGTGGCGGAAGAGTGGAAGACCCGCGTGCCGGAAGTCGTCCACGAAGACGGTACGTCCCGGGCCCAGGTGCTCAAGCGCGAATACAACCCGCGCTACTACGACATGATGAAGGCGCTGGAAGTGCTGACCGGCAACGGCGTGTCCCTGAACACCTCGCTCAACCGCCGTGGTGAACCGATGATCTGCTCGCCGACCGATGCCCTGAACATGTTCTTCGGCTCGGATCTGCAGTACCTGATCATGGAAGATATTCTGGTCGTTAAAGAGGGTGTGAAGGGATACGGTCTTGACTGAGACACTGATCAGCGTCGTTATTCCGGTTTACAACTACGCACGAACGCTGCCTCGTGCAGTGGAGTCGGTGTTGGCGCAGTTGGATGAGGCTGCGGCGGATCTGTTGGTCATCGACGATGGGTCGACGGATGAGACGCCTGAGGTAGTGGAGAGGCTTCTGCTCGAGCATGGCGGGCGTTTTCGTGCGTTGCGCAAAAGCAATGGCGGGTTGTCTACCGTGCGCAATCGCGGGCTTGAGGAGACGAGCGGGCAATATCTGATTTTCCTCGACTCCGACGACGAAATGGCGCCCGGCGCGCTGGCTGCGCTTTCGGAGCATATTGCCAGTAACCCTCAAACCATGATGGTCATTGGTGCCCATTGGTCGGTGTTTGCTGATGGCAGGCACAGCCTGCAGCCAGCCAAGCCTCTGCCTTTAACCCCCCGGCAGCGATTACAGGGCTACCTGCTGGACAAGACCGTGTCGATTTCCAACGGGGCCTGCGCGATGCATCGCGAAGTGTTCGTTCCTGGCACGTATCCTGAGCATTTGCGCAACGTCGAGGATCTGCCAGTGTTTGCCCAAGTGCTGGCGCGTTTCCCGTGCAGCGTTCTGGACAAGCCTCTGGCCCTTATCTACAAGCATGCTGACAGCATGCGACATGATTTGCGTCAAAGCCTTGCCGCCGGTACAGAGCAGGTTGTGAGTGAAGTGTTCTCCAGTCGACGCATGCCTGAAGAGATGCTTGACCTTCGTCAGGCGTTTCTGGCGCAGCGCTGCCTGTCGTTGTTTCGTGATTGTTACTCTCACGGCGAATACGCTCTGGCCAAAGGGTTCTATTTTCAGGCGTTGCGTGCAGACTGGCGCACGTTCTCGCGCTGGTCATACACTCGCAAGGCTTTGCGGTTGCTGTTTCGGTAAATGGTTCGCGGTGAACTGGCGCGTCCCTGGTAACGAGTGTCGATGAGGTGGCTGGGTGAAAGGTACGGGCAGTAAAGTGGGAACTCGAGTCTCCAGAATCATCGACGAATACCCAGTTTGGCTGGCATTTTGGGGCAGTGTTCTGCTCTCGTTGATCGCAGTCATGGGTACTGCAACCGTCGGGCGTGATGCGGCGCTGTACATCGATATTGCGCAGCAAGTCACCGAACATGGGCCCAATGTGGCGTGGGCAGCGTTCGATTGGCCCTGGTTTTCCTTTCTTCTGGCGGGCACCCATGCCGTCCTTCATCTGCCACTGGAGCTGAGTGCCTATCTCTGGTGCGGACTGTTTTTTGCCGGCACCAGCGCGTTGATGGTTGATTGCATCCGCCAGCGTACCCCCCACATCACTCGCTGGGCTTGTCTGGTGGTGCTGGCAATGCCTGCGGTCAATGCCTTTCGTAACGACATCATTCGTGAGTGCGGTTTCTGGTTTTTTTGCACGCTTGCGCTGTGGCTCGCGTTTCGCTGGCAGACGCGAGGCGGCTGGTTGCGTGCTGCTCTCATTCATCTGGCGATTGTCGCGGCGGCGTTGTTTCGCCTGGAGGCGTTACTGATGGTGGTGGCATTGGGATTGTGGCAACTGCCCAATCTCTGGTCTTCGACTCGGCGCCTGCAATTCTTCCAGTTTTCACTGTTGCCGATCCTGGGTCTGCTGGTGATCTCGGTGTCCGGCGTGCTTCTGTCTGCCCGCGTGATGCTCTATCTGGACATGATTGAACCTCGTGGCGTGCTGTCGTCGTTTCAGATGCTATGCGACCAGTTCGCCAATTCACTCATCAACAAGTACTCCCAGGACGAAGCCGGGCGGATCATTTTCTTCGGCATCCTGGCGACCATGGCCATCACTTTCGTGAAGTTGATGGGGCCTTTTGCTGTGCCGTTCATATTGCGTCGCAACTGGGTGGTGCTGGGCATTTACTGGCGCGACTACCGTCCCTTCGCCTGGGCGGCGCTGTGTTACCTGCTTGTTCTGGTGCTGTTTTTCATCAAGCAGCAGTTCATGAATACACGCTACCTGAGCTTCCTGAATCTTCTGTTTGTGCCGGTGCTGGCGATGGGGCTGGCAGCGTTTGTCCGCGAGTTTCCGCGATGGGGCAAGGGGCTGGTGATCGTAGGGTTGCTGGTGATGCTGGCCAACGTCATTTCCACTGGGGCCGGCAAAACCCACTATGTCGAGGCGGGACGCTGGATGTCCTCCCACGTCGAGCCGGGTGCGCCGACCTACTTCGAGGATGGGCGGATCAGCTACTACGCCGGTCGCGGCTATGTATTGCCTGTTCTGACTCAGGAAGAAGCCATGTCGGCAGCTCATGCCAGTGACTTTCGTTATTTCGTCATTGAAGCAAAGGGTGACGAACCATGGCTGAACGAGTGGCTGGCGGCGCACAAGCTGCGCGTCATCGAGCATTTCGCCAATCGCAAAGGTGCCACGGTGGTGGTCATCGGCCGCTAAGGCTCAACCCAGCAGCGGGCGCAGGCGCGAGATCAGAGGTGCCTGCCGGTTGCTCGGCAGGGCCTGCCGGTAACCCTCGATAAACGTATCGCCGGCGTCTTCCCCCAGCAACCATTGCCGGTCTTCCTTGTAACGCAGCAAGTGGGCGAAGTTGCGCAGGCGTTTGCTGTCGCTGAGTGCGCGCTTCTGGCAGCGCAGGTCGGCGATATCGATCAGGCCCAATTGGTTGTCCGGGGTCAGCACGACGTTGCCGAAGTGCAGCGATCGGAAGTACACACCTTTCTCGTGCAATTGCGCGAAATACGCGCCCAGTTGAAATCTAAGTGTGTCCGTCCCTTTGCTGGAGCCTTGCAGCTGGCGCACGGTCTTGCCCGCCAGTGGACTGTAATAAACGCAGTCGCGCTCGATACTCGGGATGCGGTATACAGCGATGACTTTTGGGCAAAGGACGCCGCGCTGTTCCAGTGCTCTGGTGTTGTCGGCAAAGCGTTGTGCGTACGGATAGAACAGTGCCGAACTGAGCAGGCGTTTGCGACGGAACAGCTTGAGCATGCATCCATCGGCCAATCGAAGCACCTTGTCACCGGAGCCGTCGGCTTCCAGTACGTGTGCACCGGCGCGCAGTGCCTCGTAGGTGCTGTGATCAATCGATTGCATTATCGGGCTCCCCATCATTAGCGGCGTATCTTAACCGACTTGATCAAGGGCTGGCTTGAAGTCATGTTTATCGGGGTAAAAATGCGTGTGATATCATCCCCGCCTCACTGAATTGTGCGGATCACCATGAGCAGTCCTGAACCGAAAGCCCAGTCAACGCTGGCGATCTATTTCCGCCTTTTGGCTTACGTGCGGCCTTATGCCGGCCTCTTTCTTCTCAGCATCGTCGGGTTTCTGATCTTCGCATCGACTCAACCGATGCTCGCTTACATCCTCAAGTATTTCGTCGATGGTCTGGCCAATCCTGAAGCCAGTCTGTTTCCAGGCAACCCTTATCTGGGCAAATTGCAGTTGCTCGAAACCGTGCCGTTGATGATCGTGCTCATCGCGCTGTTACAGGGCGTGGGTTCGTACCTTGGCAACTTCTTCCTGGCCCGGGTTTCCCTGGGACTGGTGCATGACCTGCGGGTGGTGCTGTTCAACAAGCTGCTGGAGTTGCCTAACCGGTTCTTTGACAAGAACAACTCCGGCCATCTGATTTCCCGGATTACCTTCAACGTGACCATGGTCACCGGCGCGGCAACGGACGCGATCAAGGTGGTCATTCGCGAAGGCATGACCGTGATTTTCCTGTTCTTCACCCTGTTGTGGATGAACTGGAAGCTTACGCTGGTGATGGTGGCCATCCTGCCGGTGATCGGCATCATGGTGAACAGCACCAGCAAGAAATTCCGCAAGCAAAGCAAAAAGATCCAGGTGTCGATGGGCAACGTCACGCACGTTGCCTCCGAGACGATTCATGGTTATCGCGTTGTGCGCAGTTTCGGCGGCGAACTCTATGAAAAGACCCGCTTTCGCGAGGCCAGCCAGAGCAACACCGACAAGCAACTGACAATGACCAAGACCGGCGCGGTTTACACACCGATGCTGCAACTGGTGACTTACAGCGCCATGGCCGTGGTCATGTTCCTCGTGCTGTACCTTCGTGGCGATGCCTCACCGGGGGACCTGGTGGCATACATCACCATGGCTGGTTTGTTGCCAAAACCGATTCGCCAGCTCTCGGAAGTCAGCTCGACCATTCAGAAAGGCGTAGCCGGTGCCGAAAGTATTTTCGAGCAACTGGATGAACCGGCTGAAGTGGATGAGGGCACGGTCGAACAGGATCGCCTTGAGGGGCGTCTGGAAGTGCGCAACCTCAGTTTCCAATACCCGGACACCGACAAGCAGGTGCTCAACGACATCAGTTTTGTCGTTGAACCGGGGCAAATGGTCGCGCTGGTGGGGCGTTCGGGCAGCGGCAAGTCGACGCTTGCCGGCCTTATTCCACGTTTCTATCAGCATGAACAGGGCGAGATTCTGCTCGATGGCATCCGTGTGCAGGACTTTACCTTGCACAGTCTGCGTCGCCAGATTGCGCTGGTGACCCAGCAGGTCACGCTGTTCAACGATACGGTGACCAACAACATCGCTTATGGCGACCTGGCGGGTGCGCCGTTCGAGGAGGTCAAACGGGCCGCCTCCGAGGCCTATGCCGATGAATTCATCATCAAGATGCCGGAAGGTTACGAAACCCTGGTCGGTGAAAACGGCGTGTTGCTGTCTGGCGGCCAGCGCCAGCGCATTGCCATCGCCCGGGCGCTGCTCAAGGATGCGCCGCTGCTGATTCTCGACGAGGCTACGTCTGCCCTCGATACCGAGTCGGAACGGCATATTCAGGCGGCGCTGGATCACGTGGTGCAAAACCGCACGACCCTGGTGATCGCTCACCGCTTGAGCACCATCGAGAAGGCCGACCTGATTCTGGTCATGGATGAAGGCCGGATCGTCGAGCGCGGAACCCACGCGCAACTGCTGGAGCAGAACGGCTATTACTCCCGTCTGCATGCCAAGGAGTTTGAAGAAGGTGGCGAGCTCCAGCCAGCCCACGCGACCAACGTATGCTGAAGGTGTTTCGCAGCATTCGTGAGCGTGGCTGGACGGAGATAGACCAGGATGCTTACGCCCGCGCCTGGCAGCGCTTCGGCGGCAGCTTTGCCACGCATCCCGAGGTGGTCGAGCGGCTGTCGATGTTCGTGGGCATCGAACTGCGTTATCTGGGCTGGGTCGTTGGCGACGAGGTAGTAGCTGCGATTCCTTGCTGGGGCCGTCATGTGGCCTTGTCCAAGGAAGTGCTCAAGCGCGAGGGCAAACGCGGATTGCTCGACATGGGTAATGCCGAAATCATTCTGCCGATCGCGCCGGATGTCGTCGTGCCGGTTCGCCAGCGCATGGCCTATGTGTCCCAGCTCAATGCCGAGCAGATCAGTACCTTGAAAGTGCAGCCGGAGGGCTTGGCCCTGGCCCGGTTGCCGGAAGAGTATTCGAAGAAATTTCGCTACAACCAGCGTCGCGAACAGCGCCTGCTGGAAGAGGCGGGTGGTTCGCTGGTGCCGATGTCGGACTTTACTGCGGCGCAGCAGGCGCAGACTTACAGTGATCTGTTCGAACGCCGCTGGGGCTTCGAAGTACCTGGCAGGGCCGGGCTCGTTGAGGTATTCACTCTGTTGCGTGAGTTCATGACCGGTTCCGTGGTCATGCTCGAATCGGCACCCGTGGCCATTCAGGTTTTGTACCGCGTCGAAGCGCCGCAATGGGTCTCGCTGGAATACATCAATGGTGGCGTCGACCCGCAGAGTCGCGAGTTCAGCCCCGGTAGCGTGTTGAGTTTCGTCAATACCCAGCAGGCCTGGGCAGACGCGCAGGCACTGGGTAAGCCTTTGCGTTATTCATTCGGTCGTGCCGACCGTGAGTACAAGGATCGCTGGTGCCACACGGTGCCGGTTTACAAGGTCTGAATTGATGAGCGCTCGCAAGCAACAGCTTCTCAAGGCACACCGACGCGGCAAGCGTCTGTTCCTCATCGCCTTCGTGGTTGCGCTGTTTCTGGTCGGCTTTCTGGTCGGCTGGTCGCTGGTGCCGCTGTTGCTGGTACTGGCCTGGGTTGCCCACGAAGCGTGGTTTGCCGATCACTTGTTTTACCGGCCGTCCGACGACTACCAATACGACTTTCCTGCGGACACCGCGCGACAGACTGTCAGTCTGGACGGCGGTGTGGTGCGTCTGAGCGAGCCGTTGGCGCCGGGCGAGACACTCATTCTCGAACTTGAATTGAAGGCTGGCTGGCTGGGTCGCTGGCTCGATCCCTACGTTGCGGTGGGGGATGATCGCCAGGACTTCGAGCGCGGGGTGAAAGGGCGGCGTTACCTAAACCTTTCCGGGCAGGCAGATGCTTTGGCGCAGGGCGTGCTGACCCTGCGCGGACGATATTGCACGGCGGGTACCATGGGCACGCTTTGGGTCATGGCGAACCCTGATTACAGCCGCCAGCGCGTTATGGTCATCGCTCCTCATGCCGACGATGCCGAGCTTGCGGCATTCGGTCTTTACAGCCGTAGTGAAGACGTCAGCATCGTCACCCTGACCCAAGGCGAGATCGAAGCTGAAGATTTCCAGCGTATGGGCCTTGATCAGGCCGCCGCAGCGCGGTTGAAGGGGCGTTTGCGCAGTTGGGACAGTCTGGTGATTCCTCTGTGGGGTGGCGTGCCGGCCGAACGTTGCGTGCAGCTGGGTTATTACTGCCTGCAATTGCCTGCGATGGCCGCTGAGCCGGCCACGGCTTTCGGTTCCCTCGAGTCGCAGGAAGGCGATGTGCGCACTGTGCGCCGTCACAATCCGCTGACCTTGCCCGCCGATGTTGACGGGCAGCCAACTTGGCAGAACCTTGTCGAAGACCTGACGGCGCTTCTGAAGCATTACCGTCCAGAGGTCGTCGTCACGCCGCATCCCGAGCTGGATCCACACAGCGATCACGTCGCCTCGACTCAAGCGCTGCTTGAGGCCGTTGGCCTGAGTAGCTGGAAGCCGACGACGATGTTGCTGTACGCCAATCATTTGCATGACAACGACCGCTGGCCAATGGGCCCTGCCGGTGGCGGGATCGCGCTGCCGCCAGCCATCGAACCATTGCCGGCCAACCGCTTGTGGAGTCCGGTGCTGTCGCCGGACGTGCAACTGGATAAGGCCATGGCGTTAGCCATGGAGCACGACTTGCAGGGCGGGCAAGTGTTCAAACGGCAATTGCGCCGCTGGATCCAGCAGGGACTGGCGGGGCGTCGCTGGCCTGTCACTGGCAGTAATGAGTTTTTCCGCAAGGCTGTGCGGCGCCACGAGTTGTTCTGGGTGCGCGACCTTTCAGATTGAGGCGGACGGCCCTTGACCCTGTGTTAATATCGCGCCCCTGTTCATTTTGTATGTGGGTTGCTCCATGAAGTTGTCCATGCCGCGATTCGATCAAGCCCCTGTCTTGGTGGTCGGCGATGTCATGCTCGACCGTTACTGGCATGGCGGTACCTCACGGATTTCCCCTGAGGCGCCGGTTCCTGTCGTTAAAGTCGAGCAAATCGAAGACCGCCCGGGCGGTGCCGCCAACGTTGCCTTGAACATTGCTGCGCTGGGTGCGCCGGCGTCGCTGGTCGGTGTGACCGGTGACGACGAAGCCGCCGACAGCCTGAGCAACAGCCTCAAGGGTGCGGGCGTGCGAGCCTTGTTCCAGCGCATCGCGCACCAGCCGACCATCGTCAAGCTGCGGGTCATGAGCCGGCACCAGCAATTGCTGCGTATCGACTTCGAAGAACCGTTCGCCACCGACGCCCTGGCCCTCGGCGCGCAGGTCGATGACCTGCTTGAAGGCATCAAGGTGCTGGTGCTGTCCGACTACGGCAAAGGCGCCCTGAGAAACCATCAGGCGCTGATCCAGGCCGCCCGTGCCAAAGGCATCCCGGTGCTGGCCGACCCGAAGGGCAAGGATTTCTCGATCTACCGGGGCGCGAGCCTGATCACCCCGAACCTCAGCGAGTTCGAAGCAATCGTCGGCGGTTGCGCCGATGAGCACGAGCTGGTGACCAAGGGCGCGAAGCTGATGCACGACCTGGATCTCGGCGCATTGCTGGTGACCCGTGGCGAGCACGGCATGACACTGCTGCGTCCGGATCATCCGGCTTTGCATTTGCCTGCGCGGGCCCGTGAAGTGTTCGACGTGACCGGTGCCGGCGACACGGTGATTTCCACCCTTGCGGCGGCGATTGCTGCCGGTGAGGAACTGCCACACGCGGTGGCGCTGGCCAACCTGGCGGCGGGCATCGTCGTTGGTAAGCTCGGTACGGCGGCGATCAGCGCTCCGGAGCTGCGTCGTGCCATTCAGCGTGAGGAAGGTTCCGAGCGCGGCGTGCTGGGTCTGGAGCAACTGCTGCTGGCGGTGGCCGATGCCCGTGCACACAACGAAAAAATCGTTTTCACCAATGGCTGCTTCGACATCCTCCATGCAGGTCATGTGACCTACCTGGAGCAGGCGCGGGCTCAAGGCGATCGTTTGATTGTCGCGGTCAACGACGATGCTTCGGTCAGCCGCCTCAAGGGGCCTGGCCGTCCGATCAACAGTGTCGATCGGCGCATGGCTGTGCTGGCGGGGCTTGGGGCGGTGGACTGGGTCATCAGCTTCCCTGAAGGCACGCCAGAAAACCTGCTGCGTGAGGTCAAGCCGGACGTGCTGGTCAAGGGCGGGGATTACGGGATTGACCAGGTGGTCGGCGCCGACATCGTGACGGCTTATGGCGGCACCGTGAAAGTGCTGGGACTGGTGGAAAACAGTTCAACCACCGCGATTGTCGAAAAAATCCGCAGTCGTTGATCAGATGGAACTTTATTGTTTTGGACTGCGTGTGAACGGATTTTGCCTTGGGGATCTAACCGTTTCCGTTGATGTTGGCAGGTTTGAATCCGCTGCGCTTGCCTGCCTGCATCGTGTGGTCATTTAACCTATGAAAGTCATGCTCCTGGTGATGAACGAACAGCGGGTCATTCTCGACCGGCTCTACGACATCGTGCAGCAGAACTGTGATGAATGTGTCATCTATCGGCTCAGCAAACAGCAACAGATGAACCTGGGGCCTTTTTTGGCCTCGGTTGATTACCAGACCTTTGATCGTGTCGTTATCTTCTCCAGGGTCAAGCGCCTGGTCTCGCAACTGCGGGTGCTCAAGTGCATTCCCGGGCTGGTCTTTCTCGAACACGATGCCTACCAGAACTACATGCCCGCCAGTAAATATCGTGGCGTTTATTCGCGTCTCTACAAGCGCCTGCCGAGTTGCCGGGCGCTGGTTTCCGGGGCGGTGGTCGCACGCAAGATGCTCGCTGAAGGCATCGACACGGTGTTCGTCTCCAAGGGTTACGACGAGCAGATGCTGCGCAACACCGGGTCCGAGCGCGACATTCCCATCGGTTTTCTCGGCAGCCTGAAAAGTACCGAGTACGCCCAGCGCAAGGCACTGCTCGAATCGCTGGCGCAGCGTACCGGTATGCTGGTGACCCGCACCCGCTCCGGCTCCGAATACCTGGAAACGCTCAATCGCATCAAGATTTTCGTCAGCGCCGACATCGGCATGAACGAGTTCATGATCAAGAACTACGAAGCCATGGCCTGCGGTTGTGTGCTGCTGGCCTGGAGTCAGGGCGAAGAAGACAAGTTGCTTGGCTTCGAAGACATGCACAACACCGTGTTCTATCGCAGCGAAGACGAGGCGGTGGAAAAGATCAAGCTGTTGCAGGGCGATCCGGAGCTGTCGCAGCGTATTGCCAGCAATGGTCAGGCCTTTGCAGAAAGTCGCTATTCCTTCGCCCGTGTCGGCCAGGCCCTCGCCACTGAAATACAGCGCGAGATGCGCCCATGGCAGCCGCCGTCAGCATTCACGCGGTTCTGGGTGAAACTGCGTTTCGGCATGAAGGTGCCGGTCTGAATGAAGGATGAACATATGGCGCTGGATGCGCTCCCCGGCGGTGACCAGTCGGTGTTGGACGCGTTGCCCGAGCCATTGCGCGAATGCCTGAGCCGCGCGCACCGGGTCATCCTGATCGCGAATAATCCGGCCATCACGGCGGCGGATTTTCAGGCGCTGAATATCAGCGCCAATGACGTCGTCGTCAGTTTCAACACCTGCATCAAGGCGCCGCTGCTCAACGACCACAGCTTGAACGTCTTCGTGCATGGCTATAACGCGCCGGACGCCTATTTTTTTGGTCTGCCTTACGGCCCGGACGTGCAACGGTTGTTCGAGCATGCGGGCGAGCGTTGTTTCACCATGCTGGTCGGCTGCGCCGCACCGATGTGTCCGTTGCCACGGGTGGCCATGTATTGGGATCGTATCCCGCTGCCGGCTCTGTGGAACTATCCCGTCGACCGTCCGGGCGGCAAGCGCTACGTTGGGCCATCTACCGGTTTCAATACGCTGGTGGTTTTAGACTGGTTGCGCGGTCACGCCGGTTATTCCTATCAGCTCATGACCCTGGGGTTTTCCAACGAAGCGGGGAAACTGTGGGGTGGGCATGCCTGGGATTACGAGCGCGACTGGCTGCAGCAGTCGGACGTCATTGTGGTGCCTTTGCAGCCGCGTCACTGGTGGCAGAAGCTCTTTTGCCAAAAATAGAAGGTGCTGTTGAGTGTTGAAAATTGCCGTCGCTTTTTTCGGGATCCCGAGAAATTCGCAGATTTGCTTCCCTTCCATTGAACAGAACGTTCTGGCGCAGTTTCCGGCGGGCAGCGACGTACAGTGCTTCTATCATTTGTACAAAATCGATGAAGTACAGAACTTCCGCTCAGGCGAAAAAGGCGAGTTGAGGGCTGACAACTATCAGCCATTCGAGCCGATGATCGGGGCCCTGACTTCGACTGACGGGGTACTGGAGCGTTGGGATTTCGAGCAGGTCAAAGCGCAGGGCGATACTTGGGCCGATGACTATGCGTCGCTGCGCAACCTGATCTATCAGCTCAATTCACTGCACACAGTGACCAGCATGATCGAAACCTTCAATCCCGATTTCGTCGTGTTCGTGCGCCCGGACAATTTTTTCCACAATCCGCTGCCCGCCTATGTGTTCAATCATTCAGAGGCCCGGAGGCACTTTGCCTACATTCCGGACTGGCAGTGGTGGGGCGGGTTGAACGACCGCTTTGCCATTTGCGGGCGCGATACCTATGTCGCCTATGGCAAGCGGATCGAGCGCATTTTCCAATTCTGCAAAGCCACGGGAAGAAAGCTGCACTCCGAGCGCTTGCTCAAGTACGCACTACAGCAGGCCGGTGCCAAAGTCTGCACGCTACCGACCCAAGCCTCTCGGGTGCGAATCACCGGCGCTTTTGCCGAAGAGTCGTTTTCGCCCAAGCGCGGCATGGGCAAGCGTGAAAACCGCTATTTCCATTTCTTCGCGACCTTGCGCACCTGGATGGATCGTCGGCGCTAGTCGGCTATTTGCTCGCGCGTTTCTTGCCGATGCCAACCAGACGCAGCGCCTTCAGACTCAATTGCTTGAGTCCCGCGCGAGGCGGCTTCGCCGGTTGCAGGCCTTGTTGCACGACCCAGTCTTTCCAGCGAATCCGCTCTTCACGCACGACCCAGCCCGTCTGGGTCGCAAAGCTTTCGGCCAGATAAAGCCCGCGGGTGCCGGCCGGCAGGAGTTTGTCGCGCTTGAGGGTATACAACTCGGCCAAGGGCGCGCCGTCCTTGAGCGGCATCAGGTAGAGATCGGGGCGCTTGCGGTCCAGCCGGGCCACCAGTTGATCGCCTTCCAGTCGTTCATCGACATGGAACAGGCTGAGGCTCTTGGCTTCCTTGGGTACATCCAGCCGCAGGTCGTAGATCAATTGCAGTGACGCGGTCGGCAAGTGCACGTAAGCCCGTGGCCGTTCAAGCAATTGCAGATTGGCGCAGCGCACCGGCCTGGCTGAACCGGACAGCGGCGTCAGGCGAAAGGGCAGGGCCTCGCGATAATGCAGCGCCGAAGCGTATGGCGCCGGCAGCCAGGTGTCGTTGAAGCGCCCGCCGAGCCAGCCTTCCGGGGTTTCCAGCAGGCATTCCTCGGCGATCTCCTGGATCGCCGTGTGCAGCGGAATATTCAGTTCATGGGCTGGCACGTAACCGGAAATCAACTTGAGCACGACGTCGCCGCGATCCTGCCGCCGCTGACGCACCAGCACCCAGTAATCGCGATTCTGCCAGTGCAGGGTCAGACGCACCGAAACACCAAGGTTGGCCAGCTCCAGCGCAAAGCGCTCGGCGTCAGCCACGTTGACCGGTTTACGCCGCTGAAGGGTCTGGGTGAAATTCAGCGGCATGCCGACGCTCTGATAGGTCAGGCCTTCCGGCGTGGCTTCGACGAACAGCGGCAGCGTCTTGAAGTTGCTCGGGTTCTTTCTGATGAGCGTACGCGGCATGTCGGCTCCTGCTTAAGGCCGCGAGGCGGCGTCAGTGACCACGAAGGACCTGGGCAACGGTCGCAACGTTATGGGCGAGGTGCAGCGGATTGATGGTCCCGACAATGGCACTGGCCACGCCGGGCTGGGCGAACAGCAACTCGAAGCTGGCGCGCACCGGATCCACACCGGGACTCAGGCACACATGACCGCTGGCCAGCGCCTTTTTCACCAGAATGGCTTTGCCGTGGGCAGCAGCATAGTCAATGACCGCCTTCTCGTTTTGTTCGTTCAGATTGTAGGTGACCATTGCGCAGTCGCCTTGCTCCAGTGCCTTGAGGCCACCGTCGACGGTTTTGCCGGAGAAGCCGAAGCCGCGAATCTTGCCTTCGGCCTTCAGCGCCGCGAGGGTTGCGTAGACTTCGCTGTCGTTGAGGATCGCCAGGTCGTTACCGTCGGAGTGCACCAGCACCAGGTCGATAAAATCCGTTTCCAGACGTTGCAGGCTGCGCTCCACCGACATCCGGGTGTGAGCGGCGCTGAAATCGTGGGTCGATTGGCCGTCGACAAATTCTTCGCCGACCTTGCTGACAATCACCCAGTCCTGACGCTCACCACGCAGCAGTGGGCCGAGGCGTTCTTCGCTGCGGCCATAGGCCGGTGCGGTGTCGATCAGGTTGATGCCCAGTTCCCGCGCCTGCTTGAGCAGCATGCGCGCGGCGTCGTCATCGGGGATCTGGAAGCCGTTGGGGTATTTCACGCCCTGGTCGCGGCCGAGTTTGACGGTGCCCAGGCCCAGTGGCGAAACCAGCAGGCCGGTGCTGCCCAGCGGGCGATGCAGGTCGTGCAGGGTCGGCAGGCTCATGGCAGCAGTTGCTCCCAGGCGGGAACGCCCATCGGTGGTTTTGGCAGTTCTGGCAGCGGGGTCGCATGGCTCGGCTGGATGCCGTCGCGTTGAAGCGATGCCATCACCCGGTCAGCAAAGTCCGGCGCCAGGGCCAGTTTGGTCGGCCAGCCGACCAGCAGGCGACCTTCTTCAGCGAGGAAGGCGTTGTCCGGGCGGGTCAGGCCGGTTTGCAACGGTTCGGCGCGATCCACGCGCAGGGTGGCCCATTGCACCGTGCTCAGGTCGATCCATGGCAATAGCTGACCGAGTTCTTTCTGGGCGGTGGCGATTTGTTCGGCCGGTTCACGGGCCACGCCTTCGGATTCGGCAATGTCGCCGCCCAGATACCAGACCCACTGGCCGTCGGCGGCCGGGTGCGTGGTTACGGTGATGCGCGGTTTGGTGCCGCCACCGAGGCAGTGCGCATACAGCGGCTTCAGGCCCGGGCCTTTGGCGATGATCATGTGCAGCGGCCGGCGTTGCATGGCCGGATGGGTCAGGCCCAAAGCAGTCAGCAGATCGGCTGTACCGGCACCGGCGCTGAGGACGATGCGCTGGGCACGAATCTCACGGCCGTCGACCTTCAGGCCAACCAGCACGCCGCTTTCCAGCAACGGCTCGATGTTTTGTCCGGCCAGCAGACCGTCACCGGACAGGTCGGCCAGACGCTGGATCAGGCTCGGCACATCGATCACCAGTTCGGCGAGGCGGTAGACCTTGCCCTTGAAGCGTTTGTCTTGCAGGGCCGGCGGCAGCTGATCGCCCTTGACCTGATCGACCCGGCCACGCACGGCTTTACTGGCGAAGAAACTGGTGAGGTTGCCGGCCAGGGTGCCCGGCGACCACAGGTAATGGGCTTCGGACAGCAGGCGCACGCCGGTCAGATCCAGTTCGCCGTTGCCGGCCAGAGCTTCACGCCAGCGACGCGGCATGTCGGCGATGGCTTCCGAGGCGCCGGTGAGCGCCCCGTGCAACGCGTATTTGGCGCCGCCGTGGATGATGCCCTGGGACTTCACACTCTGTCCGCCAC
This sequence comes from Pseudomonas sp. MCal1, assembly GCF_026341415.1. Taxonomy (NCBI): domain Bacteria; kingdom Pseudomonadati; phylum Pseudomonadota; class Gammaproteobacteria; order Pseudomonadales; family Pseudomonadaceae; genus Pseudomonas; species Pseudomonas sp. MCal1. The sequence continues at coordinate 32,720 of NZ_JAKUMP010000023.1, forward strand.
CAAGGCTGGCGCTTTCCACCAGCACGGTCGAGAAACCCTGGCGACGCAGGCGCGCGTTCAGCCAGAGACCGGCGACACCCGCGCCGACAATCAGCACGTCGGTGGAAATTGGAGATGGCATGCAACGACCTCAGGGTTTGAAGAAGTCGCAAGTTTCAAGCTTCAAGCTGCAAGCTGCAACCCGAAGCTGTAAATCGGTCGAGCTTGCAGCTTATGGCTTGATGCTCGTCAGTGTTTCAATGGCCGGCGGTTTTCGAGAACAGCTGAATCACCACCACGCCGAGCACGATCAGCGCCATCCCGAGCATCGCCGGGAGATCCAGCTTCTGCCCATAGATGAACAGCGCCGCGACGCTGACCATCACGATGCCCATGCCGGCCCACACCGCGTAGGCCACGCCCACCGGTACGCTGCGTACCACCAGGGTCAGCATCCAGAACGCGATGGCGTAGCCGACGATGACCAGCACCAGTGGCAGTGGCGTGCTGAAGCCTTTGACGGCTTTCATCGAAACGGTCGCGATCACTTCGGCACAGATGGCGATGGCCAGGTAGACGTAAGCGTTCATGTTCAATTCCTCATGTGAAGCGTTGCTTTCTGAGGCGGCATTCTAGTGACTCCCCAGATGGGGTAAAGTCATTACCTATCTGTTTAAAAGATGGGTTGGTCAATGAGCATGCAGTGGAATCTGGAGCAGTTGCGGGTGTTCGTTGCGGTGGCCGAGCAGCGTTCGTTTTCCGCTGTGGCGCGTCAGCAGCGCAAGGCACAGTCGGCGATCAGCAGCGCGATTGCGATGCTGGAGGACGATCTCGGAGTCAGCCTGTTCGAGCGTAGCAGCGGTCGTCAGCCGAGTCTGACCGAGGCGGGGGAGGCATTGCTGGAGGAGGCGCGCGAAGTGCTGCGTCAGTGCGAACGCCTGAACGGCCGGGCCGTGGCCATGATGCGCGGGCAGGAGGCGCAATTGCGGGTGGCGCAGGACGAGGCAATGCCCTATCAGGCGCTGGTGGAAAGTTTCGGTGCGCTGGCCGAGCAGTTCCCGAGTCTGGAGGTGCAACTGACCAGCGCCGCCCAGGGCGAGGTTTCACGCAAACTGGTGGAGCGCCGGGCCGATCTCGGGCTGCTGTTCTATCACGACGAAATTCCCGAAGCGCTGGAGCGCCGGGTGCTGGGCAGCGTGGAGATGGTCACGGTCTGCGGCGTCAATCATCCGCTGGCCGCGCAGTCCCGGGTCAATTGCCAGCAACTGGCCCAGCATCGGCAGCTGCTGATGTCGACCCAGACCAGCGTCTACCCCGGCAGCGAACCGGCCAGCCCACAGGTGTGGCGCGCCGACAGTTTCTACGTGATGGCCGAATGGCTGGTGCGCGACCTTGGCTGGGCCTGGCTGCCGCGCCATGTGGTGCAGTACTCGGCGTATCAGGGCCTGATGGTGGAGCTGGACAGCGAATGGACGCCGCCGGCACTGGTGGTGGAACTGGTCTGGCGCCGTGACGAACCATTGGGGCCGGCAGCTCGTTGGCTGGCGGAGCGATTTGCCATACACCTGCGGGCGATCGGCGGCAAAAGCCGATAAACTCCGCCGCCATGAATAGAACTCTCTACACCGCGCTGTTTTATCTGGGGCTGCCATTGGTGGCGATTCGGCTGTGGCTGCGCTCGCGCAAGGCGCCGGCGTATGCCCAACGGATTGGCGAACGTTTCTCCTACGGCATGCCGACATTGCAACCCGGTGGTATCTGGGTCCACGCCGTGTCGGTGGGCGAAAGCATCGCCGCCGCGCCGATGATCCGCGCGCTGCTGCAACGCTATCCGACGCTTCCGATCACCGTGACCTGCATGACGCCAACCGGTTCGGAACGTATCCATGCGCTGTTCGCCAACGAGCCACGCATCCAGCACTGCTATTTGCCGTATGACTTGCCCTGTGCCGCCGCGCGTTTTCTGGATCGCGTGCAGCCGAAACTGGCAGTGATCATGGAAACCGAACTGTGGCCCAACCACATCCACCAATGTGCCAAGCGCGGGATTCCAGTGGCGTTGGCCAATGGACGACTGTCCGAGCGTTCCGCCAAGGGCTATGGCCGGTTCAGCAAACTGACCGCGCCGATGCTCGCCGAGATGAGCCTGTTCGCCGTGCAGACCGAAGCCGAAGCCCAGCGCTTCCGTGATCTCGGTGCGCGCCCGGAGACAGTCGAAGTCACTGGCTCGATCAAGTTCGACCTGACCATCGACCCGCAACTGCTGCAACGCGCCGCTGAGCTGCGCAGCCAGTGGCAGGCTCAGGAGCGCCCGGTGTGGATCGCCGCCAGCACCCATGAAGGCGAAGACGAAGTGGTGCTGAATGCTCACCGTCGCTTGCTGACCAACCATCCCGATGCGTTGCTGATTCTGGTGCCGCGTCACCCGGAGCGTTTCAACTCGGTGTTCGAGTTGTGCCAGCGTGAAGGCTTTGCCACGGTGCGTCGCTCCACTGGCGCGAGCGTCGATGCGCAGACTTCGGTGCTGCTTGGCGACACCATGGGCGAGCTGCTGTTTCTCTATGCCCTGGCTGACAGCGCGTTCGTCGGCGGCAGCCTGGTGCCCAACGGCGGGCACAATCTGCTGGAACCGGCAGCCTTGGCGAAACCGGTGATCAGCGGCCCGCACCTGTTCAACTTCCTCGACATCGCCGCGCAACTGCGCAGCGCCGGGGCATTGGCCGAGGTGGATGACGCTGAAGGTCTGGCGACAGAAGTGCAGCGTCTGTTTGAACTGCCGCGCGACGCACAGCGCATGGCAGAAAACGGGCTGAGCGTGATGCGTCGCAATCAGGGCGCGTTGCAGCGCTTGCTCGATGGACTGGGAAGGTTGATCGACCGCCCATAAAAAACGCAGCCTCAGGGCTGCGTTTTTTGTTTAAGGCCGAGCCTTGAGCTGGGCTTCGGCAGCCTTGGCCAGATCCGGTGGCAGGAAGTCCTTGTCCGGGTTGTAGTCGGCTTTCAGGTAGCGGGTCAGATCCTGCAGGTCGCCCGGGTTCAACGTCCCCGCCGCCTGCTTCAGGCGCAGGTTGTCTAGGATGTAGTCGTAGCGGGTGTTGTTGTAATTGCGCACCGAAGTGTAGAGCTGACGCTGGGCGTCGAGCACGTCGACGATGTTGCGCGTCCCCACCTGATAACCGATTTCCGTGGCTTCCACTGCGCTCTGGTTGGAAATGATCGACTGGCGGCGCGCCTGTACCTGTTCGACGTCGGTGTTCACCGCGCGGTGCAGGTTGCGGGTGTTTTCGACGATCTGCCGGCGCAGGCCTTCACGTTGCTGTTCGGTCTGATCCAGTTGCGCATAAGACTGACGCACCTGGGAGCTGGTCAGGCCGCCGCTGTAGAGCGGGATGTTCACCTGCAACGCCAGGGTGCGCTGTTCGACGTTGCCGCCATACGGCGTGCCGAAGGCATTCGGGTTGCTGAAACCGAACGAATCGTTATCGCCTTTCTCGTACTTCGCCACGGCGTCGAGGGTCGGCAGGTGGCCGGCCTTGCGCTGTTTCAAAGTCTGTTCGGCGGAGCTGACCGCGAAGTTGCTGGCCAGCAGATTGAGGTTCTGTTTCGCGGCGGTATCGACCCAGGCCTTGGCGTCGTTCGGCGCCGGCGGCAGGATCGGCAAGGTGTGGACGATGCCCTGGATCGAGTTGTACTGACGGTTGGTCAGGGTGACCAGCGCTTGGAACGCATCATCGACCTGACGCTGGGCGACGATCCGGTTGGCGCGCGCGGTGTCGTAACTGGCTTGCGATTGCAGCACGTCGGTCTTGTCCGACAGGCCCACGTCGAAGCGCTCGTTGGACTGGTCGAGCTGGCGCTTGAACGCGGCTTCTTCGGCCTTGGTCGAGGCCAGGTTGTCCTGGCTGCGCAGCACGTTGAAGTAGCTTTCGGCGGTTTGCAGGATCAGGTTCTGCTCGGTGGCCGAAAGTTGCAGCGCGGCCTGCTCGTTGACGTCCTTGGCGGCCTGGTACTGGAACCAGCGGTCGGCGCGGAACAGCGGTTGCGCCAGGGTCGCCTGATACGACTGGGCACTGCGGTTGGCGACCGCCGACGGCTGATCGATGTCGGTGCGCACATTGGCCACCTGGGCGCCACCGGACAGGTTAGGCAGCAGCCCGGCGCGGGCCTGGGGCACGACTTCTTTCTGCGCACCGTACTGGGCGCGGGCGGCGGCCAGGTCGGCGTTGTTGTCGACGGCTTCCTGATAGACGCTGACCAGATCCGTTCTGGTCGACAAAGGCGCTTCTGCTGCCCATACCGTTGCGGTGGACGCACAAGACACGGCGACAGCCAGTGAGAGTTTGCGCAGCATGAGGCGATCCCTAGCATGAATATTATGGAAATAATCCGGGCGCCAAAGGTAAGGCGCAGCCCATGCAGCGTCAAGGCGCAGCATGGCGTAGCGAGTGTAGTTGCGCAGGCGGAAGGCAACAATCTGCCAATTGCGCCATTCATCATGGTGTTTGCAGCGGTGTTGGCGTTCTTTGCCGGTTGTGTCTAGACTGGCCGGGTTCTTGTCGGGGTGCCTTGCTATGAGGCTGAGATCGAATAATTTCGGATCCCGTTGAACCTGATCAGGTTAGCGCCTGCGTAGGGAACAAGATTTCTCGTCACCCGGCGAGTCCTCTTGTGCTTCGTCCGGGAAATTGTTCGATAATCGAACGCTCGACGACGAGGCACAGCACCAGTCCTGGTGCGTCCGTGCCTTTCAGGTTCTGCTCCGACAATCCACTGCCTGGATGCTGTCTGGAGAGCCCGTGATGACTACAAAATCTAAAAACGCGATCAACCTGAGTGACTCGGCCAAGGTCGATGAACAGTCGGTTCAACCGTTCACCCGTTCGCAAAAAGTCTACGTTCAGGGCTCCCGCCCGGACATCCGCGTGCCGATGCGCGAAATCACCCTCGATGTGACCCCCACCGACTTCGGCGGCGAAATCAACGCGCCGGTCACCGTCTACGACACCTCGGGCCCGTACACCGACCCGAACGTGGTGATCGATGTGCGCAAAGGTCTGGGTGACGTGCGTTCGGCATGGATCGACGACCGTGGCGACACCGAGCGCCTGCCGGGCCTGAGCTCGAATTTCGGTCAGGAGCGCCTGGCCGATCCGGAGCTGACCAAGCTGCGTTTCGCCCACGTCAACAACCCGCGCCGTGCCAAGGCCGGGGCCAACGTCAGCCAGATGCACTACGCGCGCAAAGGGATCATTACCGCCGAGATGGAATACGTCGCCATCCGCGAAAACATGAAACTGCAAGAGGCCCGCGCTGCCGGTCTGCTGAATCAGCAGCACGCCGGCCACAGCTTCGGCGCGAGCATCCCGAAAGAAATCACTCCTGAATTCGTGCGCGAAGAAATCGCCCGTGGCCGCGCGATCATTCCGGCCAACATCAACCACGTCGAACTGGAACCGATGATCATCGGCCGTAACTTCCTGGTGAAGATCAACGGCAACATCGGCAACAGCGCGCTGGGTTCGTCCATCGAAGAAGAAGTGGCGAAACTGACCTGGGGCATTCGCTGGGGCTCGGACACCGTGATGGACTTGTCCACCGGCAAGCACATCCACGAAACCCGCGAGTGGATCATCCGCAACTCGCCGGTTCCGATCGGCACCGTACCGATCTATCAGGCGCTGGAAAAGGTCAATGGCGTGGCCGAAGACCTGACCTGGGAGCTGTTTCGCGACACGCTGATCGAGCAGGCGGAGCAGGGCGTCGACTACTTCACCATCCACGCCGGCGTGCTGCTGCGCTACGTGCCGCTGACCGCCAAACGGGTGACCGGCATCGTTTCCCGTGGCGGCTCGATCATGGCCAAGTGGTGCCTGGCGCACCACAAAGAGAACTTCCTCTACACCCACTTCGAGGAAATCTGCGAAATCATGAAGGCCTACGACGTCAGCTTCTCGCTGGGCGACGGCCTGCGTCCGGGCTCGATTGCCGACGCCAACGACGAAGCGCAGTTCGGCGAACTGGAAACCCTCGGCGAGCTGACCAAAATCGCCTGGAAGCACGACGTGCAATGCATGATCGAAGGCCCGGGCCACGTGCCGATGCAGTTGATCAAAGAGAACATGGACAAGCAGCTGGAGTGCTGCGACGAGGCGCCGTTCTACACCCTCGGTCCGCTGACCACCGACATCGCACCGGGTTACGACCACATCACTTCCGGCATCGGTGCGGCGATGATCGGCTGGTTCGGTTGCGCGATGCTCTGCTACGTGACGCCGAAGGAACACCTGGGCTTGCCGAACAAGGATGACGTGAAGACCGGGATCATCACCTACAAGATCGCCGCTCACGCAGCGGACCTGGCCAAGGGGCATCCGGGCGCACAGATCCGCGACAACGCCTTGAGCAAGGCGCGTTTCGAATTCCGTTGGGAAGACCAGTTCAACCTCGGTCTGGATCCGGACACCGCCCGCTCGTATCACGATGAAACCCTGCCGAAGGATTCGGCGAAGGTCGCACATTTCTGTTCGATGTGCGGGCCGAAATTCTGCTCGATGAAGATCACTCAGGAAGTCCGCGAATACGCGGCCAACCAGCGGATCGACGCGGTCGACGTGGATGTCGCCCAGGGCCTGGCGGAACAGGCCGAGCGGTTCAGGAAGGAAGGCAGTCAGCTGTACAAGAAGGTTTGATCTGACCTGAAAGGGTGGGGCCTGTAATGGCCCCTTCGCGAGCAAGCTCGCTCCCACATTTGAATGCATTCCAAAGTGGGGGCGAGCTTGCTCGCGAATACGGTCGACACAACAACAAATGTCCCTCTGAGATAACACCCTTGAGCATTCAACCCGGTACTTATTCCCCCGACCTCGCCGTGCCCGCCAGCCAGCGTGTATTCGGCGGTCGCGATCTGTTTTCCCTGTGGTTCTCCCTCGGCATCGGCCTGATGGTCTTGCAGACCGGTGCACTGCTGGCGCCGGGGCTGGGCCTGTCGGGAGCGCTGCTGGCGATTTTCCTCGGCACCCTGGTCGGCGTCTTGTTGCTGGCCGCCGTTGGCGTGATCGGCAGCGACACCGGCCTGTCGTCGATGGCCGCGCTGAAACTCAGCCTCGGCAGCAAAGGCGCGAGCCTGCCGGCGCTGCTCAACCTGCTGCAACTGATCGGTTGGGGCTCTTTCGAAATCATCGTCATGCGCGATGCGGCCAGCCTGCTCGGCACTCGTGCATTCAGCGAAGGTTCGCTGTGGGCCAGTCCGATGTTGTGGACCCTGTGCTTCGGTGCGCTGGCGACGTTGCTGGCGGTCAGCGGGCCGTTGACGTTCGTGCGCAAGATCCTGCGCAAGTGGGGCATCTGGCTGATTCTGGGCGCGTGCATCTGGCTGACCTGGAACCTGTTTGCCAAGGCCGATCTCGCCGCCTTGTGGGCACAGGCCGGGGATGGCTCGATGCCGCTCGCCGTGGGCTTCGATATCGCCATTGCGATGCCGCTGTCGTGGCTGCCGCTGATCGCCGACTACTCGCGCTTCGGTCAGCGGGCGAAGAACGTATTCGGCGGCACAGCGATCGGTTTCTTCATCGGCAATTTCTGGCTGATGAGCCTGGGCGTGGCCTACACCCTGGCCTTTGCGCCGAGCGGTGAGGTCAACGCGCTGCTGCTGGCGCTGGCTGGCGCAGGTCTGGGGATTCCGCTGTTGCTGATTCTGCTGGATGAGTCGGAAAACGCTTTCGCCGACATTCACTCGGCGGCGGTTTCCAGCGGGATTCTGTTGCGTCTGAAAGTCGAGCATCTGGCGTTGGCCATCGGTGTGATCTGCACCCTGATCGCCTTGCTCGCGCCATTGGCGCAATACCAGAACTTCCTGTTGCTGATCGGTTCGGTGTTCGCACCGCTGTTCGGCGTGGTACTGGTGGATCACTTCATCCTGCGCAAGCGCAGTGCCCAGGTGGCATCGGCCGCGTTGCGCTGGCCGGCACTATTGGCCTGGCTGGGCGGCATCAGCACCTATCACTTGCTGGCCAACCTGTATCCGGATGTCGGCGCGACCCTGCCGGCGCTGGTGCTGGCAGGGCTGCTGCAACTCGTGCTCGGCCGAGCTTTCAGTTACGGCCGGGAAACAGCTCGGGCTTGAGAATGCCATTCAGGCGCGGGTAAGGGATTTTCAGTTCGACGTGGCCCAGCGCATAAGGCGCGATGGTGGTCACGTCGTACTTGAGGATCACGCCGCCGTAGGTCAGCGCCACGTTAGGGGTTTTGACGAACGGCCAGCTCTTCACGAACTCCGGTTCCTGATCGAGCTTGGTGCTGATCAGCCAGCTGTTGTGGGCCACTTGCGCGGCTTTCCAGAACGCCTCTTCCTGACCCGGCAGCAACATGTCCGCCAGAGTCAGCACCTTGTGCTGCTGACGCGAATAGTTGATGAAACCGCGTCCCGGTGTACCGTGGGCACCGCCGGTGTCCAGGTAGCTCGACGTTTCGATGATAACCAGACCGTCATGCTGCTCGCGTACTTTCGCCTGCAAATAGCTGCTGTTGCGCGGGCCGGCGTTGGCCAGGAATTGCTCGCGATACGCTGCCAGCGTCGGCGCCACCGGGGCGTTCGGTGCGGTGCGGGTCATTTGCAACAGGCGTTTTTCGATGATGCCGTCCAGCGCCGGTTCTGCCGGAAAGCGCAACGTATCGATGTTCACCAGCGGGCAGTCCGGGTTGGAGCAACCGGGTTTCAGCGTTTCCGAGGCGTCGCGGGTGGTTTCCAGCGGCGTGCGGTAGTTGGGCTGGAACAGGCTGGCGCACGCGCCCAGGGTCAGGGCGATGGCGGCCACGGAGGCAATTTTGAAAAGCGACATGGGCGTCCTTTCTGAAGCAGGGGAAGGCAAAAAGTTACCGCTTCGACTCTCAACGAAGCGGTCAGTTCGCCACTAAGCTAATTAGAGTGGGTTTCGCCTTCACCGTCCATCCCGCTGACAGTAAAGGGGCTGCATCAAATGTCACGGGCGCGTTAGGATGGCGCGAAGTCGAGGTCGCCATTAGCAAGACGAACCTCGTATTGGAATCTGCAGTAGACGAGGATGCCCATGACCGATTTTGCCAATGCCATTCCAAGCGCCGTCGATATCGTGCAGCGGGTGCAATGCTACGAGGGCTTCTACAAGCTCGATCGCGTGCATTTGCGCCATGAACTGTTCGCCGGTGGCATGAGCCGCGAAATCAATCGTGAAGTGTTCGTGCGCCATGATGCCGTGTGCATGCTGCCCTACGATCCGCAGCGCGATGAAGTGGTGCTGATCGAGCAGTTTCGTGTCGGCGCCATGGGCAAGGCCGACAACCCGTGGCTGGTGGAACTGGTCGCCGGTCTGATCGACAAGGATGAACAGCCGGAAGAAGTTGCTCACCGCGAAGCGCAGGAGGAAGCTGGGCTGGACATCAAGGCCCTGTGGCCAATGACCAAATACTTTCCATCGCCGGGCGGCAGCAACGAATTCGTGCATCTGTACCTGGGGCGTTGCAGCACGGAGGGCGCAGGCGGCCTGCATGGTCTGGAGGAAGAAGCCGAAGATATCCGCGTCACGGTCTGGGCTTTCGAAGATGCCTTGCAGGCTGTACGCGACGGACAGATTGCCAATGCGGCGAGCATCATCGCCTTGCAGTGGCTGGCGCTCAACCGCGCCGAAGTGAGGGGGCTATGGTCGTAAACAAGTTGCGCGATCGCTACCGCGTCGACCTCGTGGGGCTGCAAGCCGCCTGCGAGGCCAACTACGCGCGCCTGATGCGACTGTTGCCGGACATGCGCAACGACCCGCAGGCCCGGCGCATTGCCGTGACCCAGGGCGACCAGATGCTCGGCGTTCTGGCGCTCGAGGTGCTGCAGACCTGTCCGTACACCACGACCCTGCAAGTGCGCCAGGAACACAGCCTGCCGTGGCTGCCGGTGCCGCAACTGGAAGTGCAGGTCTATCACGACGCGCGCATGGCCGAGGTGATCAGCGCCGAGCATGCGCGACGTTTTCGCGGCGTCTATCCTTACCCGAATGCGGCGATGCATCAGCCGGACGAAAAGGCCCAGCTCAATCTGTTCCTGGGCGAATGGCTGAGTCACTGCCTGGCGTGCGGACACGAATACGCGGCGGTCCGATAACCACCGCAAGTTGTGAACTGCGTCCGTTTCGCCGGTTTCTCTTTGCGCTGTCCCCCCGCATAATTGCCGCACCTATCCAGTCCCGCGATCCCGGGGGAGAACGCCTTGCCGAGCGTATCGACTTTGACCACCGCCGACACGGCGTTGCTGGTGCAGCTCTCTGACAGTCATCTGTTCGCCGAGGCGGACAGAACGCTGCTGGGCATGAATACCCGCGAGAGTCTGCAAAAAGTCATCGAGCTGGTGCTTGAACAGCAACCGCGGATCGATCTGATCGTTGCCAGCGGCGACTTGTCCCAGGACGGCACGCTGGAGTCCTATCAGCAATTCCGCCAGATGACGGCGCAGATCGATGCGCCGGCCCGCTGGATCCCCGGCAACCACGATGAACCCCAGATCATGGCTCAGGCGACGGTCAAGAGTGCGTTGCTGGAGTCCGTGGTGGATGTCGGCAACTGGCGCGTGACCCTGCTCGATTCGGCGGTGCCCGGATCGGTGCCGGGGTATCTGCAGGACGACCAACTGCAATTGCTCGCCAGCTCCCTGAGCGAAGCGCCGGATCGCCATCATCTGGTGTGCTTGCACCACCATCCGGTGTCGATCGGTTGCGCCTGGATGGAGCCGATCGGCTTGCGCAATCCGGAAGCGTTTTTCGAAGTGCTCGACCGTTTCCCGCAGGCCCGCGCCGTGCTGTGGGGGCATGTCCATCAGGAAATCGATCGCGAACGCAAGGGCGTAAGGCTGATCGCCTCGCCGTCGACCTGCATCCAGTTCGAGCCGGGCAGCGAAGATTTCAAGGTTGGCGAACAGGCGCCGGGGTATCGCTGGTTGCGATTGCTGCCGGACGGGCGGATCGAGACTGGCGTGGAGCGTGTCACTGATTTCCGGTTCACTGTCGATTACGGCTCCGACGGTTACTGATTGACGGGCACAGCGCTGATTTCCTCGGGTGCTGGCCCAACACCCCTCGACTCCCTGTAAACTCCGCTATCTTCAGCCGACGCCCAGGGAGCTCAAATGTCCGGTTCGATTCTCTATATCCATGGTTTCAACAGCGCGCCGGCTTCGAAAAAGGCCTGTCAGCTGGTCGAGGTGATGGAGCGGCTGGGTTTGAGCGATCAACTGCGTGTCCCCGCGCTGCATCACCACCCGCGCGAAGCCATCGGTCAGCTGGAACAGGCAATTGCCGAACTCGGCCGGCCGTTGCTGGTGGGAAGTTCGCTCGGCGGCTACTATGCGACTCACCTGGCCGAGCGCCATGGCCTGAAAGTCCTGCTGGTCAACCCGGCCGTCAGTCCGCACCGGATGTTCGACGGATACCTGGGCACCCAGAAAAACCTGTACACCGACGAGACCTGGGAACTGACCCACGACCACGTGACGGCCCTGGCCGAGCTGGAAGTGCCGGCGCCACAGGATCCGCAGCGTTATCAGGTATGGTTGCAGACCGGCGATGAAACACTGGATTATCGCCTTGCCCAGCAGTATTACCGGGCCTGTGCCTTGCGCATCCAGGCTGGCGGCGACCACAGTTTCCAGGGATTTGTTACACAATTGCCGGCATTGCTCAGCTTTGCCGGGATTGGCGCCGATATCTATCAGGCAGTCGATTTCACCGCACTGTGAAGTCTTGCCCCATTTTCATTGAATCACTGACGACGAGACCCTATGGCCACTCCCAGCGCTAGCTCCTATAACGCCGACGCCATCGAAGTCCTCTCGGGCCTCGACCCGGTGCGCAAGCGCCCCGGCATGTACACCGACACCAGTCGGCCGAACCACCTTGCCCAGGAAGTCATCGACAACAGTGTCGACGAAGCCCTGGCCGGCCACGCCAAATCGATCCAGGTCATCCTCCACGCCGACCATTCGCTGGAAGTCTGCGACGACGGCCGTGGCATGCCGGTCGACATTCACCCGGAAGAGGGCGTGTCGGGCGTCGAACTGATCCTCACCAAGCTCCATGCGGGCGGCAAGTTTTCCAACAAGAACTACCAGTTCTCCGGCGGTCTGCACGGGGTGGGTATTTCCGTGGTCAACGCCTTGTCGACCCAGGTGCGGGTGCGGGTCAAACGTGACGGCAACGAATACGAAATGACCTTCGCCGATGGCTTCAAGGCCACCGATCTGCAAGTCATCGGCACCGTTGGCAAGCGCAATACCGGGACCAGCGTGTACTTCGCGCCGGACCCGAAATACTTCGATTCGCCGAAATTCTCCATCAGCCGCCTCAAGCACGTACTCAAGGCCAAGGCCGTTCTCTGCCCGGGGCTGCTGATCAGCTTCGAAGACAAAGGCACCGGCGAAAAGGTCGAGTGGCACTACGAAGACGGCCTGCGCTCCTATCTGGTGGATGCGGTCAGCGAGTTCGAGCGTCTGCCGGACGCGCCGTTCTGCGGCAACCTGGCGGGCGCCAAGGAAGCGGTCGAGTGGGCCCTGCTGTGGCTGCCTGAAGGCGGTACTTCGGTCACCGAAAGCTACGTTAACCTGATTCCGACGGAGCAGGGCGGTACCCACGTCAACGGTCTGCGTCAGGGGCTGCTCGATGCGATGCGTGAGTTCTGCGAATTCCGCAGCCTGCTGCCGCGTGGCGTCAAACTGGCCCCGGAGGACGTCTGGGAACGCATCGCTTTCGTCCTGTCGATGAAGATGCAGGAACCGCAATTCTCCGGCCAGACCAAGGAACGTCTGTCGTCCCGTGAAGCGGCGGCATTTGTCTCCGGCGTGGTCAAGGATGCGTTCAGCCTGTGGCTCAATGCCAACCCGGAAACCGGTCTGGCGCTGGCAGAACTGGCGATCAGCAACGCCGGCCGTCGTCTGAAGGCCAGCAAGAAAGTCGAGCGCAAGCGCATCACCCAGGGGCCGGCATTGCCGGGCAAACTGGCCGATTGCGCGGGGCAGGACCCGATGCGTTCCGAGCTGTTCCTGGTGGAAGGTGATTCCGCCGGCGGTTCGGCCAAGCAAGCGCGGGACAAGGAATTCCAGGCGATCCTGCCGTTGCGCGGCAAGATCCTCAACACCTGGGAAGTCGACGGCAGTGAAGTGCTGGCCAGCCAGGAAGTGCACAACATCGCCGTGGCCATCGGTGTCGATCCGGGCGCCGAGGACATGAGCCAGCTGCGCTACGGCAAGATCTGCATCCTCGCCGACGCCGACTCCGACGGTCTGCACATCGCGACCTTGCTCTGCGCTTTGTTCGTCCAGCATTTCCGCCCGCTGGTGGACGCTGGTCACGTCTACGTCGCGATGCCGCCGCTGTACCGCATCGACCTGGGCAAAGAAATCTACTACGCCCTCGACGAGGCCGAGCGCGACGGGATCCTCGACCGTCTGGTGGCCGAGAAGAAACGCGGCAAGCCGCAGGTCACCCGATTCAAGGGTCTGGGTGAAATGAACCCGCCGCAACTGCGTGAAACCACCATGGACCCGAACACTCGGCGCCTGGTGCAGTTGACCCTCGGGGACGACTTCGCCCAGACCTCGGAAATAATGGACATGCTGCTGGCGAAGAAACGCGCCGGCGACCGCAAGACCTGGCTCGAATCCAAGGGCAACCTCGCCGAGGTTCTGGCCTGATGCGGTTTGGCTGGGCCTTGGCGGGTGCGTTGCTGCTGGGTTCGATGACGGTGTCGGCAGAGCCTGCGCAAGAGCTGCGCGTGCTCGCCGAGCACCCGGTCGAAGGCATGCGCGGCGGCAACCTGTCGGGGCTGGCCTTGTGTGGCAATGATCTGTGGACCGTTTCGGATCGCGACGATGACCAGATCTATCGTCTCGATATCCGCGATCGGGTCTGGCAGGCCACGGCCGTGCGCATCGATCCGCCGAAAGTGCCGGACAGCGGCTTGCCGTGGGGCATCAGCTCGCGCACTTGGGCGGCTTCGTTCATTCGGGGCGGCGATCTGGATTTCGAAGGCATCACCTGCGACAGCGCCGGCAACCGCTACATTGTCAGCGAAGCCCACGCAGCGGTGCTGCAAGTGCCGCCTCAGGGGCCGTCGTCGTGGCTGAAAATCTCGCCGATGATGGTCCGCGAGGCGCGGGCCAGCGGGATGTTGCTGCAGTTCAACGCGATATTCGAAGGCCTGGCGATCAATCCGGCGGGCGATCAGATGTGGCTGGCTGCGGAGCGGCAAAGCCGTGGCTTGCTGATGATCAAGCGTCAGCAGACGGTGTGGGATTGTGACGGGCGCTGCGTGCTGCTCAGCGAGGGCGGGATGGAAATGCAACCGCCGCAGTTTCCGAAAGCCCGCCCGGTCAATCGGGATTTTTCCGACGTGTCCCTGTTCAACGGCAAACTGTTTACCCTTGAGCGCAACGCGTACCAGATCTGTCGTCGCGATGCGCTGACGGCCAAGGTCGAGCTTTGCTGGTCGTATGCGGCCGAGTTGTTGCAGGCCAATCGTCGTTATTCGCAGAACTTCGGGCTGGAAGAGGCGCTGGTGGTCGATGCTCAAGGTGCCTGGATCGGCGTCGACAACAATTTTGGTCCCCGGGCCGATGGCGAGGTCCGCCCGATCATCTGGCGATTCGCCGCGCCCGAGGGTGGCTGGAGCGCCAAGCCATGAGCCAGCAACCGCCGGGCAGGCGCGCCGGTCGGGTGTTGATGATTCTGGCCTGGTGCGCGGCGCTGTTTCTGGCCACGCGGTTCTTCGGCCAGTGGGAAGAGCGCCAGCGCAATCCCAATGTGGAAGTGGCTTCGCAGCAGGGTAACGGCTTTATCGAAGTGAAACTGATCGGCAACGCCCAGGGACATTTTGTCGCCAGCGGCCTGATCAACGGTCGGCCGGTGGAGTTCATGCTCGACACTGGCGCGACCGACGTGGCAATCCCGGCCGAAGTGGCGAAAAACCTTCGGCTGGAAGAAGGTTTCGGTGTGACCCTGAGCACGGCCAATGGCCTGAGCCAGGGCTATCGCACCCGGATCGACCGCCTGCAACTGGGCGACATCGTGCTGCGGGATGTCCGCGCACTGGTGGCGCCCGGCCTGCATGGCGATCAGGTGCTGCTCGGCATGAGCGCCCTGAACAAACTTGAATTTACTCAGCGCGGCGGCACCATGCTGCTGCGCCAGACAACGAACCGATGAGGCCCGCATGAGCGACAACCTTGCAGACAGCTTAGATGGCGTAGAACGCCGGTCGCTGGCTGACTTCACCGAAAATGCCTACCTCAACTACTCCATGTACGTGATCATGGACCGTGCCTTGCCGCATATCGGCGACGGTCTGAAACCGGTACAGCGGCGTATCGTCTACGCCATGAGCGAGCTGGGGCTGGATGCCGATTCCAAGCACAAGAAGTCGGCGCGTACCGTCGGCGACGTGCTCGGCAAGTTCCACCCCCACGGCGACTCGGCGTGCTACGAAGCGATGGTGCTGATGGCCCAGCCGTTCAGCTATCGCTACACGCTGGTGGACGGCCAGGGTAACTGGGGTGCGCCGGACGATCCGAAATCCTTCGCCGCCATGCGTTACACCGAAGCGCGGCTGTCACGTTATTCCGAAGTGCTGCTCAGCGAACTGGGCCAGGGCACCGCAGACTGGGGCCCGAACTTCGACGGCACCCTGCAGGAACCGCTGGTGTTGCCGGCACGTTTGCCGAACATCCTGCTCAACGGCACCACCGGTATCGCCGTGGGCATGGCCACCGATGTGCCGCCGCACAACCTGCGCGAAGTCGCCACCGCGTGCGTGCGCCTGCTCGACGAGCCGAAAGCCACGGTCGAACAGCTTTGCGAACACATCCAGGGCCCGGACTACCCGACCGAAGCGGAAATCATCACTCCGCGCGCCGACCTGCTGAAAATGTACGAAACCGGCAAGGGCTCGGTGCGCATGCGCGCCGTGTACCACGTCGAGGACGGCGACATCATCATCACCGCGCTGCCGCACCAGGTCTCCGGGGCCAAGGTGCTGGAGCAGATCGCCGCGCTGATGCAGGCCAAGCCGTCGAAAGCACCGCAGATCGCCGACCTGCGCGATGAATCCGATCACGAGAACCCGTGCCGCATCGTGATCATCCCGGTCAACAGCCGCGTCGATCACGAAGCGTTGATGCAGCACCTGTTCGCCAGCACCGAGCTGGAGTCGACGTATCGGGTCAACGTCAACATCATCGGTCTGGACGGCAAGCCGCAGCTGAAAAACCTCCGTGCGTTGCTGGTGGAGTGGCTGGAATTCCGCGTGCTGACCGTACGTCGCCGGTTGCAATTCCGCCTCGACAAGGTCGAGCGCCGCCTGCACCTGTTGGACGGTTTGCTGATTGCCTACCTCAACCTGGATGAAGTGATTCACATCATCCGCACCGAGGATCAGCCGAAAGCCAAACTGATCGAGCGTTTTGCCCTCAGCGAAATCCAGGCCGATTACATCCTCGATACCCGTCTGCGTCAGTTGGCGCGACTGGAAGAGATGAAGCTGCGCGACGAGCAGGATGAACTGCTCAAGGAACAAGCCAAGCTGCAAGCGCTGCTGAGCAGTGAAGCCAAGCTGAAGAAGCTGGTTCGCAGTGAGCTGCTGAAAGACGCCGAAACCTACGGCGATGATCGTCGGTCGCCAATCGTCGAGCGCGCTGAAGCCAAGGCGCTGACCGAGCACGATCTGCTGCCGAACGAGAAAGTCACCGTCGTGCTGTCGGAAAAAGGCTGGATCCGTTCGGCCAAGGGCCACGATATCGACGCCACCGGCCTGTCGTACAAGGCTGGCGACGGCTTCAAGACCTCGGCAGCGGGGCGTTCGAACCAGTCGGCCGTGGTCATCGACTCCACGGGCCGCAGTTACTCGCTGGCCACCCACACCCTGCCATCGGCACGAGGCCAGGGCGAGCCGTTGACCGGTCGTCTGACGCCGCCGCCGGGCGCAACGTTCGAATGTGTGCTGATGCCGGAAGAGGACTCGCTGTACGTGATCGCCTCTGACGCCGGCTACGGTTTCGTGGTGAAAGGTGAAGACCTGCAAGCCAAGAACAAGGCCGGCAAGGCGCTGTTGAGCCTGCCGAACAACGCCAAGGTGATCGCGCCGCGTCCGGTGGCCGACCGCGAGCACAACTGGCTGGCCTCGGTAACGACCGAGGGTCGCCTGCTGATCTTCAAGATCAGCGACCTGCCACAATTAGGGAAGGGCAAAGGCAACAAGATCATCGGTATTTCCGGTGAGCGTGTGGCCAGTCGCGAAGAATATGTCACGGACATCGCCGTTCTTCCGGAAGGCGCCACCTTGGTGCTGCAGGCCGGAAAACGTACCTTGTCGCTGAAGGCCGACGACCTCGAACACTACAAAGGTGAGCGTGGTCGCCGTGGTAACAAACTGCCACGTGGCTTCCAGCGGGTGGATGCGCTGCTCGTCGAAAACCTCAATTAAGCGGCCAGGGGGCGTTCGTACTGATTTCTCCGGCGGAGAAAATGAGTGAGAACGCCTCTCTAGAGCGTCCGATCTTCGATTTAACCCGTAGATCGGCGCTTTGGCGCTGGAGTCGGAACGCATATTCACGGATGATATGGCCTTTCCAAGCGCCGGCGTGGCCGAGCGTTCTTCATATTTGCTGAGTATTTTCACTGTGGTCAGCCTTGTGGCGGCCACCTGGACGGGATGATGACTTCTCTGCGCCCCCTTATTTTCCTGCTCGCCGGCGTTCTTGGCCTGGCGGGTTGCAGCGTTCACCAGCCGGTGTCGCTGTATCAGCTGGACAGCGGAAGTCCGGCTCAGCCTGCGCAAAGCTCAGGCATGGCAGTTCTGCTGGGTCCTGTAATCGTTGCCGATTACCTGCAGCGGGAAACCCTGTTGCAGCGTCAACCGGACGGCAGCCTGCAAGCCTCGGTCGATGGTCGCTGGGCTGGTAGCCTTTCGTCGGATATCGATCAATTGCTGCTGCGTCAGGTTGCCGGTCGTCTGGACAGCCAGCGGGTGGTACTGGCACCGGCGACCACCGGCTTCACGCCCGATGTTCAAGTGTTGTTGACCATCACTCGTCTGGACTCCGGCGCAAAGCAGCCGGCGATTCTTGATGCGCAGTGGCGACTGCTCGACCGTCGTGGCCAGGTGCGTGACAACCGCATCGTCCACTTGCAAGAACTGCACAGTGGCAGCACGGCTTCCCAGGTTCAGGCGCAAGGCATTCTGCTGCAGCGTCTGGCCGAGCAACTGTCGGTCGCGCTCAAGCCGTTGGCCAACCAGCCACCGGTTGCCGAAGCGCCACGCAAACCGGCACCGAAGCCGGCAGCACCGGCGGCGGAAGCCGAGAAGCAGCCGAAGATCCCGATGGCTTCGCCGATTCGTACCGATATGGAAGTGTTCCGCTTTTAAGGCTGGAACGAGTCAGGACAAAGCCCGCCTTGTGCGGGCTTTGTTGTGTCTGGGCTCTGAGTGGACGATCAAAAGCCCCTCACCCGAACCCTCCCGAAACGTCGGACCGCTTGGAGGGAGAGGGTAGGGTGAGGGGCTGTCGAGAGTGCATAAAAAATCCAGAACGCCACACACAAAGAAGCCCGCAGACGAGTGATCATCTGCGGGCTTCTTTACATCAAGGCCTCAGGCCCGACGCTCATGCATCCGCGCCAGTTGCCGCTCGAGCATCGACGGATATGGCTCCATCAAACGCTCCACGCAGCAGGCGCCTTCAGGGCTGGCAATCGGCCGGATCCGCGCACGCTGGCGGATCAGCGCGTCGTCACCGATCTTGCGCTCCACCAGCAGCAGGTTGCGGCTGTGTTGCGACAGCGCCAGGGCGTCTTGAGCGCTGTCGGTCAACAGCAGGTCAATCTGGCTCAGACCGAACAGTTCGTCACCAAGAGTCAGGCCCAGCTGCAATTGCAGGGTGATGCCGCTGTCGGCGACTTCGATCTGCAACTGGTGGCCCAGCGCCCGCAGCAGCTCGCCGCAGCAGATGGCGTTGGTCAGGTAATCGTCGCCGCTGTCTTCGGTGTGGAACAGCATCAGCGTGCTGCCATCGTTCAGGGTTTCGATTTCGCCCTGATACAGCGAAGCGGCCTGTTCCAGACAGTCGCGATAGCGATCCTGCAACTCTTCCAGGCGCGCACGCGGCAAGCGGCGCAGTTGTTCCTGCGAGCCCAGTTGCACCGCCAGCACCGCCGTATGTTGCGGCACGCTCGGGGTCGGTCGGCGCACGGCCGGTTGTGCGGATTCGCTCAGCGACTCGTCACGCAGGTCGGCGAACGGATCTTCGTCATCGTCGTCTTCAACGGTGCTGACCACATGGCGTGGGGCAGGCTTGTGCGCGGCCATCGGGCGGCTTTCGTCGAAACTCGGATCACGCAGGTTGCGCACTTCGAATTCCGGCTCGTCGTCGAACTCGGGTTCCGGTTCGGGCTCCGGTTCGGCCGGCTCCGGGGCATAGCTGGCGTGTAACTGGCGGGCAAGATCGCCGATCTCGTCCTGACGCTCGATTCCCGGCGTGTATTCGTCGATCCGCCGCAGCCACACGCGCAGTTGCAGCAGCGGCGTGGAGAGGTGCCGGCCCAGACGCAGGCTCAGGGCCAGGGACAGTGCCAGCAGAATCGCACTCAGGATGCCCATGCTTTGCAGGCTGATGGTCATCGGCTGCTGGAACTGATCCATGTCCAGGCTGATGCGCAGTTGCCCGGCGGTCACGTCCTGAAAGGTGATCTTGCTCTCGTACATGCCCTCGGCTTCGCCCAGCAGGCCGTGCTTGGGCCGCTGACCGGACTCGGCGAGGATGCGGTTGTCCACGCTGTAGATGGCGGCGTGGGCCACCAGCTTGTTCTTGGTCAGGTTGTTGAGCAGCACGTTGAGGCTGAGGATGTCGTTGGACACCAGCAGCTCGGTCGCGGAGGTGGCGGTCTGCGTGGTCAGGCTTTCGCCCAGCGCATCGGCCTGCTCGTGCATGGCCTGCTTGAACTGCAGGCCCATCACGCAGGCATAGATCACCAGGGCCAGGGCGACCAGGATCACGTTATGGCTGGCAATGCGCAATGCAATCGGTACACGGCGGTGGCGCAGTGCACGGAAGATCAGCAGAAAGAAGTTATCGGTTTTAACTGGCGTGGGCCGGTTCACTGAGCTCGGCTCTTTTGTCCGTGAAGTTGACGCGCAGTATAGCGACAGGCCCTAGACCGGCAAAGCGCTGGCGGTGCCCGATGGTCACTGAAAGTGGGTAGAATGCGGTTTTTTTCCAGTTGCGGGGGTGCGCGTTGCGCGAAATCGTCCTGATTAACATCACGGGAGTCGACCGTCCGGGTCTGACGGCGGCCATTACCGGTGTACTGGCGCAGGGTGGTGTGAATATCCTCGACATCGGTCAGGCGGTGATCCACGACATGCTGTCGTTCGGCATCCTGGTGGAAATTCCCGACTCCTTGCAAGGCAAGTCGGTGCTCAAGGACATCCTGTTCAAGGGCTATGAGCTCGACCAGCAGGTGCGTTTCACCCCGGTATCCGAAGAGGATTACCAGCAATGGGTGGGCAATCAGGGCAAAAAACGCCACATCGTTACCCTGCTGACCCGCAAAGTCACCGCCGGCCAGTTGCAGGCCGTGAGTTCGATCACCGCCAAATATGGCTTGAACATCGACCATATCGACCGTCTGTCGGGTCGCATGCCGCTGGACACCCCGGCGGACAAGGGCAAGGGTTGCATCGAGTTTTCCGTGCGCGGCGAAGCGGCCGACCCGCAGGCCTTGCGCGCCGAATTCCTCAGCGTTGCCCAGGAGCTGAACGTCGACATCGCCTTCCAGGAAGATTCGCTGTTCCGTCGCAACCGTCGTCTGGCGGTGTTCGACATGGACTCGACCCTGATCGAAGCCGAAGTCATCGACGAGCTGGCCAAAGCCGCCGGCGTCGGCGACCAGGTTTCGGCAATCACCGAGCGGGCAATGGCCGGTGAACTGGACTTTCGCGCCAGTTTCAAGGAGCGTCTGGCATTGCTCAAGGGCCTGGATGTCAGCGTGCTGGATTCGATCGGCGCCTCGCTGCGCCTGACCGAAGGCGCCGAAACCCTGTTCGCCGAACTCAAGCGCCTGGGTTACAAGACCGCGATCCTCTCGGGCGGCTTCACCTACTTCGCCAAGCAACTGCAGGCCAGACTAGGCATCGACTACGTGTTCGCCAACGAACTGGAAGTGGTCGACGGTAAGTGCACCGGCGTGGCCATCGAGCCGATCGTCGATGCCCAGCGCAAGGCCGATCTGCTGAAGCAGCTGGCTGAAAAAGAAGGTTTGCGCCTGGAGCAGACCATCGCCGTGGGCGACGGCGCCAACGACCTGCCGATGCTGGCCATCGCCGGTCTGGGCGTGGCGTTCCGCGCCAAGCCGCTGGTCAAGCAGTCGGCGAAGCAGGCGATCTCGACCCTCGGTCTGGATGGCGTGCTGTACCTGCTGGGCTTCCGGGATCGCGACGGGCAGCTCTGACCCGTGCACAGGATCGCAGCCCTCGGTTGCGATCCTGGCTCAAAGGGATTTCCACAACGAGTCGAAATCCTCTTCGCCCCCACCATTCTGCGCGCCCTCCAGCGAGCGATAGGCAAACTGATTGAAACTGTGAGTGCTGGCCACCCGCCGATCCAGTCCGGCGCGGTGCTCTTCGCCCTGGGTGTTGATCAGCACTTTATTGCCCTCCTGAAACGGCAGTCGCGGCGCCAGTAGCGTCGCCGGCAAGTCGATTGCGCTGATCTCCGGCAACAGCAAACCGCGCAGATACTGGCTGTGATCATCCCGCGAACGCACCAGTTGCAACCCGCATGGCCGGGCATGCGGAGCTACCAGTTCGATGCCCATTTGCGTGCCGGCGCCGCGCACCTGGCGGATCCAGCGCACCACGGCAATGCTCCAGCCCTGATTGAGGCTGTCCTGAATCCCGACCATTTCCCCGGCCTGCAATTCGGCCGGTACGTCCTTTGGCCAGGCCAGGCAATAACCACCGGGGCTGTGATTGATGACGGGCAAGGCGTAGGTCGGGTAATGCGGCGGGCTGTCAGTGTCGCCTTCATCGTCGATCAGTGGTTCGTAGCGGATTTCCTCGTAGGGCAACAATTCATCGGACGTGCTCTGCGGCGCGGCATCGAAGGCTTGGCTCCAGCTGTCCTTTTCGCCCTGAACCACCGCGCGGCTGAAATTCGCCGCACGGGCGCCGGGGTGCTTGAGCAGTTCGCTGAAGGTGCGTTCGCCGCCGAGGTAGAAGTGCAGGGCGCTCATGCCGACGCATACGGTCAGGTTGCCCTGGCCGACGGTGCGCTGGAAGCTGCGTTCGGCGGCTTCGCCCCAGGTAGCGTGCAAATGTTGCAGGGTGTCGAGGGTCAGGCCGGCCGGTACGGGCAGCGGCGTGGTCGCATCCTGATGCAGCAGGTGGGCTTCGATGGCATTCACCAGCGGTTGCGGATCGAAGCCGAGCAGGCGGGCCTGTTGCTCGCTGCGAAACTGGGAGCGGTAACGCGGGCCGGCGTCGATCTCGGCCGAAACCGCGAACAGCCCCTCGCCCTGATTGGCGGGGTGCAGTTTCAGCCAGGCACTCCACGGTTCCACTACTTGGGCCAGGCGTGCGATCTGGTTCTGTCGCAATTGATTACAACGGGCGCTACCCAGCAACAGGGCGGCGAGGTAGGTCTGCTCGACGCTCAACTCGCCGGTCAGGCTGGCAAGGTCATCGCGCACCCGGCGATGTTGCAGTTGCAGCTCGCAAGCGCAGCGAAACAATTGATGCAACTCGAACCACAGCTGTTCCGGCGCGGCGCTGTACAGCTGCGTGGCGCGAACCAGTTGCGCTTTCAGCGCATGAGCCGCGCGTTGCAGCGCTTCGCTCACCAGGGCTGCGCGATCCCGCGAGTACTTGGGCGCGATCCGCAGAATGATTTGTTTGTAACCGATGGCCAGTTGGCTTTGCAGGGCCTGGCACAGATTGCTGATCTTGCGCGAGCGCTCATCGAGCATGATCGCCTGATGCAGAAAGTGCCGCTCCAGGTGCTGGCAGACGAAATAAACCTCGGGCCGCAACAGTTCCAGCAGATGCAGGCGGTTGTCGCTGGGCGTCAGCAGTTGATTGAGTTCGCCGAGGCCTTGATACAGCAGGCGCGCGGTTTCGCCGATGTTGGCCTTGGGCAGGTTGGCGATCCAGCGTTTGAGGTCGCGTGGGGTGGCTTCACAGAAGGACAGGCGCAACTGCGTGGGCGTCGGGGCGCTCAGTTGGGGGCGTGATCGTGGCTCACTCATGCCGTGGCAAGCTCCGGCGGCGAATAGGGCAATGCCAAAAACTCTAGCAGTTGTGGCCTGTTTCGCAGGCGATTGTCAGGCTTTTTTACCGCTGGCCTGCTGGCCTGGTGCTATTTCGGCAGGCACTACCAGGCTTGTGGCAAGTGGGTGATCGGCGGGCGGGATAACCAGAACGTTATCGCGTTGAACGTCACGTTCAGTGACGGAGGGAACAACCTCGGCGGCAGCCATATCTGCGCCAACGAAGGGCCGATCGGCTTTCGTGGGCAGATAGAGTAACGACGCCACTCAGGTTGTGTCCGCCCCTTCGCAGATGTGCGAAAGGGCGGATCAACAGGTTCAGGCGTTGGACAGTGCCAGGGCCTGACCCATCTGTACCGGCGAGCCGGCCTTGATTTCTTCAACCCATTTCACCTGATCCGGCCCGAACAGCACGATCGCGGTCGAACCCAGCTTGAAGCGCCCCAGTTCCGCACCTTTTTCCAGATGGATTGGCGCACGGGCAGCTTCGTCGTAGCGGAAGGTTTTCAGTTCGCGCTTCGGTGGCGTGACCAGACCGGCCCACACGGTTTCGATCGAGGCCACGATCATCGCGCCCACCAGCACCACGGCCATAGGCCCGCGCTCGGTGTCGAAGATGCACGCCACGCGTTCGTTGCGGGCGAACAGTTCCGGGACGTTTTCTGCGGTGGTCTGGTTGACCGAGAAGATCCGGCCCGGGATGTAGACCATTTCGCGCAGAGTGCCGGCCAGCGGCATGTGCACGCGGTGGTAGTCCTTCGGCGACAGGTAAACAGTCGCGAATTCACCCCCCATGAACGGCGCAGCATTCGCCGCATCGCCACCCAGCAGCTCCAGCACGCTGAAGCTGTGGCCCTTGGCCTGGAAGATGCGGCCGTGCTCGATCGGGCCGAGCTGGCTGATCGCGCCGTCGGCCGGGCTGAGGATCGCGCCCGGGGTCTGGTCCAGCGGACGTGCGCCGTCTTTCAGGGCACGGGTGAAGAAGGCGTTGAAGTGCTCGTAAGCGGTTACGTCTTCAACCAGCGCCTGGGACATGTCCACTTGATAACGCTTGGCGAACCAGGTGGTGAAGGCATTTTTGAACCAGCGCACACGGCACTCGGCGACGCAGCCGGCCAGGCGCGACAGCAGGTGATGCGGCAGCAGGTACTGGCTGATGATAAACAAACGCTCTTTCATGACTGTCCTTAAAAATCCTTAAAGCTCGACGGGGGTATCGGGGTGGTTGCCCCATTCGCCCCAGGAACCGGCGTAGCCCTTGACCCGCGGATAACCGAGAGCCTTGGCCACCAGATAAGTGAAACCGGACCGGTGGTGGGTCTGGCAGTGAGTGATGATTTCTTTGTCCTTGGTGATCCCGAGGTTTTCCAGGATCTGCGGCATGTCGGTACGGATGCGCAACTGGCGCGCCTGATCCATGCCCGCCGTCCATTCGAAATTGACCGCGCCGGGGATGTGTCCACCCTTGGCCGCGAGGACTTTCTCGCCGGAGTATTCCAGCGGCCCGCGGGCGTCCCAGATCGCCAGGTCGGCAGCGCCGAGACGGCTTTGCAGGTATTCGCGGGTGGCGGTCGGTTCCTCGTGCAGGGTCAGGGCAACCGGGCCGCCCGCCGCCGGAGGAATCTGGATCGACATCGGCGAACCTTCCGCCAGCCACGCCGGCAGACCGCCGTCGAGATAGTGGTATTTGTCGTGACCGATCACGTCGAGCAGCCAGATGAAACGCCCGGCCCAGCCGCCGCCTTCGTCGTCATAGACCACGTAGACCGCGTCCTTGCGATGGCCGAGTTCGCCGAACAGTTCTTCGAGTTTTTCTTTGCTCGGCAACAGGCCCGGAGCCGGCGCCTGACCCAGCTGAGTGCGTTTCGGATCGACAAAACGTGCGCCGGGAATATGTCCCTCGGCGTAGCGGGCGGCACTGGTCAGATCCACCAGAATCAGATCGCGGGATTCGAGGCGCGGCAGCAGGTCGCTCGGCTCGATCACCAGGGCCAGGCCAGAGAAATCAGACATGTGAGGTCTCCAGAGCACAAAGGGGATGGATTGTAGCTGTCATTGGCCGCGCTGGCTAAAACTGTGCAGGGCTTTCTCGATGCACTGCGCGGTTTTGCCGAAGGCTTGTACGGTGATGTCGGCGAACGGCCCGCCACCCTGGTCGGCGACCACGATCATGATCACCCGGCCGTTGTTCACCAGCGAGCGCAGGAACAGATGTTCGCCACGAAACAGCGTGCGCAGCGAAGGTGGGAGCAGGGCGGAAAACTGGGCGTTGTTGTCTGGGGTGATCCGCACTTGCGCCTGCTGCGCGAGCAGGCGTTGCAGCACCGAACTCTGGCTGACGACGAAATTGAGCGCAGCGGCTTCCTTCGGCAACCCTGAGGTTTGATGGACGCGCAGATTGGCGTGGCTGCGGTCGGCCATCAGGATCATCACCCGGCGCATGCCGCTGGCGACCAGCGCGTCACGGGCGGCGACGGTCAGGCTCATGGCGTTGGTGAAACGGCTTGGCACGGCCAGCAGTTCGGCGCACTGCCGGCGCCACTGGGTCAGATCTTCAGCGGACGGCGCCGCCGCCGGGAGCATTCCGGCGGGCAGCCGACGGGTTCCCCACGGCCACAACAGCGAAACCGCCGGGTGCCACAGGTCCGGCATGGAATGAAGGCGAGCGCTGACGGCAGCCTGTTGGTGCAGCTGCTGTTGCACCTCGTCCATCGAGATTTGCAGGTAGAGGCTGGTCAGGTATTGCCAGCGCTCGCTGTGCGGACTGTCCCAGGCTTGTTGCGCCGAGAGGGCCAGGCCGTTGGCCAGCAACACGGTGTTGGCCGGTTGATTGAGCCAGCGGCGCAGGGTCGGATCGTCATCGAGGCGGTTTTGCTGGCGCAGCGGATGATCGACGTCGCGGGCAATGCGCAGGACCTTGACCAGTTCGCGCTGCTCGTTCAGCAGCAGTCGATAGCCTTGCTGCACCCAGATCGGCAGACGCCAGGCTTCCACCAGCGCTTCGCCGATTTTCAGCAGGCGCACACCGAACAGCTGCTTTTCCACGACGCGCGCTGATTCGCCTTTGTGGATAACCCGCACTTCCCACTCTTCAAGCAATTTGGGAAAGGTCAGCGCCAACGGCCACAGCGGCGACAGAAACAGCAGGCTGCCCCAATGAATGTCCTGCCAAAGTCGCGCCAGGCGGCTGGCAAAAAAGCCGTTGGCCTGTTGCGTGGCGTGCTGGCTGATCATCTGCAGCTGGCGCAGGGCCTGGGGAATTTGCGCGGCAGGTTCGGCGGGCAGGCGCGCCAGCAGTTCTTCGGTGCGGCCAAGGCCGAGGCGATTGATCGCCACTTCGAGGTTTTCCGCCGGCGCGGTCATGTTGCCATGGGTGTGGCGGTTGGCTTCGCGGATGATGCTCAGGGCCAGCGCCGGGCTGTCCTGCATCAGGTCGGCGATGTCGCGCAGCGAGCGGCGGTCATCACGAATCGCCCGGCAGACTCGGTCATGGGCGTCTTGCGGTACTGGCAGGCGAACGCTGTCGAGCAACTTCACCCAGCCATCGAGTGTGGTCGGTTTCACGTGTGGGACGTTCGTTTCATTAGCCATGTCTGGACGAGATCTTCACTGACTGTAGACGCGCCCGGCATGGGCTAAATTGGCTTTTCGCCTGAACTGGCTATAGTCTGGCGCAGTTTTGCCGATAAGTAGAAGAAGAGATTTTTTAACTTCCGAATATGACCTTGAACCCGACTTAAACAAGTACCTTTCTACCTATGGCTAAAATTATCGGCATCATCGTCGTATTCGCGAGCGTGCTCGGCGGATACGTGCTCTCCCACGGCAAGATTGCCGCCCTGATCCAGCCCTTCGAGGTGATGATCATCGGCGGTGCGGCACTCGGTGCATTCCTGCAGGCCAACCCCGGTTACATGACGATGCACGTGCTCAAGAAGTCCCTGAGCATGTTCAGTTCGCGTTTCAGCCACACGTTCTATCTGGAAGTGCTCGGCCTGATCTACGAGATCCTCAACAAGAGCCGCCGTGAAGGCATGATGGCCATCGAAGGCGACATCGAAGACGCCGCCGCGAGCCCGATTTTTGCCAAGTACCCGGCGGTACTGAAAGACGAACGCATGACCGCGTTCATCTGCGATTACCTGCGCATCATGTCCTCCGGCAACATGGCTCCCCACGAGCTGGAAGGCCTGTTCGACATGGAGCTTTACAGCCTGAAAGAAGAACTGGAGCACCCATCGCACGCCGTCAACGGCATTGCCGACGGCATGCCGGGTTTCGGTATCGTCGCGGCGGTACTGGGTATCGTGGTGACCATGGCGTCTCTGGGTGACGGCGATCAGAAGTCCATCGGTCTGCACGTAGGTGCGGCACTGGTCGGTACCTTCTTCGGTATTCTCGCGGCGTACGGTTTCTTCGGCCCGCTGGCGCACTCGCTGGCGCACGATGCCAAGGAAGAGCTGAACGTCTATGAAGCCATCAAGGCCTCGCTGGTGGCTTCGGCCTCCGGCATGCCGCCGTCGCTGGCTGTCGAATTCGGTCGCAAGGTTCTGTACCCGGCTCACCGTCCAAGCTTTGCCGAGCTGGAACAAGCCGTTCGCGGTCGTTAAGCCATGGAAAATAACCAGCCAATAATCGTCAAGCGCGTCAAGCGCATTGCCGGCGGGCATCACGGCGGGGCGTGGAAGATTGCCTTCGCCGACTTCGCGACGGCGATGATGGCGTTCTTCCTGGTGTTGTGGCTGCTGTCCACCGCGACCCCGGAGCAGAAGATCGCCATCGCCGGTTACTTCAAGGACCCGGTCGGTTTTTCCGAGAGCGGTACGCCGTACATCATCGATCTGGGCGGCACGCCGACCCTGGCGCCGGAAAACACCCTCAACCCTGAAGTGAAGTCTCAGCCGCAACCGGACAAGGTCACGGTCGACACCGATCAGGTCGAAGGCATGGCCGAGCAGGTCGAGAAGGAACGCCTGGAGCTGCTGCTGCAAGAACTGCAGAACAAGGTCGACGAGAACCCGCAGCTGCAGAAATTCAAGGACCAGATCCTGTTCGAAATCACGCCGAACGGCTTGCGCATCCAGATCATGGACGCCGAGAACCGGCCGATGTTCGACTCCGGTTCTGCACGCCTGAAGCCATACTTCGAAGACATCCTGCTGGCCATGGCCGACACCATCAAAGCGGTGCCGAACAAAATCAGCATCAGCGGCCACACCGATGCCAAGCCTTACGTGGGCAACGGCGACTTCGGCAACTGGGAGCTTTCGGCCAACCGTGCCAACGCCGCGCGGCGGGCACTGGTGGCAGGCAGTTATCCGGACGCTCAAGTGGCTCGCGTGGTGGGTTACGCCTCGTCGGCGCTGTTTGACAAGGAGAACCCGTTCAACCCGGTCAACCGCCGCATCGACATCGTGGTGTTGACCAAAAAAGCCCAGGCGGCCATCGAAGGTGCGCAAGGTGCCGATGCCGCAAAACCGGCAGAGCAAGGTCAGAACGGCGCGGCTCCGGCCTCCCCGGTCGACCCGAACGCCTTGCCGGCGGATCAGCAACCGGTGCCGGCCCACGAGTTGCGCGAACGGCTGAACCTGTTCGACGACCCGCTGCCGAAACCGACCGAACCGGGCAGCGCGGCGCCAGCCACGGCGCCTGCTGCACCGGCCACTGCACCGGCGCCCGCGCCGAAACAGTGATCCAAAAAAGCCGACAGTGATGTCGGCTTTTTTGTGCCCTGTGCCCTGCATTCAAGGAGCGTTGTTGAGCAGGGCATCGCGCATAAGCGACCTTTCCCACTCCATTTGAAGAAACTGCCTACATTACCCGCAAAGCGCTCTTGGTAGCGTGCCCGCCAATTCTCGCGAGCACGAACCACGGACGGTTTGGACATCGCGCTCTTTTCCTCTTTGCTTAAGGATAAGCGTATGTTCCGGTCGGCCAATGCGGCGCATTTCGTGTTGCAGATTCCTGCGATCCGCCACGACTTCAAGGTCCTGGCCTTCAGCGGCACCGAAGCGATCAGCACCCTCTACGGCATTCACATTGAACTGGTCAGCGAACACCCGGATTTCGATCTGGAAAGCTTGCTTGCCCGGCCCGCGTTTCTGCAGTTTGGCCACAACGGCGAAGGCATTCACGGACATATCGAGGATGTGTTGGCGGGTGAGTCGGGCAAGCGTCTGACCCGCTACCACCTGACACTGGTGCCGGCGCTGCACTACTTGCAGTTCAGTCGTGATCAGCGGATTTTCCAGCAGCGTACGGTGCCGCAGATCATCGCGCAGGTGCTCAAGGGGCACGGCATTCAAGCGGATGCCTTCGGCTTTCATGTCGCGGCGAATCCGCCCCGTGATTACTGCACCCAGTACGGCGAATCCGATCTGGAGTTCATCCAGCGCCTGTGCGCCGAGGACGGTATCGCCTGGCATCACCAGCACTCGGTGGACGGGCATCTGCTGGTCTTCACCGATGACCAGGTGTTTTTACCCAAGCTTGGCGCCACGCCCTATCGGCAGGACTCCGGCATGGTGGCCGAGCACTCGGTGGTCAGCCGTTTCAGCATTCGTACCGGCACCCGCACCAGCACGGTCGTGCGCCGCGACTATGACCTCAAGCGCCCGAGCCTGCTGGTCGAGAGTCGCTTTACCGCCGATTTCACTCCGGTGCTGGAGGATTACTGCTATCCGCTGTTGATCGAGAACGAAAGACGCGGCAAGCAGCTCGCACGGCAGGCGCTGGAGCGCTCTCGCGCCGACTATGAGCTGGGTGAAGGAGAGAGCGATCAAGCCAACCTGCGCAGCGGCCATCTCTTTGAACTGGCCGAACACCCGCGCCAACACTGCAACGACCTGTGGCTGTTGCTCAGCGTTTCCCACGAGGGGCGTCAGCCCCAGGTGCTTGAAGAATCGGTCACCAGCGATGCGAAAGACACCGACGGTTTCACCCAGGGTTATCGCAATACCTTCAGCGTCATCCCTGCCGAGGTGGTGTTCCGGCCACCGCTGCCGGCACCTCGTCGTCCGCTGGTCAGTCAGACCGCCCGGGTCACCGGGCCGGTCGGCGAAGAGATCTATTGCGATGAGTTTGGCCGGGTGAAGTGCGAGTTCCCATGGGACCGCGC